>JAJXYE010000216.1 GCA_021780735.1 Pseudomonadota bacterium | reverse complement strand
CTCCTCGCCGTAGAGCAGCTCCTGCTCGCTGCGGGCACCATACAGCAGCACCACCTCGCGATCCCCGCTGGCCAGTAGTGTCTCGATCTGCGGCAGCATCGCGCGGTAAGGCGTGACACCGGTACCGGTGGCCAGCAGCAGGTAGCGCGGATGGCTGTCGGCCGCCTGCAGACAGAAGCGGCCGTACGGGCCGCTGGCATCGATGACGCCGCCATGCTCCAGCTCGCCAAGCAGCCTGGTCGCGGCGCCGCCCTCGACGTAGCTCACTGCGATCTCGATCCGCCCAACGTCCACCGAACTGCCCGGCGCGCTGCCATTGCCTATGGTGGCCACCGAATAGCTGCGCTTGGTCGCGGTGCCGTCGTCGTAGTGAAAGTGCACCTGCAGGAACTGGCCCGGCTGAAATGCCAGTGGCTGCCCGTCGACCCGCTCGAACACGAGATGACGCACCGCCGGGGCGAGCATGAAGCTGTCGACGAGACGGAGCTGGAAGTGGTCGGCCATGGGGTTTCCGGAACGGTGTGTGCGTCGGGCGAAGCCGAACGGCGGGGGTCAGCCCCGTATAATAAGCGGCTTGACCCCCACGGTGCAGCCCATGTCCCCCACCCCCGCGCTCGTCGTCGACAACCTGCGCAAGACCTACCGCAATGGCGTCGAGGCCCTCAAGGGCATCAGCCTGACCGTGCAGCCCGGCGATTTCTTTGCGCTGCTTGGCCCCAACGGCGCCGGCAAGTCGACCCTGATCGGCATCCTGTCCTCGCTGGTCAATTCCACCGGCGGCGATGCCGAGGTGTTCGGTGTGTCCGTCAACAAGCACCGCAACGAAGCCATGCGGCTGATCGGCCTGGTGCCGCAGGAGATCAACTTCAACCAGTTCGAGAAACCGTTCGACATCTGTGTGAACGAGGCCGGCTTCTACGGTATTCCGCGCAGGATCGCGGCGCAGCGTGCCGAGAAATACCTGAAGGAGCTGCGACTGTGGGACAAGGCCCACCATCAGGCACGGGAGTTGTCCGGCGGCATGAAGCGGCGGCTGATGATCGCCCGCGCGATGATGAACGAGCCGAAGCTGCTGATCCTGGACGAACCGACCGCCGGCGTCGACATCGAGATCCGCCGATCGATGTGGCAATTCGTCAGCGGCATCAATGCCGCCGGCACCACGGTGATCCTGACCACGCATTACCTGGAAGAGGCCGAGCAGTTGTGCCGCAACATCGCCATCATCGACCACGGCACGATCATCCAGAACAGCTCGATGAAGCGCCTGCTGGCGACCCTGGACGTGGAAACCTTCGTGCTCGATCTTGCCCAGACACCCACCGAACTGCCCACCGTGGCCGGAATCAGCTTGCGGCGCATCGACGACCACACCCTGGAGGCGGAGATGGCGCGCAAACAGGATCTCAACACGCTGTTCGCCGCTCTCACCGACAACGGCATCACGGTGAACTCGATGCGCACCAAGACCAACCGGCTGGAGGAACTGTTCGTGCGACTGGTCGAAAACGGTCGACTTGAGCCGATTCAGCAGGAGAAGACGGCATGAGCACCTCGACCAACCTGGTAGCGCTGTACACCATCACCCGCCGCGAAATCATGCGCATCGTGCGCATCTGGACGCAGACCCTGATTCCGCCGATGGTCACGATGACGCTTTACTTCGTGATCTTCGGCAAGCTGATCGGCAGTCGCATCGGTACCATCGAGGGCGGCTTCACCTACATGCAATACATCGTGCCGGGGCTGGTGATGATGAGCATCATCAACAACAGCTACGCCAATATCTCCAGCTCGTTCTTCGGCGCCAAGTTCAGCCGTGCGGTGGAGGAGATGCTGGTGTCGCCAATGCCGAACTGGGTGATCCTGACCGGTTATGTCAGCGGTGCGGTGGCACGCGGTCTGGTGGTCGGCTTGCTGGTGCTGCTGATCGCACTGTTCTTCACCAGCCTGCAGGTGGTGCACCCGCTGATCACCTTCCTGTCGGTGCTGCTGGGTGCCACCATCTTCGCCCTGGCCGGCTTCGTCAACGCGGTATATGCGAAGAAATTCGACGACATCGCCCTGGTGCCCACCTTCATCCTGACCCCGCTGACCTATCTCGGCGGCGTGTTCTATTCGGTCAACATGCTGGCCGAACCGTGGCAGGCGATCTCGCGAATCAACCCGATCCTGTACATGGTCAACGCGTTCCGCTTCGGCGTGCTTGGCATCAGCGACGTAGGCATCGGCACGGCGTTCGCGGTGATGCTGGCTTTCGTGGTCGGCCTGTCGCTGGTGGCGCTGCACCTGCTGAAGCGGGGCATCGGACTGCGTTCCTGAGGAATCCCCGTAGGAGCGCACCCTGTGCGCGAATGCTCTTCCAAAACCTGACAAAAAAGCGATCGCGCACAGGGTGCGCTCCTACACGAGTGCTGTTGCATGCGCGTCAACAAATACATCAGCGAAGCCGGCCTGTGCTCGCGCCGTGAGGCAGACGAACTGCTGCTCGCCGGGCGGGTAACGATCAACGGCGAGGTCGTCACCACCGGCGCCAAGGCACTGGAGGGCGACGAGGTGCGTGTGGACGGCGAGATCGTCAAGGCGCGCATCCTGGCCACCACGCCGTCGGCCAAGCAGGCGGTCTACATCGCGCTGAACAAGCCGGTGGGCATCACCTGCACCACCGACCAGAGCGTGGACGGCAACATCATCGACTTCGTCGACCATCCGCAGCGGATCTTTCCGATCGGGCGACTGGACAAGGATTCGGAAGGCTTGATCCTGCTGACCAGCAACGGCGACATCGTCAACGAGATCCTGCGCGCGGAGAACCACCACGAAAAGGAATACCTGGTGGCGGTGAACAAGGCGGTGACCGACGAATTCATCGCCGGCATGGCCAGGGGGGTGCGCATCCACGGCCAGATGACCCAGCGCTGCCGGGTACGCAGGATTGCCAAATTCGGCTTCTCGATCGTGCTGACCCAGGGCCTGAACCGGCAGATCCGGCTGATGGCCGCCGCGTTCGGCTACCGCGTCACCCAACTGCGGCGCGTGCGCATCGACAACGTCAAGCTGGCCCATCTGAAAGTCGGCCAGTGGCGCAACCTCACCGAAGCGGAGCTGAAGGGCCTGCTCCCCGGCCGCTCACAATGGTGATGCGGCGTCGCCTGCAGGAGCGCACCCTGTACGCGATGCCTTTTTGGCGCATCGAAAACCAAGAGCATCGCGCACAGGGTGCGCTCCTACAGCGCCGCAGGCAGGCTCTGCAGGTCCCAGCGCGGATGGACTTGCACCGAGGCATCCTGATGCTGGCCGCTGGCCAGGCGGATCGCCCCGGCCAAGGCAATCATCGCGCCGTTGTCGGTACAAAAATCCAGTCGTGGGAAATACACCCGGAAGCCGTCCTTTTCGCCGGCGGCAGCCAGTTCGCTGCGCAGGCGCCGGTTGGCGCCCACGCCACCGGCAATCACCAGCCGCTGCGCGCCACTGGCCTCGAGTGCGCGGCGACACTTGATGATCAGGGTGTCGACGATCGCCTCCTCGAAGGCGCGGGCAATGTCGGCGCGGGTCTGTTCGCCCTGGTCCGATTTCTGCCAGGCCAGCAGCACCTGCGTCTTCAACCCCGAAAAGCTGAAATCCAGTCCGGGCCGATCGGTCATCGGCCGCGAGAAGCGGAAGGCGCCGGCACGCCCCTGCTCGGCCAGCTTTGCCAGCGCCGGGCCGCCGGGATAGGGCAGGCCCATCAGCTTGGCGGTCTTGTCAAAGGCCTCGCCGGCGGCATCATCCAGCGTGTCGCCCAGGATCGTGTACTGGCCAATCGCCCTGACCTCGACCAGCATCGAATGTCCGCCGGACACCAGCAGCGCCACGAACGGCGGTTCGGGCGGATCGTCCTCCAGCAGCGGCGCCAGCAGGTGGCCCTCCATGTGATGCACGCCAATGGCCGGCACACCCAGCGCCCAGGCCAGCGCACGCCCGGCCGAGGCACCGACCAGCAGGGCGCCGACCAGGCCCGGGCCCGCGGTATAGGCCACGCCACCCAGGTCATGCACGGTCAGGCCGGCTTCGGCCAGTGCCTCGCGGATCAGCGGCAACAGCTTGCGCACGTGATCGCGGCTGGCCAGCTCCGGCACCACCCCGCCGTAGTCGGCATGCAGCTTGATCTGGCTGTACAGGGTATGCGCCAGCAGCCCGCGGCCCGGCGCGTCCGGCTCCCAGCGCAGCAGCGCCACGCCGGTCTCGTCGCAGGAGGTTTCGATGCCCAGAATCGGCTTGAGCTGAAGGGACTTTGAAAATTCTTTGTTATCCACGGTATAATTCGCGGCTCACCATGTTTGACTGTCCTGCAACCGCAGGCAGATTACCACCCGGAGTTTCCATGCCCAACGTAAAAGTTCGCGAGAACGAGCCGTTCGAGATCGCTCTGCGTCGTTTCAAGCGTACCTGCGAGAAGGCCGGCGTGCTGGCTGAAACGCGCAAGCGCGAGTTCTACGAGAAGCCGACCCAGGAGCGCAAGCGCAAGCGCGCTGCGGCAGTGAAGCGTCACCTGCGTCGCCTGTCGCGTGACGTCTCGCGCAAGGTCCGCCTGTACTGAGTTTCCCCGATCCGCCGCGAAGCGGCGGATCCTGTGGCGCCATGCACCCAGGAAACACGGTTGGCGCGGGTTCTCGCAGCCACCGCAAGCACGGCAGATATGACCCGGCCGGTGTTGTCCTGAGCGACAACGCCGGCCTTGTCGTTTCCGTGGAATCGCTTTTTGCCCCTCTCGCAAAGGCTTGCGTCATGACCCTCAAGCAGCAACTTACCGAAGACATGAAAACCGCCATGCGCGGTGGTGAAAAGCACCGCCTGGGCGTGATCCGGCTGATGCTGGCCGCGATCAAGCAACGCGAAGTGGACGAGCGGATCGAGCTGGACGACATCCAGGTGCTGGCCACACTGGAAAAGATGCTCAAGCAGCGGCGCGATTCGGTCAGCCAGTTCGATGCCGCCGGCCGCGAGGATCTGTCGGCGATCGAGCGCGCCGAGATGGTGGTGATCGAAACCTACCTGCCGAGCAAGCTGGACGAGACCGAGATCGACGCGCTGGTGGCCGCCGCCATCGCCGAAACCGGCGCGAGCTCGCCGCGCGACATGGGCAAGGTCGTCGCCGCGGTCAGGGAAAAGGCCGCCGGCCGCGCCGACATGGCCGTGGTCTCGGGCAAGGTCAAGGCGCGCCTCGCTGGCTGAGGCGTCAATGGGCGCGCGTGGCCAGCAGCACCAACACCAGGCCGATCAACACGGAGGCCGTGATGATCAGGGCCAGGTGATGACGCCGTCGACGCAGGCGCTGCCAATTCGTCACATCCAGAAAATAGCGACCCTCGCCGGGACAGCGCAAGACAGCATGGCGCACCAGCTGATGCCAGGCCATGCCTCGATTCAGCACCATCTGCTCGGGGGTACGGGCAGTCGCCACGCTGGTCACGGCGCCCCGCTCGAAAGCGCGCACGATGGCACGCTGCCGGTGCATCATCATCGCCGTGATCACCATCAGCACCACTCCCGTACCGACCTGGCCACACAGCTTGCGCCGCTGCAGCGGCGCAAACAAGCCGCACGATGCATCGGTTTCACGTTGCGCCCGTTACAACATCGGCTCACCGCACGCCGCATGGCGTGTGTACCAATGGCATACCGCAGGAGACATCCATGCTGAAATGGGCAATCGTTTTTGCCGTCGTGTCGCTGGTATCGGGCTGGCTGGGGTTTGGCAAGGTAGCCGGCGCCTCCGCCGCGATCGCCAGAGTGCTGTTCTTCTGCTTCGTGATCCTGTTCGTGCTGGCCATGCTGGCGGTCATCGGCGTATTCCACCTGGTGCTTTGACGCCTGACGCAGACTTCAGGTTCCGCCATGCAGTTGCATGCGCCGATGGTCGGGAACGCGGCCTTGACGATTGACCAGGCTTGATCGACGCTCCCCGATCACCGCGAAGCCCAGCCGCTCATACAGCCGCTGCGCCAGGCCATTGGTCGTCGCCACATCGAGAATCACCGGGCCTGCATGACCGACTGGGCGAGACGCCAGAAGATGGGCCACCAGCGCCGTTCCCAGGCCCTGTCCACGTAACGCCGGGCTGACCCCGAGGTGGCCGAGGTAGTACATCGCGCCCGCCGGCGGCGGAATAACCGACTCCACCCGCAGACCGCGCCCGATCACCCCGGGCGCATGGCGCCAGCCGTAATGGCCAAGAATCTGCCGCGCCGCGGCCAGGGTAAATGGCCATTTGGTGGCTCCCGTATAACCGGCCCCCACCGCCGCCACCACACCATCCAGTTCGCCGACCACATGATTGCGCCAGCCGAACTCACCAGCGCCGTCCACAAAGGCGCGGCGCAGGAATGCCTGTGCATCGCCGATGCCGGGCACGCTGAACACATGGTCGAATGCCGCCGGGCCGGAGCTGTGGATCAGCGGCACGGCGGCATCCGCGTCGGTCGCGGCAGCGGGTCGGAACACCACCCTTCCACTCGTCATGTATCAATCCCCCTGACAGGTCGGGGCAGATTAGCGCAATCTGAGCGAGCCACCCTGCCGCCAACCGACTAAACTGGGCCGCTTATGCGCGGCCTGATACCCGACAGCTTCATTGATGAATTGCTTGCCCGCGTCGACATTGTCGACGTGATCGAGCGACGGGTGCCGTTGAAGAAGGCCGGACGCGAATGGACGGCATGCTGTCCCTTCCACAATGAGCGCTCACCATCGTTTTCCGTCAGTCCGGCCAAGCAGTTCTTCCACTGCTTCGGCTGCGGCGCGCACGGCAGTGCGATCAAGTTCGTGATGGACTACGACCGGCTGGAGTTCCCCGACGCCGTGGAGGAACTGGCGCAGACGGTAGGCATGACCGTGCCGCGCGAGGGGGGGCGCCAAGCCGCACCGCGCGAGGACAAGACCGATCTGTACACCCTGCTCGATGCGGCTGCCAGCTGGTACGAAAGCGAACTGCCACGCAACACCGAAGCGCAGGCCTACTGCCGCAAGCGCGGGCTGGATGCGGACACGATCCGGCGCTTCCGGCTCGGTTGGGCGCCGGCCGGTTATGACGGCGTGATCAAGTCGCTGGGCACCGATCCGCGCCGCATGAACCTGCTCAGCGAAGCCGGCATGGTCGCCAGCAATGAAAAGGGCAGCAAGTACGACCGCTTCCGCGAGCGGCTGATGTTTCCGATCCTTGACCGCCGCGGCCGCGTGATCGCGTTCGGTGGCCGGGTGCTGAGCTCGGAACAATCGCCGAAATACCTCAATTCGCCCGAGACGCCGCTGTTCCACAAGGGCCGCGAGCTGTTTGCGCTGTGGCAGGTGAAACAGGCCAACCAGAGCCTTGCGCGAATCGTGGTGGTCGAGGGCTACATGGACGTGATCGCCCTGCATCAGGCCGGCCTGCCGATCGCGGTGGCCACTCTGGGAACGGCGACCACGCCCGAACACACCGAACTGCTGTTCCGCGCCGCGCCGGACGTGGTGTTCTGCTTCGACGGCGACCGTGCCGGCCGGGCGGCCGCATGGAAGGCCCTGGAGTCGGCATTGCCGCGGCTGCGCGATGGTCGTCAGGCGTATTTCCTGTTCCTGCCCGACGGCGAGGATCCGGATTCGCTGGTGCGCAAGGAAGGCAGGGGCGGCTTCGACAAGCGCATCAGGGAGGCGATGCCGCTGTCGGACTATTTCTTCCACGAGCTGTCCCATGACGTGGACATGGCCAGCCTAGATGGCCGCGCGCGGCTGGCCGAGCGCGCCCGCCCGCTGATCGCCAAACTGCCCGATGGGGCATTTCGCGACCTGATGGCGCAGGAGCTGGAAAAACGCAGCGGTGCCCGCGCCCTGCTGCCGCCGGATCCAGCCGCGCAGCGCGCCGTGCAGCGACCGATGGCGGTGCAGCGCAGTCTGGTACGCAGTGCGATCTCCTTGCTGCTGGCCCAGCCGGCACTGGCCGAACAGGTGCAGCCGCCGTACCGCTTCCTGCGCCTGGACAAGCCCGGCGTGGAGCTGCTGGCCGAATTGCTGGATCTGGTTCGTGCACGCCCCGGCATCAATCCGGCGATGCTGGTGGAACACTTCGCCGAGCGACCAGAGTATCCGTCACTGCAGAGGCTGATGGCGGCCAGCGTGGTCGGCGAGGCGGACGCGCAAGGCGCCGAGTTCCTTGATGCCCTGCAACGAATGGAGGATCAGGCGACCACCCAGCGTCGCGATGCACTGACTGCAAAGAGCCGCGAAGGCGTGCTCGACAGCGCCGAAAAAGCCGAGCTGCGAGCGCTGCTGGCCGCCCGCGTGCGACCGCCCGCCGCTTCGGCTTGAGCTGCGCCATGCCCCGCATCCGCACACTCGCTCCGCCTCAAGCCGGGCTGTCGTCCTGCGCCGGGCGTACAGCTGTGGGATCATGCTTTGCTGCAGGCCGGCAGATCCGGCGCCAGGCACCGGGATACTGATGGATCTGCTGCAACATCTGATAAGGATCTTCGCCGAAAACGGCTATATCGCCGTTTTCATCGCGCTGATGATCTGCGGCGCCGGCCTGCCCTTGCCCGAGGACATCACCCTGGTCGCCGGTGGCGTCATCGCCGGGCTGGGCTACGCCAACGTGCATGCGATGTTCGCGCTGGCCATGTTCGGCGTGCTGCTGGGCGACTCGGCGATCTTCATGCTCGGCCATCACTACGGCGCACGCATCATGCAGTGGCGTTTCGTGGCGCGCGTGCTGACTCCCTCCCGTTACGCCAAGGTGCAGGAGAAGTTCCACCGCTACGGCAACCGCATGCTGTTCTTCGCCCGCTTCCTGCCCGGCATGCGCACCACCATCTACCTCAGCGCCGGCATGACCCACCGGGTATCGTTCCTGCGCTTTCTGCTGATCGATACCCTCGCGGCGCTGATCAGCGTGCCATTCTGGGTCTACCTGGGCTTTTTCGGCGCCGACAACCACGAGTGGCTGGTGACCTGGATGCATCGCGGCCAGGCCAGCCTGTGGATCCTGGTCGGGATCCTGCTGACCATTCTGCTGGTGTCCTGGTGGCGGCATCACCGGCGCGCGCGCTGCGAGCAGGATTGATCCCTTGCGCATGCCGCTGCGTCGATTTCGCCCGGACAACTTCACGCTCGCCCTGCTCGCCACGGTAGCTCTTGCCTCGCTGTTGCCATGCCGGGGCGGCGCGGCACGGATCTTCGACATCATCACCGACGCGGCAATCGCCCTGCTTTTTTTCCTGCATGGCGCCAAGCTGCCGCGCATGGCGATCGTGCAGGGAATGACCCACTGGCGCCTGCACCTGACCGTATTTGCCAGCACCTTCGTGCTGTTTCCGCTACTGGGCCTGCTGCTGCAGCCGCTTGGCCATGCATTGCTGACGCCCGAACTGAGCCTGGGCGTGCTGTACGTGTGCATGCTGCCCTCGACCGTGCAGTCGTCGATCGCGTTCACCTCGATCGCCGGCGGCAACGTGCCAGCCGCCGTGGTCAGCGCGTCGATGTCGAACCTGATCGGCATCTTGCTGACGCCACTGCTGGTCGGTGTGTTGCTGACCCGTCACGGCGGCCCTGGCGCATCCTGGCAGGGCGTGCTGCACATCATGCTGCAATTGCTGCTGCCGTTCGTGCTGGGACATCTCGCGCGGCGCTGGATCGGCGGCTTCGTCGACCGCCACAAGCCGCTGCTTGGATTCACCGACCAGGGCACGATCCTGCTTGTGGTCTACAGCGCTTTCAGCGCCGCTGTGGTCGGCGGAATCTGGCGCGACACTCCCACCTCGGCGCTGCTCTGCACCCTGGCCTTTTGTGCCCTGCTGCTGGCGCTGGTGATGCCCACCCTGGCGTGGACGTCGAGGCGATCCGGCTTTCGCCGCGAAGATCAGATCACCATCGTGTTCTGCGGCTCCAAGAAAAGCATGGCCAGCGGTCTGCCCATGGCAAAGATCCTGTTCGCCGGCCAGCTCGGCGGCCTCGGTGCGCTGGTGTTGCCACTGATGATCTTCCACCAGCTGCAGCTGATGGTCTGCGCGGTGGTTGCCCGGGGCTACGCCGCTGCTGGTGCTCGAACTGCCGTGGTCGAGGACAGTCACGAGGCCGACTGAGAGGACGGACGCGACAACGGCCCGCGCCGAATCACCTCCTCAAGTCAATCGCTGCAGAAAGTGCCGCAGGCCGCGCCAGACCACCAGCGGAATTTCGTGGCCGCCTTCGAACGGCAGCCAGGTCACATCGGCGCCGCCCGCCATCGCGGCATCACGCAGGCCCTCACCCGCGGCAAACGATAGTTCGGCATCGGCGCGACCGTGTGCCACCAGAACCGGCAGCCCGGCCAGGAAAGCAAGCCGCGGTTGCCAGTCGCCAAACGCGATACGCGTAGACGAGAGCAGGGCCAGCGCGTCCACCCGTCCACCGTGCAACACGTAGTCCATCGCCAGCATGCCACCCTGGGAGAAGCCGACCAGGACGCAGCGACGCGAGACGAACTGGCGAAGCAACGCGTCCAGCTGCCCACGCGCCTCGGCGCGCCCCGGCGGATCCATCGTCGAGAGATCCATCGGGCCATCGCTCCGGCGGCGCAAGCGCGCCTCGGAATCGACTGGCCACCAACTTCGCCCGCGCGCAATGGCAAGTGGCGCATCGGGAAATACGAAGTACGCCGGCACGTTCAGCGAGTGCGCAAACGGCGCCAGATCGGAGCCGGACATCTCGCGTCCATGCAGCACGATCACGACAAGATCAGCCGCAGGATCACCGATGGCCGTCATCGTCACGCCATTGATTTCAAGTTTGCGTTCTTCCACACGACACCCGACAAACTTGCAACGGTGAGGCGCTCGTGAAATGGCCCGGCGCGATAATATAGTAGCCTCACCGGGGGATACGGCACCGATCTGGCCAAAACAGCAGGAAGCCATGGTCGCTGGCGCTGAACGGCGATTGCAGAAGCCGGTAGTCCATCAATGCAGGGGAAGCCAGGTTCCACGCATGCGAGACCTACCTCATGCCATGTATTTCGATACCGCATTCGGATCAACATTCGCGTGGTATCACCCGCCTGCCGAGCCGGCAACGTCGCTTGGCGTAGTGCTGTGCCCGCCGATCGGTTCGGAGTTGATGTGCTCTTACCACCCGCTGCGAGAGTTGGCACACACATTGGCCGATTCGGGTGTCGCGGTGCTTCGCGCCGATTATCAAGGCACTGGCGACGCCACGGGTCAGGATGAGGATCCCGATCGGTTGAGTGCATGGCTGGGCACCATCGATGCCGCTATCGACCAGCTTCGCGCACTTGGTTGCGAACATGTCGGATTGATTGGCTTGCGGCTGGGGGCAACGCTGGCTGCCGTTGCCGCAAGCCGCCGCAAAGACGTGGCAGGAGTGGTGCTGTGGGCACCACTCAAAAGCGGAAACGCATATGCGCGCGAAATGAAGATGCTTGCGCTGACCGAGAGCAATCCGGTCAGCGCGAAGCTCCTGCCCGTGACCGAAGGCGCCATTGAGGCGGGTGGCTTCCTGTTGACGGCCAGCACGTTGTCGGAGCTTGCTGCAATTGATTTGCACCATTTGCCCGCGGTGGCTCCGCGTCTCCTGCTGATCAGTCGCGACGACATGGCCGACAGTGACAAGCTTGCCACGATGCTGAAGGCCACCCATGTCAACTGGCCAGGCTACGCAGACATGATGCTCGCGCCGCACTATGCGACCCCTGCCCCGGAGACCTTTTCGAAAATCGCGGCGTGGATTGGCGAACCTCATGCGCGGTCGGCAAAGTCGACGCAGCCGAATCGGTTCGAGGCCGAACCCAGCATCGACGTCGCTGGTAGCGTACGCGAGCATGCAATCCGATTCGGACCCGATCAGGCATTGTTCGGCATTCTCGCGGAGCCACTGCATGCCACACCACGCGCAACGGCCATCGTGTTGCCGAACATGGGGGCGAATTCCCACGTCGGACCAAACCGGATGTATGTGCGGATGGCCCGTCGCTGGGCGGCGCTTGGCTACCACGTACTGCGCTTCGACCTCGGCGGGGTTGGCGAGAGCGAACCCCGGGCCGACCAGTCTCCCAATGCTCCCTACTCGTGGCATGGGGTTCGCGATTTCGATCTCGGCATTGCTGAAGTTCGCCGCCGTACCGGCGCAACCGAAGTGATCGCGATCGGGATGTGCTCAGGTGCATACGTAGCTTTTCATGCAGGCTTGCTTGGCTCTGCGATGACGAGGCAGATCCTGGTGAACCCGCAAGCCTTTTACTGGAAAGAAGGGGACTCCCTAGACGCCGCACCAGCAACCGTGGCCGCAAAGGTTCAGGCCTACAACGCATCGATGCGAACCTGGGCCAGCTGGAAGAAGCTGCTGACCGGACGGGCCAGATACGGTGCGCTCGTCGTGACACTCGGCCGGCGTGTTCGCGACCTCTGCGCAACCTGGCTCAAGCGAGCCGGAAGCCGGCTCGGGTTGCTGCAGCAGACAGATGATCTTGGACATGATCTGCGTGTCCTTGCGGACCGCAATATCGATGTGCTTCTCATTTATTCGGAGAACGATGCCGGCTTGGTTTACCTCAAGGATCGCGCGGCACGCGACGTGTCACGACTGATCAGCAACGGCCAGCTTGAGATCGAGACCATTGCGCACGCCGACCACACGTTTACCCGCCAGGAAGCGCAAAGCCGCTTGATCGCTGTAATGACCTCGCATCTTACGAGAAGCATGTGAGTCGCCGTATCCTCGTACTGGATGGTGATTGCGGCGCAGCGATAAGCATTGTGCAAAGCCTGGGGCGTGCCGGATATCCGGTGACCCTTGCCGCCACATCCTTCGGGCACAGGGCGTTTCATTCCCGCTATGTGTGCGATCGCATGCGCTGCCCCAGCCCGCTGGCCGACAAAGCTGCTTTCCAGACCTGGGCTCTCGCGCAGACGGAGTTTGCCCTTGTCATCCCGGCGACGGAATCGTCGCTGATGCCGCTGCACGAAATCCGCGACAGGCCCGAACTGCGTGGCCGGCTCGCCCTCCCCCCGACCGATGCGACAACAATCGGATTCGACAAGGAACGTGTGCGCTTGCTCGCAGAACAGCTCGGAATCCCGGTCCCCGCGACCCGGATCGTCACTTCGCCTGCCGATCTTGAGGCGCCCGTGTTCGATACATGGCTCGAACAGGGCGCCGTTGTACTCAAGAGCATTCATTCGAAGATGTGGGCAAACGGCGTTGGCAGGGAGCTTGCCGTGCAAATGGCCGTAAGTCGCGAACAGCTGGCCATTCAGGCGGCCCAAATGTTCGAGAGTGGCTCGATTCAGCTCCAGCAATGGGTGCCGGGTACTGGTCGTGGAATCGAGGTGCTGGTCGATCAGGGTGAGATCGTGCTGACTTACGCCCACGAGCGAATCCACGAACTTCCACTGACTGGCGTCGGCAGCAGCTATCGGCGCGGCATTGATCCACCGAAAGATCTTCTTGAAGCATCGCAACGGTTGCTCCGCACATTGAACTGGCATGGTGTGGCGATGGTCGAGTTCCGCCACGATGCCAGCACCGGGCGTTGGTTCATGATGGAGCTGAATGGGAGATTCTGGGGATCGCTGCCGCTCGCCCAATTCGCCGGGGTCGACTTTCCACTCGCCCTTGTCGAGTTGCTGCTGGAGAAGAAGCGTCCGGATCAAGTCATCACTCGGCCTGCGTACGCGCGCGCGCTCGGCCGCGACATCCAGTGGTTCAAGCAGGTGGCACGGGTTCGCGTCAGCGACCTCCGCCGTCGTGGCCCGCCACCACCTGAGCGAAAACTCATGCTGCTGCATCCATTGTTGCGCAGCCTGCTGCAATGGGGCCGACTTCTCACTGGGCGCGAAACGCTTGATGGTGCTGCCCTCGATGATCCGGGTCCGATCTGGTGGGAGCTGCGCAAGCAGCTATCGGATGCCACCGGCGCGCTCTTTCGCAAATGGCGCCAACGGCAGATCCGGCGGGCGGCCGTTCTCGCATGGCAGGAGCCACTGGTCGATGTCCGCCGCATCATGGTGCTTTGCAGCGGCAACATCTGCCGCAGTGCATATGCCGGTATCAAGTTGGGCACCACTCTGAGCGGGCAATTCGAAGTGCGATCCGGCGGACTGTCGGGGTCAAGCGGAATGCGTAGCCCCGACACCTTCGCTGCCACGGCGCGGCGCCGAGGTATCGACCTGACCGAGCATCGCTCGCATGCCGTCAGCGATGCCGATCTGGACTGGGCAGACCTTGTCCTGATCATGGACGAAAGGCACGCAGATGCGCTGGCAGAACGCCGACCGGAGGTGCTGGCAAAAACGAGATGGCTGGGTGGTGCAGCAGCGCAGCGCGGGCAAAACCCGACCATCGCCGATCCGGTCGACTTCACTGCAGTTCAAGTAGAGACGGTGCTCGACCTCCTTGATCGGTCGACCGATGCGGTCGCGGCACTTGTCCGCATCAACGCGCGGCCCATCGATCCTTGAGTCGGAGAAACGGGCGTTCGATGACCATCCCGGTGATGACGGCAGCACCGAACGACAGGGCTCCGATCAGGGTGATGTAGGTGACATCCATGGACACGGGATATGCCGCCTCCAGCCGCCCGGGATTGATCGCATCGAAAAGGAATACCTTGATGGGAAAATGGAGCACATACGCGGCATAGCTGTAACGCCCGGCTGCCCGCAGCCAGCGGTTGCAGAGTACGCGTCTTGCAATCGAATCATTTGCCAGTCCGGTTACGATCCGTGCAATCCACGCCGCGAAGAACACTGACAGCAGCCCGTATCCATAGACTTCGACAATCCCGTTGTCGCGTTCAAGACCGTGAGTTCTGGCGGCAATGGCCAACAGCCCAAACAAGGCCACCATTGCCACCGGCACAGCCCATCGTTGCATCCGCAGCCGCCACTCCGGACTGCGCAGCGCAATGGCGACCAGCGCTCCAAGCGCAAGCGCATCTGCACGCGTCGGAGTCGACTCATAAATCCAAAGTGCCTCGACCTTTGCGCCATGCATGACAAGGCGCGCAACAAAAGCCATGACGGTGATCGCGATGCAGAACCATGCAAGCCAGGCCGGACGCATCCTCATCGCCAGCCATGGCCAGGTCAGATAGAACTGCTCCTCCACTGCCAGGGACCAGAAGTGACCGACCCCCGGCAGGGGGTGATACAACGGATCCGTCCAGTTGGAAAGGTAGAATATGTACCAGAGGAAATAGCCTGGAGGCGTATCGAGTCGCCAGAGCACGATGGCGGCATAGGCGATGAGAAAGGCGTAATAGAGCGGCCAAATTCGCAGCGAGCGCCTGATGTAGAACACGCGCAGAGCATGCGGCCGCTTCCGGTCATCGAGAAGGATCCCGGTGATCAGGAACCCAGAGAGCACAAAGAACAGCTGCACACCGATCCAGCCAGCATCGACTGCAGTGCTCCAAAGCTTGTAGGTCAGACCCGGTGCGGGCTGCAGGATGCTGAGGTTGTGCACCATCACCAGCAGGATCGCCAGCCCGCGAACCCCGTCGAGAGCGGGAATGTGGCTACGTGAAGGTGCCTGCTCAGGCGGCCAGGACGCCGGAATGCTACCAGTGGCCTTGACCACACCGGTCACCTGGCATTGTCCGGCAATGCGACTTGGAAGAATTCACTCGGCGACATGGTCGAGTTTGAAACGCAGCACGGCTTCTGAATTCAGTGCGGTGATCGTACCGCTGGGTTTGCCGGAGGCATGCACTTGATCAAAATCCACCGAACGCATGTGGCCCGGGGCCAAATGAAAGTAATTGTCTGAAGGCAACCACCCCGGAAGATCGATCGCGATGTAGCGTGCCATTCCCGCAGCATGAATCGTCGCGGTATGGCCATGCACGTCAACCGAAAGACTGGATGACCCCATTCCCTGTTCCAACCCCATGCCAGCCGGAAACCACCAGGCGTCCGCCCCGGCAAAAGACGCGTGAACGGCGTGTGCCGTCGGTGGCCCAAACCGATATGCCCAGGAAAGATCCACAAAATGATCGAAAAGAACCGCAGCCGGCAATTCGCGAGTGGCGTGTGCCGGCAAGTTGACCTCGCGACAAGCCCGCCCGACTTCAATCGCGCCACCGCGCCACAACGTCAACTCGAGCGTATCGGTGACTGCTGCAGCGCCGTCATTTGTCATGTGCAGCGCAAGTCCATTGGTACCTTCGTCGGTAATCGCCAGCGTCAATGGCAGGAGAGCGCGGCGTGCAATCCACCACGCGGGCTTGGCCACACCATGCGCATCGATCAGGCCCCAGCCCGCACCTGGCCAGAGATCACGCAGAAACCAGATCAGCGCGCCGCGGGTGGGTGATCGCTCGCGCCGCCATTCGGCGAACGCCTGCGCCATGACTTCCCCGGTGGCTGCGCGCCCCAAGGCCAGATAGCGTTCGTGATCGGATACCCGCAGGGCGACTGGATCGACACTGAACAGCCGCGCGACGTAATGATCGCGCACATCATCGAAATCCCAGCCGGCACCAAGATCGCGCGGCGAGCGCGCCTTCCACGCCGGATGGTGAACACGCAGTGCCGGGCCACCGGGCAGACCGCTGTCGTGCGGAATGTTCGCAAAGGCCAGGCATTCCGAGGCGAACACCAACTCGCTGCGACGCGCATCGTCGAGCGGACGCAGGTAGGCGCCCACGCCGTAGTAGGACGAGGTACCCGTGTTGGCCACGTGGGGGAAGGCACCGCCATGCGCACTGGAAGGCACATAGGAAATGCCCAGCGCGTCGACGCGGGCCGCAATGGTCCGGTGAAACAGACTTGGTGACCACAACTCGCGCGATGCGGCACTCATCGCAGCCTGCTGTTCGACTTCGCTGTTGCCGCAGACCAGGGCGAGAGCGGGGTGATCCTGCAATCGAGCCAGCTGCTGATCGACTTCAACCAGCACACCAGCGACGAAGGCCTCGTCCTCGGGATAGTCCATGTTGGCGAACATCAGATCCTGCCACAGCAGCACGCCATGCTCGTCGAGGGCGTCGTAAAACGCATCGTCCTCGTAGACCATGGTGCCGCCGACACGCAGCATGTTCATGCCGGCGCTGCAGACCTGGGCAACTGCCTCGCGCAAGGCCTGCGGCGTGGCTGCCAGGGTGACCACATCGAGCGGCGTCCAGCAGGCACCCCGACAGAACACGTCGACGCCGTTGACGCGCAGCGCGAAGTCGCCGTTGCCGCGCTCGATCTCGATGCTGCGAAAGCCGGTGTGACCAAGATCGATCGTGATGTTGCCGCTGCCATCGCGTGCCTCGACCCAGACCCGGTAGCAGATGGGCGCGCCGTGCGTATGCGGCCACCACAACCGGACGGCCGCCAGCGTAGTCTGGCCTGTCCAGCGACCTTCGTGCAGGCTAAGCTCGCCACGCGCGCGCTGACCCTCGAGTTCGACGATCAGGCTTGCCGTGGTGATGTCGTCGCCCAGTTCGAGCGACGCCTCGACGATGCCGTGGTCGCCTTCGACACGGCTGCGGACGTCCGTTCGGCCGACACTCAGCCGGCGCTGCTCGATCCACACCGGACGCCACGGCCCCACCGCCGGACACGGCGGCGACCAGCCCGGCGTGCGTCCGAGCAGGCTGGTACGGAACCAGCGCAATTGCGTATGCGTCAACATCGGCACGCGCCAGCGCGGCCGCGGTCGCTTCCTGGCCAGCTCCGGCGCCAGGGCGGCGCAACGGATCAGCAACTCGTGCGCATGGCCATCGAGCTCGAGCGGCAGTTCGTGTGCGACAAACATGTTGTCGCTGTGCAGAAGATGCGCGCCATCCAGCCAGACATCGGCCAGCGTGGCCAGACCATCGAAACCGAGCACGACAGAGCCGATGGGTGCATTCTCCGCATCCAGCTGCACCCGCCACCACCAGTCGGCCGCGTCGAAATCGACGCGGCTGTCCCAATCCCACGCCTGCACATCGCGCAACGCGCCGGCCGCGGTGTTCGGTGCGGTGGCGGGCTTCCAGTCGAGCCGATCGAGCTGCTCGGGCGTCGATCCCGCCGCGGCAGGAGCAAACTCCCAGCCGCGGTCGATCAGGCAGCGCCGCGTTCCTTCGACGCTGCGCACGCGGCTCATCAGCGGCCCTCGGTCAACTCGCCGATGGCCGCCGCTATCGCGCCCACGCTTTCGAACACGCTGCGCTTGAGCATGTGGTCGGGGAATTCGATGTCGAACTCGCCTTCCAGCGCCAGCATCACGTTGACGCTGGCATGCGAGGTCATGCCCGCCTGATAGAGATCGCTGTCGTCGTCAAGTGTCTCCGCGTCACGATTGAGGCGCGCGTGATCCTTGAGCACGGCTCTGATCCTTGCGGCGTTTTCACTCATGGATGATTCCTGTCTGCAATGACTATGGCGGTGGCGTGGTCGCCTTCATGACTCATGGATAATGCCAGAGGATCCGCACCGCCGACGGCCCGGGCCACGCCGTGCAACTGGATATCGCAGGCCCCATCCGGCTGACGTACCACCTCGATGTCGCGCCAGCCGACGCCATCCAGGCGCAGTGCCTTGCGGGTTGCCTCCTTCGCCGCGAAACGCGCGGCCAGACGCGAAGCGGCGAGCGGCGGCGAGCTCATCGCGTAAGCGACTTCGCTCCGGGTGAACACCCGTTGCAGGAAGCGATCACCGAACTGCTGCAGCGATTCGGCGACCGCGCTGACCCTGACCAGATCGATGCCGACCCGGAAGTGTGGCGATGTGCCCATGCTATTCGATCCCCTCAAGCGTGCTCATTGCCTGCTGCCACGCGCCAGCCCAGTCGTCGAAGATCGCCGCGGTCTCGAACGGCCGCCCACTGTTGACCGCCCGTGCCGCCTTCAGGATAAACGACTTCGCACCGGCTGATATCGTCTCGTATGCGCTCACCGCAGGGGCCAGTACGCCGGCATCTGTGGCGATGCCGTTGCCGCGCGCTGCCTGCCAGCGCAGGTACAGCGCCATCAACTCGGCGGCCGATCCCAGTTGGCGCAAGTTGGCAAACGCCCATGCATGATAATGCTCGAGCCCACGCGCCTGCAGTTCGGGCAGGTCGCGCTGGAAGCGGGCAGCGAAGCGCTCGATCGGATTGTCGTGTGGTCGCCGGGCCAGATGCCGCCGCAGCAGTCCGCGCGAAATCGCCGCCAACTCCTCCGGCGGCCGGCGCAGCAGCCGGTCGACCTTCACCAGCTCGGCGAAGAACGGCAGGAAGGCCGGATCGACGCCACTCAACTGAAAGGTGCGATCGAAGTCCTCGCCATCCAGCGAGTAATACGACGCGTTGTGAAAATAACCGAGCCGGCGGGCTTCGGGATCGACGTCGACCAGGATGATGGTGGACTTGACGTGGTTCTGTCGATAGTCGGTGCCGGCCACGTCGGGCAGCCACCACGCATCCGCCTCGACCGCGATCATCTTGCCTGCAGCCAGATGTTCCTGCGCGTGTTCCAGCATCGGCCGCCACGCCGTCATTTCGTTGACCTCGATGCCGTACAGCTCGCGTAGTTCATTCAGCGGCGGCTTGAAGAACGTCCACTGGTCGCCTTCGAAGTCGAGCGCAGAAACCACTGGAATCACGGCATATGGATCGCAGCCAAGGGCATGGATCAGTTCAATCCAGACATCAAAATAGCAATTCTTCTCGACCCACTGACAATCTTCGGCATGCAGGGCATGCCGCTGGTAGCTCAACGGATCGAGGTTGAGGGCCCGGTAGCGCATGTCACGCCCACAACAGCTGGCGAACCGGAGCAGGCCATGCCGCAGGATCGAATCCGTGCGTCTGGAACAGCGCCATGGTGACCCGCTCCAGTCCAAAGCCCAGGCAGGCGGTATGTGCGGTCTGCCCGTCCGGCGTCTTGATGCCGAACGCCTCGCCGAACTTGTCCTGGTGGTAGTTGAACGAACAGGTAGCCGTCGGGTTCTGCTCGGAAATCACCGGTACCAGCACCTCGAATTTCAGCTCCTGCTCCAGCTGGCTGGTCGCCAGCATCTTGCCGCCCTTGCCGAAAAACGGGTCGGCGGCGACATCCGATCGTGCCGGCAGACCGAGCGACTGCAGCAGCTCGACACCCCGCTGCAGCCACATGTTGCGCCACTCCACCACCTGCTCGGGCGTGCCGCAGCGGACGTATTCGCGAATGCGGAAAGCCTGCATCCGGGTTGGCTCGATCGACGGCTCATGGCGGAATACCCAGGCGAACAGCGTCACCAGCCGCCCTTGCTCGGGCACCGTGCCGGCAAAGGTCGGATAAACCGGATAACATGCCGCCGGATTGAGGCAGACATGGGTCATCGCAAGATGCTCGCCCCATGCCTCGCCCGCGTTGATCTGCTCACTCAGTTGACGCGCCCCCAGCTCCTTGCCGAAGAAGCTGTAGACCGCACCGACCAGGTGCGGAAAGCTGTCCATGTAGTGGGTCTTCTCGATGATCGAACGGTCGATGGTCGGCGGGAACAGCAGTACCTGGGCATCGTCCTTTTCGGCGATGCCCAGAATCAGCTTGTCGAAACGGGCCAGCACGTCCTCGAACACGGCGCCGCGGCCGAAGATGCCATCGACACCGGCAGGAACGATCAGGCCGTGTCTGACGAGACCGTCATGGAATGCGATCGGATCGTAAGCGGTGGCCGTCATCTCAGTCGTCCTTGAAGACCAGCAGCATCGACGCACTTTTCGCTGCGATGCGGCCGTTGGAAACCATCAGCGCAGCCGACAGTACATCGCGATAGTGGCGGCCGACGCTGAACGGGGAATCATTCTTGTAGCCCATGATGCCGATGATCTGCAGCGCCTCGTGGCACAGCTTGGGCGCCATCTCGGAGCAGGCCATCTTGAGCTGATTCATCTTCAGCGCCCAACCCATCGTGCCGAGCGCCTCGCGGGCGGCCTGATCGTCCTCCGCCGTCATCTCGTCGAACGCGATCGCACAGGATTCCCAGTTGTGCCGCATGGCCTGCAGCTCGACCTGCGCGCGTGCCAGCTGCACCGCATTGGGCGGCACACTACCCGGGTTCTTGCGCGCGCCGGCACGCACGAAGGCGGCCGCACGGCCAAGCGCGTCCGCCGCAATGCCCGACCACAACGCCGACCACAGAATATGCGAGTACGGCACCATCGTCTGGGCCGAGGAATCGGCAAACGATCCGGGCAGGATCTGCGCGGTGGTGCCGTGACCTGAGAATTTCGCCCCCGGACTGCAGGTGCCGCGCATGCCCAGCGTGTCCCAGTTGCCGGTCTGCGCCAGCGTGTAGTTGCCCTTCTCGAACAGCACCAGCACCTGGTCACTGGCAGCCGCATCGGCCGTGCGGCGACAGGTCACCAGTTGTGCGTCGGCATGCTGGCCATACGAAACAGTGGTCGCGTCCTTTTCGAGCGACATGCGGTCGCCATCGATCGCTACAGCACAGACGCTGGAACGGGTGTCGCCGAAGGTGCCGTTCTCCGAGGTGATTGAGGCAACCAGCTCCTGCCGCTCGACCAGGTTCTCGCGCAGGTATCGCTCGAAAAATGCCGAGCCCTGCGCGTGGCGCGCGATGCAGGCCACCTGGATGTGATGCATCGCCAGCACCATGCCGGACGAACCGCAGCCCTGCGCCAGCGCGGCGCACTGGGTGCCAAGTTCGAGCATCCCTGCACCGGCACCGCCATGGGTCGCGGGCACTGCTGCCGACAGCAGCCTGGCCTGCCTGAGCGCATCGAAGGTTTCCTGCGGAAAACGGCTCTTTGCGTCGACGTCTGCCGCGTGGCAGGCGGCGACATCCGTTGCGATGGCGGCCGTCCTGGCCAGCAGCGGGCCTGTCTTGATGGCTGAGAGAGTAGTCATGGAGGTATGTTCTCGCAGGGAAAACAGCGATTTTCGGGTGAATTGACGGTTTTCCCCAAGGCTGGAGCAACGTGCTCATGCGTCCCGGAAAGCTTGTTCGATTTGCGGCCTCAATGCAATCGCAACACCGTCCTGCAGCCGCAGGCCGGGATTCGTGTGACTGGACGGACAACGCAGGGCCAGGAATGACTCGATTGTCCGCGAACCGCCGCCCACTCCGCACTTCAGGCAACAGGGTCGCGGCGCCGTTGCTGCAGCTGCTGCCGCGGGAAGCGATGGTTCGACGCAGACCGGCATGTTCCAGGACTACAACCAGCGTGCATAGCGCCGCATGTAGATCAGCTTCATCAGCTGGGTCAGTACGGCGTAAGTCAGCACGGTCAGCGCAATCCATGCGAAAAACATCCCCGGCAGCGGCGTCATGCCGATCTTGGCGCCGATCCCGGTATACGGCACCAGCAGGCCAAGCAGAATGATTGCGGTGGTCAGTGCCAGTACCGGCGCCGCCGCGATGCTCTGCAGGAACGGAATCCGTCGCGTGCGTATCATGTGCACGATCAGCGTCTGCGTGAGCAGGCTTTCGATGAACCAGCCGGACTGGAAGAACGACTGGTGGGCTGTCGAGTTGGCGCCGAACACGTACCACAGCAGCGCAAACGTGGTGACGTCGAAGATCGAGCTGACCGGGCCGATCCACTTCATGAAACGGCCAATGTCGCCGGCGTCCCACTTGCGCGGCTTGCGCAGGTATTCCTCGTCCATGCGGTCGAACGGAATCGACAGCTGCGAGACGTCGTAAAGCAGATTCAGCACCAGGATCTGCAGCGGCAGCAGCGGCAGGAACGGCAGGAAGATGCTCGCCACCAGCATGCTCAGCACGTTGCCGAAGTTGGAGCTGGCGGTCATCTTGATGTACTTGATGATATTGCCGAAGGTGATCCGCCCTTCGATCACGCCCTCCTCCAGCACCATCAGGTTCTTTTCCAGCAGGATGATGTCGGCCGACTCCTTGGCGATGTCGGTGGCGGTGTCCACCGAGATGCCCACGTCGGCATCGTGCAGCGCCGGCGCGTCGTTGATGCCGTCGCCGAGGAAGCCCACCGTGTGGCCCAGCCGCTGCAGCGAACGCACCACCCGCGCCT
>JAJXYE010000176.1 GCA_021780735.1 Pseudomonadota bacterium | reverse complement strand
GCCAGCAGGCAACGCAAGCGGGTGCTGATCAACCTGCACGGCGGCGCCTTCCTGTGGGGTACCGGCAGCGGCGGACTGGTCGAATCCATTCCGATCGCCAGCCTGGGCCGGATCAAGGTCATCACGGTGGACTATCGGCAGGGGCCCGAGCATGTCTTTCCGGCGGCCAGCGAGGATGTGGCCACGGTGTACCGCGCCCTGCTCAAGACTTATCCGGCGCGCAACATCGGCATCTACGGCTGCTCCGCGGGCGGCTTCCTCACCGCCGAATCGGTGGCCTGGTTCATCTCGAAAAAGCTGCCGCTGCCCGGTGCCATCGGCACCTTTTGCGGCTCGCTCACCGAACTGGACGGCGACTCGGCCTGGGTGGCCCCGGTGCTCAACGGCGACCCCGCGCCCAGGACGATTCTCAAGCTGGCCGACCTGCCTTATTTCAAGGGCGCAAAAGCCACCGATCCGCTGGTATTCCCGGCCAACTCGCCGGCCATGCTGGCAAAATTCCCGCCGACCCTGCTGATCACCGGCAGCCGCGACTTCACCATGAGCTCGGTGATCCAGAGCCAGCGCCTGCTCACCGACGCCGGGGTCGACGCCGAGCTGCATGTCTGGGACGGCATGTGGCACTCGTTCTTCTCCGATCCGGAAATGCCCGAATCGCGCGAGGCCTACAACGTCATGGTGCACTTCTTCGATAGCAAGCTGGGTCGATAGTCCCTGGCGCCGACCCACCCGTCGAGCCGGACGATGGGCGCCGCCTGTGCCGCACGCTTTGCTCTTGCCCGCAGCGACGGGTATTCTCTGCCCACCACCAGCCACGCGACGTGCCATGAGCCTGCAGACCGTCCTGGTCATTGACGATGAACGCGACATCCGTGAACTGCTGACCATCACGCTCGGGCGGATGGATCTGCAGGTCGAAGCCGTCGGTACCGTCGCCGAGGCGCGACGCGCGCTGGCTGAGAACAGTTACGACCTCTGCTTCACCGACATGCGTCTGCCCGATGGCAATGGCCAGGAGGTGATCGAGCTCATCGCCGAGACGCGTCCGGATACGCCGGTGGCGATGATCACCGCCTACGGCAACGTCGATGCAGCAGTCAATGCGCTCAAGGCCGGTGCCTTCGATTTCGTCTCCAAGCCGGTTGACATCCAGATGCTGCGCGGCCTGGTACGCACCGCCCTGCGCCTGGCCGAGGAGAAGCGTGAAGGTGGCGCGGCCAAGGCCGGCGGCTCCGCTGATCGCCTGGTCGGCGACTCTCCCGCCATGCAGCAGGTTCGCGCCACCATCACCAAGCTGGCACGCAACCAGGCTCCGGTATACATCGCCGGCGAATCGGGCGTGGGCAAGGAACTGGTGGCGCGATTGATCCACGAACAGGGTCCGCGTGCCAGCGGCCCGTTCGTGCCGGTCAACTGCGGCGCGATTCCCTCGGAGCTGATGGAAAGCGAATTCTTCGGTCACCGCAAAGGCAGCTTCACCGGAGCCAGCGCCGACAAGGAAGGCCTGTTCCAGGCCGCCCAGGGTGGCACCCTGTTCCTGGACGAGGTCGCCGAGCTGCCATTGCACATGCAAGTCAAGCTGCTGCGCGCAATCCAGGAAAAAGCGGTGCGTCCGATCGGCGGCCGCGACGAAATTCCGGTCGACGTGCGCATCCTGTCGGCCACACACAAGAACCTCGCCCAGCTGGTCGAACAAGGTCATTTCCGTCAGGATCTGTTCTACCGCATCAACGTGATCGAGCTGCGCGTGCCGCCGCTGCGCGAACGTCGCGGTGATGTGCCGCAATTGTCCGCCTTCATCCTCAAGGCGCTGGCCGGCAAGAGCGGCGAGAGTGTCGGCCAGTTGTCGCCCGCAGCACGCGACGCACTGGAAGCGTATGAGTTCCCCGGCAACGTGCGCGAGCTGGAAAACATCCTCGAACGCGCCATGGCGATGTGCGATGGCACCAGCATTGATGCCTCCGACCTGATGCTGCCGCAACGCAGCGCGCGTCCGGCCGGCTCCGAGGCAGCACCCGCCGGCAACGGCGGCGAGCGCGCGGCGGCCGCCCCGGCCGCAGCCAGTGGCGCCGACGGTGGCCTCGACGATTACATCAGCAACATCGAACGCACGGCCATCGTCAAGGCGCTGGAAGAATCCCGCTACAACAAGACCGCCGCCGCGCGAAAACTCGGCATCACGTTCCGCGCGCTGCGCTACAAGCTGAAGAAACTCGGCATCGACTGACATCGGGGCCTGCAGGAGCCCACCCTGTGGGCGAATGCACTTCATCCGGTTTTCGATGAAAGGCATCGCGCACAAGGTGCGCTCCCACGACAACAGCTTTTCACACCGAGCGCGTGGCCTCCACCGGTGGCACCGCGGCCGCCCGCCTTGCCGGACCCAGCACCGCGAGCTGGCCCAGCATCCACAGCAGCGCGGCGCCGAGCAGCAGCAACCACCACGGCATGCGCGGCAAGGCGTATTCCCGCATCAAGGCCAGGTTGGCCAGTACGCCCAGCACGCAGCCCAGCAGCACCCCACCGCTGACGATCAGAAAATTCTCGGTCTGGAAGTGGCCCAGAATGTCGCCACGGGTGGCGCCAAGCGCACGCCGCACACCGATCTGCCGGCGCCGCTGACTGACCCAGAAACTGCTCAAGCCGATCACGCCACTGGCTGTCGCCAACAGCAGGAGTGCGCATACCGCCGCCATCATGATCGCCACGCCACGGTCGGTGGCGTAGCCTTGCTCGCGCGCCTGGGTCAGCGAGATCACGTCGCGATCCGGATCAATCAGGCGCTGACGATCTTGCGCGACCAGCGCGCGCGGCGCCGCGTGCATCAACATCTCCAACTGCCCCGGCTGCACGCGTACCAGATAGTTCGTGCCCTCCGGGCTGGCAAGCCGCGCCGGCAGCAGGATGGTGTCCTCATCGATCGAGCGTGTGGTGCTGCCGACGTAGGCGCCCTCCAGTCGATCGACAATGCCGATGATCCTGGCTGGCGCATCGTCCGCGAGATAGAGCGTCCGGCCCAGCGCCGAGCCTTGCGGGAAAAGCTTCGTCGCAAGATCACTGGTGATGATGACCACCGCCGGCATCGACTTGTCGTAAGGCCCGAGGCTGCCGATCTCGTTGGAGCGGAAGTTGCGACCCGCCAGCAGCCGGACGCCGAACGTGTCGAGCGCATGCTCGTCGGCGAAGTAGGAAATCCCGAACTGCGGGCGCGTGGCCTGATCCGGCCGAAGCTTGATCGGTACCAGCCCGCCCCAGCCACCTTCCAGCGGGTAGGCTTCGCTGGCGAAGGCATCCCGTACCCCCGGCAGGCTGCGCAAGGTGCTCAGGTCGGCGCGCATCTGCGCATCCACATGCGGCCGATCGGACTGTCCCAGCCAGCCGTTCCTGATCACGAACAGATGCGCCTCGTCGGTTCCGGTCGGCCGCGAAAGATGCACCACCCGCGTCATCACGATGAACAAGGCATTGCTGACCACCGCGAGAGTCAGCGCAATCTGCAGCACGATCAGCGCGGTCGCCATCCGGTGCCGACGCAACGCGGCAAGAATCGGCTGGACTTGCAGCACGTAGCGGCAACGATGGGTCAAGGGCCCGCTCATCCGCCGGACTTCAGTTGCCACGCCGGTTGCACCTGTGCCGCGCGCCAGGTGGGGTAGATCGCCGCGACCAGGGTGGTGGCCAGCGCCAGCACGAAGGTGAGCAGCACCAGCGAACCATCCAGTTGTGCCAGCCGCGCGATCTGCGGCTCGAACACCAGCCGCACCCCTGCCATCCCCAGCGCGGTCAGCAGCAGGCCCAGGGCGCCCCCGGCCAGACCGACCACTGCGGCCTCGATCAGGAATTGTCCGCGGATGGCCGCACGCGAGGCACCCAAAGCGCGGCGTACGCCGATCTCCGGCGCGCGTCGCATGAAGCGGGCCAGCATCAGGCCGACCACGTTGACCAGGCAGATCAGCAGGAAGCTGCACGAGACGATCAGCGACAGCTTCGACGCCTGCGGCACCACGTGGTTGAGGTACAGCCCCAGCCACTGTCTGACATTGCTCAGTCGGACATTGGGCGGCCAGTCGAAACGCCCGATCCGCTGCTGCTCGGCAGCGTAGTTGTGCAGGTAGCGCAGATACTGCCCGGCAGCGGCCCGCGTCGGCAGTTCCACCCACGCGCCGATCCACGCACACTCGCTGTGCAGCACGGCGTCCCAATCGGGCAGATCCGGGTTGCTGGTATCGGCACTGCAGTACAACTCGCCGCTGGTGGCTTTTTGCAGGTCAATCGCGCGACTGAAAGGCAGATAGAACTGGCGGGGATGACTGAACGGAAATCCGGCGCTGCTCACGTCGAAAAAGCGCGGTTGCGGGCTCCAGTCGTCCAGCACGCCGACCACCCGGTAATCGTGCCGATCCAGGTGAATCTGGCGCCCGACGCTGTTGCTTCCGCCGAACAGTTTCTGGTTCAGCGCCATGCTGATCACCACCACCGCCGCACGATGATCGTCATCGGCGCTCGACCAGCCACCGCCGAAACGAAACGGCACATCGAACATCGCAAAGAACGCGCCGCTGACCGCGTCGCCCTCCTGCATGAAAGGCAGCCGGTGCAGATCATCGGGCGTGACGGTGCCATGGATCGGATAGACCAGCGCCTGCCGGCGCGCCTGCGCCGCATGCAGGATCGTCTCGGCATCGATGTAACTCAACAGCATCGGCGGCTGGCCTTTCCAGTCGTGCACCGGCCCGAAGTTGTCGATCTGCGGCACGAACAGCTGAGCGGATTTCCACGGAATCGGATCAGCCGAGGTGGCGCGAAATACCGCGTAAGTCACCATGCAGCTGGCCACGCCGCAGCCCATCAGCACGATCACCAGCGCGGTCAGCGCCTTGTTGCGCCGGCAGCTGCGCAGGGCCAGATCGAGGTAGTGGCCGATCACGTCGATGCCCTGGATCAGCCGAAACGTGGTCATGGCGGAGTCGGGTCACTTGCCGTCGGCGACGGTTTGAACGGCCTTGCGCAGGGTGCGCAACAGCACATGGGTGGTGATCGGCTTGTCGACCACGTAGAGGTGCTGCAGCGCCGGCAACTCATGTGGTTCGGGCGCGGCGCCAGGGCGGGCCAGCAGGATCACTGCTCCGCCATAGCCCTGCTCGGTCAGCGCAGCCAGCGTGCGCACGCCGGTGAACAGGTTCATGTCCGCGTCCAGCACCACCAGTTCGGGCAATCCGCCGGCTTCAATCCACTGCAGCGCCGCGGTTCCGCTCTGGCTGGCGTGGGCTTGATAGCCCCACGCATCCAGCGTGTCGGTCAGTATCGACAGTTGGCCGGCTTCCTCCGCCACCACCAGCACGCGCTCGGCAGCGCCCTCCAGACCCTCCAGGTTATCGCGTTGCGCGCTGTCCGCGACCATCTCCTCCAGCGGGATGTACAGATCGAAGCGCGTACCACGGCGCGGCTGGCTGTCGACGCGCATCACCCCGCCATGACTGGCGACAATCCGCTTGCACGACACCAGGCCAAGCCCCGTGCCGGTTTCCTTGGTGGTGAAGAACGGCTCGAACAGGCGCTCCAGTACCGCCTTGTCCATGCCCGGACCGTTGTCGATCACGCTGATGCACAAGTAAGGGCCCGGCCGTCTATTTTCCTCCGGCAGGAAGAAGGCCTCGGAGAGTTGGGTCTGCGATGTCTCGATGCGCAGGCGGCCACCGTCCGGCATCGCCTGGATCGCATTCAGACAGAGATTCAGCAGGCACTGCTGGAGCTCCGTGTGGTTGCCCTCGAACGACAAATCCGGGTCGTCGATGTCCAGTTCCATCGTTACCGTACCCGGCACACTGCCCTGCATCAGCAGGTCGAACGCGCTG
>JAJXYE010000267.1 GCA_021780735.1 Pseudomonadota bacterium | reverse complement strand
GGCGATGGCTGAGCACGCGGATCGGATACTCCTGCGCCACGCCGAGCAGGGTAAAGCCGAACGCCAGGGTAATGCCGTGCACCTCGGGGAATGCCAGGGTCAGCGCAACGATACCGGCCAGCGCGGCGCTGGCGATCGGCAGCGCGGACAGCAGCAGCGAACCGAGGCTGCGATAGGCCAGCAACAGCAGGGTGATGAAACCGATGGTGGAAATGCGCCCGATCCAGTCCGCCTGGTGGCGTGTCTGCGCACCGATCACCACGCTGAAGTAACCCGGACCGCTGAGCTCGAGTTTCGCGCCGGCACTGCCCGGCAGCGCATGAAAGGCCTGCTCGATGCCATCAATCGCCCGTTGTTGCGCGCCCGGATCAAAACCGGCGGCGACGGTCTGCACCAGCAACAGGGCTTCGTGCCGCGGGGTGAACCACACCCCCTCATGCAATTCGGGCGACTTCGCCGGCGCCCATTGCTCGGCCAGTTTCAGCATTTCCAGCGTGGGGTCACGCGGCAGCAGGCCCTTCAGCAGGCTGGCAGCGGGCGAGGACAGGTCATCCAGCCGCTGCTGCAGCTGGTCGGCCAGATAGGACTCGTCAAGCGGTTGCGTGTCCAGCGTCGGCGAGAGCAGGTAGCGATACGGCAGCAAGCCGGGGTCCAGCGCGGCCAGGTCGAAACTGCCGTTGACTATCTGGCTGTAGCGCGGGTCGTGCTGAAGCGCCTTGACCAGGCCCTGACTCAGCGTCGCCAGTTGTGCATCGGACTGACCAGCGCCGGCCATGGATGGCGCACTGCCTTGGGCGCAGGATGCGCAGGAGCGGCTGATCGACAACAGCAACAGACGCGACCCCGGCCCGTCGCCCACCTGCTCCATCAGCAGGCGCTGATCCGGCGTGGTCGGTGCAGGCATGAAGCTGCGCAGGTCGGTACTCACTTTCAGACGCTGGGCGACCATCCAGCCGAGTCCGGCCAGAGCCAGCAGCCACAGCGCCAGCAGTCCCGCGCGCTGGCCTGGACGCATGCTCAGGGCACGCTCCTGCACAAGGCCTGCAGCCCGTCACGGGTCGGTTGCACCGGCATCCTTGTCGCCAGCGAACCGAGCAGGTCGATAGCCAGATCGCCATCGGCCTCCTGCATCTGCATGCAGCGCGACTGTCCGTCGTAGCCGTCGATGCTGATGCTGGCCACGGTTCTGGCCACGGACGGGTCACGCGGCAGCAGGGTCAGTGTCCATGCACCAGCGGCCGTACCCGTCTGACGGATCTCGAACGCCTGCTGCAGGCGCTCCGAATTGCCGCTGAGCAGTGCCACGAAGCTGTCCAGCAGCACCTGCAACTGCGGCGCACGCTTCAGCGAAAAATGGCGTGGGCTCTTGCCCTCGCGCTGCTGGGTGACTTCGCCATCGGCAATCGTGGCGGTTTCCCGCCGCGGCTGCTCGACGCTTCGCTGCAGCTTGTCGCCGCCCAACCACGACAACTGGCCGGATACGACCAACGGACGATCCAGCAGCTTGAGGAAGCGTGCCTCGGCAAATGCCGTATGCGCCGGTGCCGGCTGGCCCAGCGCGGCAATCAAGGCCGGTGTGGACGCAGCGCTTTCCGTACTGGACGCGTTGGCAGGCGCCGCTTCAGACGCCGACGCGCTCACCCACAGCAACAGCAGCAGGCTCGGCAGCAGCAGGCGTGTCTTGCCAGAAATCATAGAAATTGAACCAGTTGTAGGGCGCAATGTGGATGTAATGCTGGAGTCGTTGCGCATAACGGCCGATCAAGGCATCCAGCGCCGGCCCGCGATTGTGGCGTGGGATGTCGACCTGGTCGCTGAACGGTTCGAAGATCAGCCGATAGCGATTGCCGCCCAGGTACAGTCCGAAGCACAGTACCACCGGTACGCGCAGGGTATGCGCCAGCAGCCAGGGGCTGATCGGAAACGGCGCAGGCGAGCCCAGAAATTCGCTGCGACGCAGGACTTCGTGGCCGCGCCCGCGATCGGCCAGCATGGCCACCAACGCACCGCCATGGCAGGCCTCGGCCATCGCCAGCGCAATGCTGGTGCCATCCTGCGCGGCATCGATCACGCCAGCGCCCACCTCGGGTGCCAGCGCTTCCAGCAGCTCGGTCATCGCGGGCGTCTTCTGCTTGTCCAGTACCACCCGCAGCGGCATGTTCGGTCGCCGCGCGCCGACCGCGCGCAATGCCTCGAAGCTGCCCTGGTGCGAACCGAACAACAGCACGCCACGACCCAGCGCAATGCGCTGGTCGAGCAGTTCCAGACCTTGCGTCTCGATCTCGAACGGCTCCTCCCCGTGCGCCAGCAGGAACACCCGATCCAGGATCGTCGCGGCGAAGGCATGGATATGCTTGCACACCTGCCAGGCCGTGGCCGGGCGGCCGAACACGCGTTGCAGGTAGTGCGCCGATGCCCGCCGTTCCGGCCCGCGCCGGGCGTAGAAGTAAAGCGTGATCGGATACAGGCAGAGACGGGCCAGGCGCCGCCCGCCATACAGGGCGATCGCCCGAATCAGCCAGATGGCGAATCGGCCACCGCCTTCCGGGCGACTCTGCCAGTGTTCATTCGTGCTCATCCGGCCCCCTCGACCAGACCGCGCGCCAGGATGCTGCCCTGGTGCTCGATGTTGAACCGCGCGCGCCCGTGGCCGGCATCGACCAGGTGCACCGTTGCCGCCTGCCCCGGCCGCAACGGTGCCAGGAACTTGACCTCCAGCACGCGCGACAGGCGCCTCTGGCGCCAGGCACGCAGTGCCAGCGCCACCTGCTCCAGCAGGATCACGCCAGGTACCAGTGGATCACCCGGAAAGTGACCCGGCAAGGCCGGATGGTCATGCTCGATGCACAGGCTGTGGGCGAAGTCGCTCATGCGCCAGGCGCCCCCTTGCCGCGCATCAGCTCGGGCCAGTGCACGGCCAGCTGCAACAGCATGCTGTGCAAGCCCGGGTGACTCAGGTGACGCAGTTGCCAGCGGCGGTAGACATACTCCAGCGCAAAGGCCAGCCCGATCACCAGAAAAAAGCCCAGATGCAGCCACGCCGCCGCCCACGACCGGGGCACCTGCAACGGCGAGACGAAGCCCAGCCGCTGCAGCAGGCCGCCGGGACTGGCGCATAGCAGCAGCACGCTCAGCAGCACGGCTTGCGCCGCCAGCAACAGTGTCCAGAACCAGGTGACCTGACGCGCGTAGCGGGCGACGCCTGGCTGTTGCAGCCGCGCCGGGCCTTCAAGCGCGGTGATGAAACGCGCCACCAGCGGCTCGGGGCCGCTCAGCGTGCCGCCAAACCAGCAGGCCAGGAGGGCGTTGACCAGGATGGGCAAGGTTTCCAGCAACAAGTTTGCCAGGTTGAATACCGACAACAGCAGCAAACCCGCCTCCATGCCAAGCCAGGCCAGCCATGGCGCCGGCCGGCGCGTACGCAGGCGGGGCAGCATAAACACCGTGAGCAACAGGGCCAACGCCAGCAGCGGAAAGATCTGCCGATGGGTGACTACGCCGGCAATGGCCAGCACGGGATAAGCCGCCAGCAGCCACAGAGCCGGACGCCGTGACGCCGTCTCGTTCAGGTGCGGGGTAACGCTCATAGCGGATTCCGCGACCGCCCCGTCAAAAGCAAGAGCTTGCCACGAACGCGGCCAGTTGGCGCGATGAGGGCATGCCTGCCAGCACGGCAAAAAGCCGGCATCAGCCGGCGCGGTGTTGCTCGATGTGCGCGGACAGGCAGCGCAGGCTGGTAAAGATCTGCCGGTTGTCCGGATTGTCCGAGCGCAATTGGAAACCGTAGTGCTTGGACACGGCCAGGGCGATTTCGAGGGCATCGATCGAATCCAGCCCCAGGTCGCCGCCAAACAGCGGCGCGTCCGGATCGATCTGCTCGGGGGTGACACCGTCCAGATTGAGGCACTCGACCACCAGGGTGGCCAATTCGTGCTGTGCCGCTGTCTGCTCTGCCATGCTCGATTCCGTGCGCCAAAGTCATTGCCTCCCCCCGGTGGCATGGGCCGCACAGTGTAACATAGCGCCCTTGTCGTTCCCGGCTAAAGGCCAATGATTCAGGGATGTGAAAACCAGCAGATTCAGCCGCTGACGCGGCGTGCGCCGAGGGTCACCTATCGCGTGACCCATCCGGCGGCGGCACTGCAGGAAGCTGGCACGCTGGCGCTGTTCGGCTTTGGCGCGGGCAGTCCGCAACCGGCGGACGCACGCTGTATCCGGGTTGCACTGGAAAGCTTTGATGCGCCCGCGCCGATGGAGCTGTGGCAGGTCGATGCGCCGGTAAGCTGCGGCGTGGAGGGTGCCCTGCGCTGGTCGGCCGGCGGCGGCTGGCTGTTCGTGGCAATCGAGCTGGACGAGCGCGAGCATGGCGGCACCAGCGCCGCGGCGAAGTGGGCCTACCAGCAGCTGCATCGTTTCGTGGCTGCGCGAGGAACGCAGCATGTGCTGCGGGTGTGGAACTATCTTGGCGCGATCAACCGCGGCGAAGGTGATGCCGAGCGCTACAAGCACTTCTGCGACGGCCGTGCCGCGGGCATGGGCGATTTCTTTGGCGAGGGCTTTCCGGCCGCCACGGCGATCGGCCATCACGGTGACGTGCATCGGCTGCAAATCTACCTGCTGGCCTGCGACCAGCCCGGCCACCGGGTGGAAAATCCGCGGCAGGTGAGTGCCTGGCGTTACCCGCGCCAGTATGGCCGCACCCCGCCCAGTTTCGCCCGCGCCATGAGCCTGCCGGCGCAGGACGCGCTGGCGATCTCCGGCACCGCGGCGGTGGTCGGACATGCCTCGGCGCACCAGGATGACCTCGACGCGCAGCTTCGCGAAACCCTGACCAATCTCGAGGCGCTGCTGGCTAGTGCCGACATGGCCGCCGGCTTCGACACGCTTTCGCCACTGAAAGCCTATGTGCGGCATGCCGCCGACGCCTCGCATGTGCGCGAATTTCTGCAGCAGCGCCTGCCTGGCGTGCCGGTGCTGCTGCTGCACGGCGACATCTGCCGCAGCGAGTTGCTGGTCGAGATCGACGGCTGGCGCTACGCCTGACAGCAAGGTGAGCAGGTCAGGAGTGGCCGGCTCCAACGTCGAGGCTGGCCACGAATTCCGCCACCTCGGCGCGCGGGTAAGCTCCGGCCTCTGCCTTGTCTCTGGCGACACGCTGGTCATGCACGCGCATGCTCAGCACACGTTTTGCGGGTACCGGGTCGAACACCTGGAGCGTGGCGCCATAGCCCACTTTCGGTGGCTCATGGCCCGCCCTCATGTTGCCCGAGGTGCCGCCGCTCTCGTCAAGACCGGGAACGATCACGGCAGGAAATTTACGATCAAGCTTCAAGGCGTGGGGGCTCGCGGGCCGGGTCTGGAGCGATCCTCGCTGAATGGGGCATCGTCGCCATCCAGCATGACCAGTCGTAAATGACGGGCGGTGGCCCAGCTGCTGAAGGGGTTTTCGACGTTGATGCAACTGACACCCGGACTGTTGCAGCCCAGAGGGATGTCGGAGCGCGGGCGCGCATCCGCATCGAAGAGTCACGATTGCTGCAGCGATGCCTGCTCTCGTCGACCAGGAACCGAAGGCTGACCGGCGCACCTCTGCAGCACCGCAACGAATCCAAGGCACCAGGCCAAGCGTCTTGCGATCATGGCCTCATCGTTGTGACCAGGAATATCCCCGGGAAGACTACCCCATCGACAGGCAAGTCCCGGGGCTTGGGCGCGGTGCGACCTTGTCGCGACCGGCGCCGTCTGTGCTACTGCTTGCGGCTTGGCCGCTTCCAGCCATGCAAGGTGTGCTGTCTGCCCCGCGCCACAGTCAACTCCCCGTCCGGTGCGTCCCGGGTGATCACGGAACCGGCGGCAATGGT
>JAJXYE010000416.1 GCA_021780735.1 Pseudomonadota bacterium | reverse complement strand
GCCAGCTATGCTGCGGTGACCAGCGACGAAGCCAACCTGCAGGCTGATCTCGAGTTGGCTGGCGACCTGCGCGCGTTCCAGACCGAGTACGTGGCAGGCAAGCCGGTGGTCGTCATCCGCTACGATGCGCAACTGCTGCGGCCGCACACGCAAACGATCCTGGCGACCCGGCAGTTCGAAGTGCGCCAGGCGGTGGCCGGCAAGGCCGTACCGCAGGTGGTGGTGGCGTTCGGCCAGGCCGCCGATGCACTGGCCGCGCAAGTGGTCGACTGGGCCGATGGCGCCCGATCCGGCAAGAGGTGAGGCTGACCCGCGGGCTCGCCAGCGTCGCCGTTTTCGGCAGACCATGCCGATGCCGGATCTTGATCGATATCAATCTGACTGCTGGCTACCCTGGGTGGCCATCAGCCACTCGCCCAACTGCTCGGCCATCTCCTCGGCGCGCCGACCTTCGGTCAGCAGATGCACATCCGGTGACTCGGGTCGCTCGTAGGGCGAGTCGATGCCGGTGAAATTGCGGATCTCGCCGGCGCGGGCCTTGCGGTACAGGCCCTTGGGGTCGCGTCCCTCACAGACAGCCAAAGGCGCATCGACAAAGACCTCCATGAACTCGCCCTCGGCGAACAACTCGCGGGCGGAGCGACGCTCACTTCGATAAGGCGAAATCGCACTGACCAGCACGATCAGGCCCGCATCCACCATCAAATGCGCGACCTCGGCGATGCGACGGATGTTTTCGACCCGATCCTCGGGGGTGAAGCCCAGATCCTTGTTGATGCCGTGGCGCACATTGTCGCCATCCAGCAGATAGGTGTGATACCCCAGCGCATGCAGCTTGCGCTCGACCAGGTTGGCAATCGTCGATTTGCCCGCACCGGACAGGCCGGTGAACCACAGACACAATGGCTGCTGGCCCTTGCTGGCCCCGCGCACGGACTTGTCGATGTCGACATGCTGCCAGTGCACGTTGGCTGATCGACCCAGGGCGAAATCCAGCATGCCGCAGGCCACCGTGGCATGGCTGTGGCGGTCAATGAGGATGAAGCCGCCGAGGGTGTGGTTGGTCGCGTAAGGCTCGAACGCGATCTCGTCATCCAGTCCCACTGTGCAGTAACCCACCTCGTTCAGTTCGAGATGCCGCGCGGCCAACTTGGCCTGGCTGTTCACGTCCACCTTGTGCTTGATCGACATCACCCGCGCATTCACCGTGCGGGTGCCGATCTTGAGCAGGTAAGTGCGGTTGGGCAGCAAGGCGGCATCGCCCAACCACAGCAGATGACATGTGAACTGGTCAGCCACTGGCGCCGGGCGCAGCGCATCGGCAATCACGTCACCGCGGCTGGCATCGACCTCGCGACTGAGGCACAAAGTCACCGCCTCGCCCGACTGCGCCCGCTGCAGGTCACCGGCAGGGCCGATGATGCGTTCGACCCGGGCCCGGTGAACGCCCGGCTGCACCACAATCTCGTCACCGCAGGTCACGCTGCCGCCGCTGATGGTGCCGGCATAGCCGCGGAACGACTGGTCAGGTCGATTGACCCATTGCACCGGCATGCGGAAGTCTTCCGCACGAAACGCCGCTGCATCGATTGTCTCCAGCAGCTCCAGCAGGCACGCCCCGTCGTACCAGGGCATGCGGGTCGAGCGTGAACCGACATTTTCGCCGGTCGGCGCCACCACCGGCAGGCAATGCACGTGATCGATCCCGAGACTCGCCGCCAGGGAGACATAGTCGGCTGCAATGGCGTCGTAGGTGGCCTGATCGAAGTCGACCAGATCCATCTTGTTGACCGCCAGCACCACCTGTCGGATACCCAGCAAGCCGCAAATATAGGTGTGCCGACGTGTCTGCGGCAGCAAGCCCTTGCGTGCATCGACCAGCACCACCGCCAGTTCGGCGTTCGAGGCGCCTGTCGCCATGTTGCGGGTGTACTGCTCGTGGCCGGGGCAGTCGGCCACGATGAAGCTGCGACGGGCCGTGTGGAAGTAGCGGTATGCCACGTCGATGGTGATGCCCTGCTGGCGCTCGGCATCGAGGCCATCGGTCAGCAGCGAGAAATCGAGTGTGTCCGTGTCACCGGCCTCGGCATGCTGGCGGCGACTGTCGCGGGCCAGCGCGGCCAATTGGTCGTCGGGTACCATGCCGGCGTCGTAGAGCAGGCGTCCGAGCAAGGTGCTCTTGCCATCGTCCACGCTGCCGCAGGTGATGAAGCGCAGCAGGCTCTTGCCGGGCGCGGTGACCTGTCTGGGGGTCGACGTGGTCATCAGAAGTAGCCCTCCTGCTTTTTGCGCTCCATCGAGGCGGTCGGATCCTGGTCGATCACCCGCCCCTGCCGCTCCGAACTGCGTGAGCGGGCCATCTCGTCAATCACTTTCTCCAGCGTATCGGCCGAGGACTCCACCGCACCAGTCAATGGATAGCAGCCCAGCGTGCGAAAGCGCACTTCGCGCATCTGCACCCGCTCACCTTCGTTGAGGGTAAAGCGCTCGTCGTCGACCATGATCAGCGCGCCATCGCGTTCGACCACCGGGCGAGGTTTCGCAAAGTACAGCGGCACCACCGGAATGTTCTCACGCTGGATGTACAACCATACGTCCATCTCGGTCCAGTTGGACAGCGGAAACACCCGCACGCTCTCGCCCTTGCGGATGTGCGTGTTGTAGGTATTCCAAAATTCCGGGCGCTGACTCTTGGGATCCCAGCGGTGCTGCGCGTTGCGGAACGAGAAAATGCGCTCCTTCGCGCGCGACTTCTCCTCGTCGCGTCGGGCACCACCGATCGCCGCGTCGAAGCCGTGCTTGTCCAGCGCCTGTTTCAGCGCGGCGGTCTTCATCACGTCGGTATGCACGGTCGAACCGTGGGTCAACGGCGAGATACCCTGGCGCACACCATCCTCGTTGATATGCACCAGTACTTCGACATCGCCAGCGGCGGCCACCTGCTCGCGGAACGTGATCATCTCGCGGAACTTCCAGGTGGTGTCCACGTGCAGCAGCGGTATCGGCGAGCGCGCCGGAAAAAACGCCTTGCGCAGCAGGTGCAGCAGCACCGAGGAGTCCTTGCCGATCGAATACAGCATCACCGGGCGCTGGAAGCTGGCCCGCACCTCGCGGAAGATGTGGATGCTCTCGGCCTCGAGGTCGTCGAGGTGGGAATGCAATTTCAGTGCGGTTGTCGTCATGACATCAGGAACTCTGTGTCGGTTGCTGGCAGAACGATATCGACAGGTGGTCTGACAGCGCCCGGGAAAGCGGGATTATAGTGTGCAAACGACGCAACCCGTCGAATGGACGTCCAAATGACTTGTCATATCGACATAGCCCGAGGCGATACGGAGGCAAATGTCGGCAATTGCGGCAAGCCATCATGAAACCAGTGCGGGAGTTGCTTCAATCGCGAGGGGTTTGTGCTGGACTGGCCAAATCTGGAGCATCGCCACTGCAGCCACGTCTGCAAGTCACTCCCGGGCCCGCCCGGTCTCAGACCATCACCGGATAGTTGGGCTCCGCATCCAGGGTCGCCGCGCACACTGCTGCCAACTCCAGCAGGCGCAGATCCGACCCGCGCGCACCGACCAGCTGCAAACCTGCCGGCATTCCGTCAGGCAGCTGGCCCATCGGCAGACTCACCGCCGGACAGCCGGCTAGGCTGGCGAAGCTGGTCAGGTCAGCCGCTGAATCCGGCACCGGGCCGTCCAGCGGAAACGCACCCTGCGGCGTAGTCGGCAGCACCAGCACGTCGACCTGCGCAAACAGTCGACGCATCTTCAATGTGGCCGCATCGAGCACGCGATCGGCCACCGCATAGTCGGCTGCACTCTTGCCAGCGGCATAGCCGAGCATGTCACGAAAGCGGGTCGATACCGGATGCGCGGCATCGGCCAGATCCGCAGCGTAGGTGGCCAGCATCTCCGCCTCCATCAGCAACAGGCCGGCGCGCCGGGTGCGCGCGAAATTCCAGTCGGCGAAATCCACCGTGCGCCGGTCGCCCAAGGCGTGGTTCAGTTTGGCCATGGCCGCCTCGAACACCTCGATCACTTCTGGCTGAACGCCTGCGGCGACCAGATCCGGCAGCAAGCCCGTGCGCAGGTTGCCCGGCTCCCAGTCCGGCAACGCGAACGCCACACGCCGACGGCGCGAGCGCGCATCGTCCGCGTCGTAGCCGGCCAGTACCTGCAGCAACACGGTGAGGTCGTCGACACCACGGGCGAGCAGGCCCACCGCATCGAGCCGGCGCGCTGCAGGCACCAGCCCGCGCGTGGAAATCTCGCCATGGGTCGGCTTCAACGCATACACGCCGCAGTAGCTGGCCGGGATGCGGATCGAACCCAGGCTGTCCGAGCCCACTGCCGCCACCGCCAGACCCGCCGCCACGGCGGCGGCCGCGCCGCCAGAGGAGCCTCCGGCACTGTATCCGTGGCGGTGCGGGTTGTGGGTCGCTCCGAAATGCGGGTTGTCGGTCGCCGTGCCCAGCGCGCCCTCGTCCATGTTGGTCTTGCCGACCAGTACCGCGCCGGACGCGCGCAGACGCGCCACCACGTGGGCATCGGCCTGCACCGGCTTGCTGCGCCCCGGCAAACCGACCCGGGTCGGCCAGCCAGCCATGTCGATGTTGTCCTTCAAGGCCAGCGGGATGCCGTCCAGACGTCCGATCAGTCCATCGCGACGACGCCGGTCGGCCATGTGCGCCTGCTCCTGCACCAGGCCCGAACGCTGGTCGACATAGGCATTGAGCTGTGGATTGATTCGCTCGATCGCCTGCTGGTAGATCTGCGACAGCGCCTCCGGCTGCACCCGGCCAAGCGCCAGCCAGTGCAGCAGCTGGCACAACGAGGCACGACGCAGGTCGACATCGGCGATGGGCGGCATTGAATTCATGAAGACTCCGTGCAGGCTGACCCCGATTATCGCCACGTCCACCGACGCGATTGCAAGCGGTGACGCAGCACGCGTTGCCGCGGTGCAGCGAAAACGCCAGAATGCAGGCTCGAACCATACCCTCACGCACGGCAATTGACCGTGCCCAACGCTGCCCGAGCTGGAGCCTGCCATGAGCGAACGCGAAACCATGCAATACGACATCGTCGTGGTCGGTGCCGGCCCGGCCGGACTGTCGTTCGCGATCCGCCTGAAGCAGCTCAAGCCCGACGTCAGCGTCTGCGTGATCGAGAAGGCCTCGACCGTCGGCGCGCAGATCCTCTCCGGTGCGGTGATCGAGCCGCAACCGCTGGACGAACTGCTGCCGGGCTGGCGCGACAATCCGCCGCCGGTCTGCGTACCCGCCGGTGAAGACGAGTTCTGGCTGCTCAGCAAGACTGGCGGGCGCAAGATCATGGTGCCGCCGGGGATGAAGAACCACGGCAACTTCATCGTTTCGCTGGGCGCGATGTGCGCGTGGCTGGCGCCGCAGGCCGAGGCGCTGGGGGTCGACGTATTCCCCGGCTTCGCCGCCGTCGACACCATCCACAACGAGGATGGCTCGGTCGCTGGCGTGCGCATCGGCGACATGGGCGTGGCGAAGGACGGCTCGCACAAGCCGGGCTACACCGAAGGTATCGACATCAAGGCCAGGGTCACCGTGCTGGCTGAAGGCGCCCGGGGCAGCCTGACCAAGCAGCTGGTCAAACGCTTCAAGCTCGACGCCGACAGCGACCCGCAGGGCTATTCGATCGGCATCAAGGAGCTGTGGCAACTGCCACCCGGCCGCGTCACCCCGGGCAGGATCGTGCACAGCTTCGGCTGGCCAGCCGACAGCCACACCTACGGCGGCAGCTTTCTGTATCACCTGGCGGGCGATCAGGTCGCGCTCGGTTATGTCAGCGGGCTCGACTACACCGACCCGAACTACCAGCCGTGGGAGGCAGAT
>JAJXYE010000407.1 GCA_021780735.1 Pseudomonadota bacterium | reverse complement strand
GGCACCCCGACCGAGTGCACCACCCTGATCGAGGACGGCATCCTCAAGGGCTACATGCAGGACAAGCTCAACGCGCGGCTGATGGGCATGGCCCCCACCGGCAACGGCCGCCGCGAGTCGTTCACCGCGCTGCCGCTGCCGCGCATGACCAATACCTACATGCTGGCCGGTTCGCACGATCCGCAGGAGATCATCCGCTCGGTGAAGAAGGGACTTTACGCACCGAATTTCGGCGGCGGCCAGGTCGACATCACCAATGGCAAGTTCACCTTCTCCGCCTCCGAGGCCTACCTGATCGAGGACGGCCGGATCACCCGCCCGGTGAAGGGCGCCACCCTGATCGGCAGCGGCCCCGAGGTGCTCAACCGGGTCTCGATGATCGGCAACGATCTGCAGCTCGACGAGGGCGTCGGCGTGTGCGGCAAGGACGGCCAGAGCGTGCCGGTCGGCGTCGGCCAGCCGACCCTGAAGATCGATGCGATGACGGTCGGCGGCACCGCGTCCTGCTAGCGCACCCAGCGTGCCCGGCTGATCGGCAGTGCCTTCCGGCGTGATGCCGTGGGCGTTCGGCAGCAGGGCTTGACGCAATCATTTACGCGTGTAAACATAAGTTCACTTACACATGTAAACGGTGCGTCATGACGATCAGCGAAGCCGAAGCAGTCGTGATGGATGTGTTGTGGGGCAAGGCCCCACGCACGGCGGAGGAGATCCTTGCCGAAGTCGGTCCGTCGCAGAACTGGCAGGAAGGCACGGTGAAATCCCTGCTCAATCGCCTGCTAAAAAAGGACGCCGTGCACGCCGAGCGCGACGGCCGCCGCTACCTCTACACCCCGCTGCTGCTGCGCGAGCAATACGTGCAGCAGGAAAGCAAGGGGCTGCTCGATCGCCTGTTCGGCGGCCGTGTGGCGCCACTGGTGGCGCACTTTTCCGAGCAGCGAAAGCTGTCAGAGAAGGACATCGCCGAACTGCGCAAACTGCTCGCGGAGCTCGACAATGAGCAGCATTGAGGCAACCGCAATGGATTGGACCGGGATCGACTGGCTCGGGCGCGGCTGGCTGCTGATCCTCGCCTTCACCGCCGCCACGCTGCTGGTGGCGATGCTGCGCAAGCCGTGCCGCCGCCTGTTCGGCGCCGAGCGTGCCTTCCAGCTCTGGTTGCTGCCGCCATTGGCGATGCTGGCCGGCGAGCTGCCGCATGCTGCAATGCCGGTGGCGGCGCTGCCGCCGGTGGTGATCGCGATTACCTCGGTCGTCGCTGCGCTGCCGGCGCATGCCGCGCGTGCGGGTGTCGTCGACTGGCGTGCAGGCGTCGCGCTGGCCTGGCTTGTCGGCAGCGTGTTGAGCCTGCTGCTGGCCGCGCTCGCGCAGGAGCGCTATCGCACCCGGCTGCGTGGAGCCACGGTCATGGCCAGCATGACATCACGCTGGCCGGTGCTGCGCGCCGTCGACACCGATGTCGGTCCAGCCCTGGTCGGCGCCTGGCGTACGCGTATCGTGTTGCCGGCGGATTTCGAGCAGTGCTACGACACCGGCGAACGCGCGCTGATCCTCGCCCACGAGACCGCGCATGCGCGCCGCCGCGACGGCTGGTGGTGCCTGCTCGCGCGAATCCTGGCGGCCCTGTGCTGGTTCCACCCGCTGGCGTGGTGGGCACTGGCCGCACTGCGCCACGACCAGGAGCTGGCCTGCGACGCTGCGGTGCTGCGCGAGCACGGCGAGCTGCGCCGCTGCTATGCCCATGCGATGTTGAAAACCCAGTCGGCCGCGTTCGCGTTGCCGGTCGGTTGTCCCTGGTCACCGCGTCACCCCATCACGGAGCGTATCGCCATGTTGAAACAGAGTCAGCCCGGACGGCTTCGTCGCGTATGCGGTTTAGCCTTTGTCATGATCGTGGCAATAGTGGGCGCGGGCGGCGTGTATGCCGCAACGCAGTCGACGACAGCGTCTTCGAACGCCGCGAAGCTCACCACCGTTCGGCACTACAGGTTGAAGCTGGCGCTGGGTATCGATGATCAACCTCCGCGGCTTCACGCCAACATTTGCCTCTCACCGGGTCGGTACTACGACGTCACGGAACGCAACATCGGCAAGTTGCCGCCGTGGCACGGGCGCTTCACGGTGGCACCGGTCGAACATGGGCAACTGGAAGTGCGGGCCGAACTGAGCGGTGGGCCGATGTCCAGATCCGGGTTTCCCCGCATCCGCATGCGGCCCGGGCAACGGGGCACGATCCAGCTGGGTGAAAAGCGCGCGGGCAAGGATGGCAAGGTGGTCGCGGACCACACGATCAAGATCGACCTGACGCCCAGCATCGGCTGCTGAGCGGTGTGTCGAAACGTGGCCGGTTCGCGCTGAGTGTAGGAGCGCACCCTGTGCGCGATGCTTTTCGCTCTTATCGACATCAAGAGCATCGCGCACAGGGTGCGCTCCTACAACATATGCGATGGGGTCAGTCCTCGGAGTCGGGCCGTTCGCGCACCGGGTGCTTGCCCAGCTTGCGCTGGAGGGTGCGGCGGTGCATGCCCAGGCGGCGGGCGGTCTCGGAGATGTTGCCGTCGCACTCGGTCAGCACGCGCTGGATGTGTTCCCACTCCAGCCGGCGCAGGGCCAGTGGCTGCTCCGGGGTATCGGGAAGGTCGCTGTCGTCGGGGCCGGCGTTGTCGCCGTCGAGCAAGGCGCGCACTACGGCGTCCGCATCCACCGGCTTGGCCAGGTAATCGTGGGCGCCGCGCTTGATCGCCTCCACCGCGGTGGCGATCGAGGCGTAGCCGGTGAGCAGCAGCACGCGCAGGTCGGGCACCAGGCTCTGCAGTTCGGGAATCAGGCGCAGGCCATTTTCCTCGCCCAGCTTGAGATCGAGTACGCAGTAGCGCGGATGGTGCCGGCGGGTCAGTGCGCGCGCATCGTCGAAATTGCTGGCGGTGATGACTTCGAAGCCCCGCGAGGCAAGCGCGCGCGCCAGCACGCGCAGGAAGGTGACATCGTCGTCGACAAGGAGCAACGGGCGTGCCGTGGCGGCGTGCGGCAACTCGGACATAGGTGTTTCCCGGAATGATCAGGGGCCATTCTTGCCCGAATGGCTCTCGCTTGCACGTCCGTTGCGGCGAGTGGGTCCCATTTTCTCCGCGATCACCGCCAGTGGCAGCCGCAGGCACACCGCGGCACCCGCGGCCGTGTTGCGTGCGACCAGCTCGCCGCTGAGGCGTTCGGCGGTGGCTTCGGCCAGCGCCAGGCCGATGCCCAGCCCGGTCGATTTCTCCGAATCGCCCAGCCGTGTCAGCTCATCGGTGCTGTCGAAGCCGGGGCCGCGATCGCGCACGCTCAGCTGCAGCCAGCCGCCGAGGCGCGAGACCTCCAGCGACACGGCCATGGACTGGTTGAGGGCGGACGCGTCGACGGCGTTGTTGAGCAGGTTGAGCAGGGCGTGGCGCAGGCCGGGGGGCGTGCGCAGGATGGTCTGTGCGGTGGCGTCGTCCATGGCAAAGTCGAGCTCGGCCTCGGGCCGCAGCAACTGGAAGCGCTCGAGGCAGCCATGGATGAAGTCGGTGACACTGAGTCGCACCGGCTCCTGCGACAGCTGAGCCTTGCCGAAGGCCACCATCTCGCGCAGGATCGTGCTGCAGCGATCGACCTGGCCTTCGAGCAGGGCCAGGTCGTCGTCCAGCAGGGTGTCGTCGACGTGCTCGCGGCGCAGCTCGGGCAGCAGCGTGCGCATGGTCGACAGCGGCGTGTTGAGTTCGTGCGCGGCACCGGCGGCCTGGGTGGCGATGGCCAGGATGCCCTCGTCGCGCAGCGCCCGCTCGCGAATGCGCTGAACCTCCAGCTGTTGCAGCCGCAGCGCGTGCGCGAGCCGGTTGATGAAAAAACCCAGCAGCAGCGCCGTGATGATGAAATTCACCGCCATGCCGGTCACGTGCAGCGAGAATCCCTCGCTGTCGTGCATGGACATGGGCAGGGGCACGTGCCAGCGCATGAGGAAAAGGTAGGTGCCACCGGTCAGCAGCGATACCGCCAGCAAGGCGCGCGCGCTCAGCGCGGCGGCGCTCAGCGCTATCGGCACCAGCAGCAGGGTGATGAAGGGGTTGCTGGCGCCGCCACTGAAATACAGCAGGTAACCCAGCACTGCGGTGTCGACCGCGATGTGGGCCACGGTTTCACCTTCGTGCACCGGCCACGGCTTGCCGAGTCGCCACGCCGCCACCACGCCGAAAACGGCCAGCAGGCCGATGCCGAGCAGCAGCGGCAGCACGGGGATGGTCAGGTGCAGCCACCAGGCGGCCACCAGCACCGCCACGCTTTGCCCGCCGATCGCGCAAAGCCGCAGCCAGGCCAGGGTGCGGGTAAGCGCGAAGGGGCCGATGCTGGTGCGAAGCGAAGCGCGGTGATGCGGCATGATGAGTGACCGGGGTGATGGCCCCGCCCGCGTCGTGGCGGGCGGGGATGGCGGGCGTGCCGCTTACTGTTCCGAACGGACCGTCGGCAGCGCGGTATCGGCAGCGGCGTTGTGCGCGTGGTGCTGGGCCGTCAGCCTTTTCATCAGCGGCAGCACGGCCAGCGCGATCAGGGTGCAGCCGAGGCCCGCATAGCCGAGCTTGCTGAACAGGGCCGTGTAGATCGGCATGGTCTGCAGCGGATCGGTGATGTTCGCGGGAATGCTGGCGAAGTTCGCCACGATGCCGCCCAGGTACTGCGACACGCCCGAGGCGACGAAATAGGCGCCCATCATGAAGCCGCCCATCCGTTCCGGCACGTAGCGCGCGATCATCGCCAGGCCCAGGCCGCTGACCAGCAGTTCGCCCAGCGACGAGGCGCCGTAGCCCCACACCATCACCCACGAGGTGGTCTTGCCGTCGACGGCGAAATGACTGGCCCAGCTGTAGATGAAAAAGCCCAGCGCCACGGCGGCGAAGCCCAGCGCGAACTTGGTGGCGATCGAGATGTCCTTGCCGCTGCGTCCGGCAGTGTTGTACAGCACTGCCAGGATCGGGCTCAGGATGAAGATCCAGATCGGGTTGAACGACTGGAACTGCGCCGGCGACCAGTTCCACAGGTGGAAGCCGAACACGTCGAAGCTGGGGTTGACATTGCGCAGGGCGAACAGGTTCAACGAGGTCGACATCTGCTGGTAGAAGATGAAGAAGAACACCGTCTGCACGGTCAGCACCAGGGCGGCGATCAGGCCGGCGCGCTCGCCGCGCTGGCTGCTGCTGATCAGGTAGGCGAAGATCCCCAGCACCACCGCGCCGGCCAGGTACACGAAAACGCGCGCGACCGATTCATGCCCGAGCACGAAGGCCGAGGCGAACACCGCCAGCACGCCAATGCCCAAAACCGCCAGCAGCTTGCCGGAATGCACCGGCTCCTCGTCCGGCGCGGAGCCGACATGGTCCAGGGTGTGGCGCATCACCATGTAGTTGGCCAGGCCCAGCAGCAGGCCGAAGGCGCAGACGGCAAAGGCCGCGTGCCAGCCCAGCTCGTGGCCGTACTTCTGGTTGACGTAGTCCTTGATCCAGGGCGTCAGCAGCATCGAAATGGTCGAGCCGATGTTCACCGCCATGTAGTAGATGGTGAAGGCGCTGTCGATCTTGGAGTCGTCGCCGTCGTAGATCTTGCGCACCAGGTTGCCGGCGTTGGGCTTGAACAGGCCGTTGCCGACCACGATCACGCCCAGCGAGCAGTACAGGAACCATATGCTCTGGCCCGGCACGGCCATCAGCATGTAGCCGACCGACAGGATGGAGGCGCCGAGCAGCATGGTGCGCCGGGTGCCGAGGATCTTGTCGCCGACCCAGCCGCCGATCGCCGGCGCCACGTAGATCAGCGCCGCCGCCGCGCTCCAGACCAGGTTGGCCTTGTCGTCGGGAAAACCCAGCCGCTGCACCATGTAATAGATGATGAGCG
>JAJXYE010000159.1 GCA_021780735.1 Pseudomonadota bacterium | reverse complement strand
GGTCGCCGCAGCCGGACTGGCCAACCATCCACTGACCCTGATCCCGCTGCTGCTGGCCAATACGCTGACCATGGCGGCGATCTGTCACGCGATCGGCTTCGACCCCGAGCCGCGCTTCGGCCGCACCGTGCTGCGTCGCGGCGCCGCCCATCTGGTGATGTTCAGCGGCTATACCGTGCTGGTATTTGCCCTGGTCGCCTGGCCAATGCTGCAGTTGAGCCAGGCCCCCAGTCTGCGTGCAGCGCTGCTGCTGGCCGCAGCACTGGTGCTGGCGCTGGCGGCGCTGTGGCGACTGTGGTCGGCATTCGGCCTGCTGTTCGTCTGGGATGATGCCTACCCGCGCCAGCGTGACGGCTCGTGGATCTTCACCGCAACACTGCGCAGCATCGCCTTCAGCCGCCATCTGTCGCGCGAGGATCGCTTCTTCAGCCATTTCCTGCCGGCTGCATTGAGCCTGTTGGTGCTGGCGTTCGGCGCGATCACGCTGACCGGCCTGGTCGGCATGCTGCCGTCCGAATTGCGGGTTGTGGCGCTGGCGATCTATGCCCTGGTGCTGCTGCCGCTCGGCTGCCTGGTGATCGCCAACCGCACCCTGCGTGCCTTGTTGTGCGAACGGCACCAACCCCGTCGGCGCAGTGATTTCGTGGTGCCGTCGAACAAACCCGGCAGCGCCGCGCCACGCCCCGTATTGAGCGCACACGAACGCAATGCGGGTGCCCCGGAGCAAGCCGCCGCGCTGCTCGCCGCCACCCGTGACGGCGATATCGAGCGCGCACTGGCCCTGCTCGAAGTCGGTGCCGATCCCGATACCGCGCCGCTCACCGACGATCGCGACCAACGCCCGGTGCTGATGCTGGCGGCGCTGCTGCCGGACACCCGCCTGCTGCGTGCGCTGATCGCCCGTGGCGCCGACGTGAACCGCAGCAGCGGTGGCTTGACACCGCTGCTGGCGGCCACCCGCGACAGCTGGCACGGGCGCGCCGAGGCCGTACTGACCCTGCTCGCCAATGGCGCCGACCCTCTGGTCACCGACGCCGAAGGCAATACCGCCCTGCACGGTGCCGTGCTCAGTGGCGACGCCAGCGTGGCCGCAATGCTGCTGGACGCCGCCGCGCCGATCGATGCACTGAACCAGAGCGGTCTCAGCCCGCTGACCAGCGCCTGCCGTGCGGCGAACTGGCCGCTGGTGAAATTTCTGCTGGAACGCGGAGCCAGGACGGCGCCCGCCGCTGGCGAACCGGCACTGGTCGCTGCTGCCGGCATCGCCGATGACGATCCCAGCGGGGTCAAGTTGCTGCTCAAGCATCGTGCTGCGGTAAATGCGCTGGATGCACGCAAGCGGCATGCCTTGCTCAGCGCCGCCGCCGAGGGGCACGAACAGATTGCGCGCGTGCTTTGCGCCGCTGGCGCCGATATCAACCTGAAGGATCAGCATGGCAGCACCGCGCTGATGGAAGCGGCCCGGGCCGGCGCCGGCGGCATTGTGCAGGAACTGGCCAGGGCGCAGGCCAACGCGTGCGTGCGCGATCAGCACGGTCGCGATGCGCTGACCCTGGCCTGCCAGTCGCCGCACGCCCATGGCGACACCATCAGCGCCCTGCTGGCGCTGGGTGCCGAACCCAGGGCGCCGGGCGGCGACGGGCGCAGCGCGCTGGATCATGCCGCCGCCGCTGGCCGCTGGGATCTGGTCGCCCTGCTCGATCCGGATACCCCGCTGCCGGCCAGCCACAGCCAGGATCTGCTGAACGAAGGTGCCGACACACCAACCCATCTGCTCGATGCGCTGCGCTTCGGCCACTGGGCGGTCGTCTCCGGCTTCAGCGCCCGCGTGCGCGAATGGCCTCAGGCACAGCTGGCCGGGATGTATCTGGACCTGGCCATGCCCGGGCTGAGCACGGCCCGCCGCTGGCTGCTCGATCATGGTCTCGACGCCGAGGCGAGGCTGCAGTCGCCACTGACAGACGGCGCCGCAGCCGCCAGCGAAACAGCCTCCACGCCACTGGGCCCACGCCTGTTCGATGCCCTGTTGCAGCAACTGCCGGAAGCCACCGAAGCGCTGGACGACCTGCTTCAGGCGGGCGCCTCGCCGGCCGGTGCGGGGCTTCTGGCACAAGCACTGTGCGGCCTCGGCGGTTCGGCACAGGCGGCCGCCCTGCCACTGACCCTGCTTGAACGCGGTGCCGATCCGTTCGGCAACGACGCCCAGGGGCGCACGCCGCTGCACCTGGCGGTGATCCACGGACAAGCCGAACTGCTGCAGGCCCTGCTCGCCCGCGGCTGCGATCCGAACACGCGCGATCGCGATCACCGCACACCGCTGTTCGCGGCGCTCGAACACGGTGCACAGGCCTTGCCGCTGGTGCGCAAGCTGATTGCCTTCGGCGCCGACCCCGAGGCCTCCGATGCGAATGGCGAGACGGTACTTGGACTGGCGCTGGAACATCCTGCGGTGGAGCGTTGGCTGGACTGGCGCGACTGGCCACGGCCGCATCGCCCGCTGCGCGCCAGCGACCTGCCGGCCGCAGCGTCTGCCGGGGCGCTGCTGACCGTGCAACGCCTGCTCGAGCTGGGTTTTGGCGTCGATACACGCGATGACCAGGGTGCCACGGCGTTGCTGCGCGCCTGCGGCGCCGGCCATCGCGAAGTCGCTGCCTGCCTGCTTGCGGCCGGGGCCGATCCCACGCTGGCCGCAAACAGTGGCGTCAGCCCGCTGGCCGCCGCCGTCGCCGCGCGACGCGAGAGCCTGGTCGCCCTGCTGCTGGAGCACCGGGTGGCGGTCGACCAGCGTCTGCCGAACGAAACCACCGCACTGATGGTGGCGGCGGCGATGGGCTACCCGGATATCGCCGAGCAGTTGCTGGATGCCGGTGCCGAGGTCAATGCAGTCGATGCCGCTGGCCGCACCGCCCTGCATGCCGCTGCCCAGTTCGGCTTCGAACATAACGACAGCCTGCGTGCAAGACGTGCGTTCGATGGCCTGCTCAAGCGCGGCGCCGACGTCAATCGCGCCGACAACGAGGGCAAGACGCCCTTGCTGCTGCTGCTTGGTGCACAGCTGCCGCCGGGCAGCGACGGCGATGCCACCCATATCGGCGCGCTGGTGCCGCTGTTGCTGGATGCAGGCGCACGCATCGAACACGCCGACCAGCGCGGGGTCACGGCGCTGCACGCCTGCGCGATGCACGCGCTGCTGCCGCCAGCCCGCGTGCTGTTGTCGCGCGGTGCGGATCGCCAGGCCATCGATGCGTTTGGCCGCAGCGCCGCCGACGTGGCAAGGCAGCTGGGCTATGTCGACATTGCGCATGAACTCGGCGCACGCAGCCATGGCATTCCGAGCGTACGGCAGACCCTGCGGCAGCCGGCGCAGCCAGCTGATTGATCCGACACCGGGGCATGGATCAATGCATCCCTGGGAGCGTGGGTGGCAGAAATCTTTGGGCCGCGATGGTGCTCTCATCCATACGCCACGCCTCTCGTCGGGCTTGCATGGAATAACCATGCGCACCCTCCGATGGACGCGTCCCATGGGGATAGCTCAATCTCGCTATCCAAAGTTTCTACCGCCCACACTCCTAGGCGGCGACCGCCTGCCCCCGGGCCGTCCGCGCTGCGAGTGCACGCCAGGCCTCGATGACCTGTTCGCTGCCCAGCTGATCGACCCGCTTCACGTCCGGCAGTCCGCCAAGCAGCGTCACCGCGCTGCCGCAGGCACTGCGTGGCCGCCACATGTTCGGCGACCTGGCACCCATCAACACCACCAGCGGACAACCCACCGCCGCTGCCAGGTGCGCCGGTCCGGTGTCCACGGAGACCATGCTGTGGGCCATCCCCTGCAGCGCCTTCAGGCGACCCAGCGGCAGCGCGGCCACCGCCACGGTCGGCGTGGATGGCCCGACCGCCGCCAGGATCGAATCGAGATACTCGGCTTCTGCCGCCGCGCCGCAAAAGAGTACCTGGGCCGAGGGCATGCTGGCGGAGATCGCACGCGCCAACGCGGCCCAGCGCTCGGCCGGCCACGACTTGTCGTCGTCCTCGGCACGGCGCACGCCGTTCCAGCGCATGGTGCGCTTGTTGGCCGGCTGCAACAGTACCAGCGGTCGATCCGATATTCCGCGCGCCTGGAGCCATGCTTGCGCATCGGCCTGTTCGGCCGCAGTGATCAGCAGGTGGGGTGCGGCCGGCACGGCGCCCATCGACAGGCTGGTGACGCCGGCAAAGGCTGCCGGCGTCGTATCGGCAAAGCGCAACAACCAGTCGACCCAGTGCTCGTTCTCCAGCCCAGCCAGATCCTCGATGAAGCTGCAGTTCCCGGCCGGCACACCGGCAAGCTTCAGCATAGGCCGGATCTTCGTGCGCGTGCGGAATTCGGGCTCGCAGATATAGAACGGTGACTGCCGCAAGCGTCGCAATGCCAGCGCCGCGCGCAGGCGCTGCGGGTGCAGCCACAGCGGGCCGCTCTGACTGCGCAGGGGAATGAAGCCGCCCACTTCCTCCTGTGCGGCATAAAGCACCGATGGCCAATCACCCAGCGCCAGCAGCTGACATGGACGGCCAAATCGCTGATGCAGTTTGCGCAGCAAGGGCTGCAGCAGGATCGTATCGCCGAGGCGACCAAAACGGATCACAACCGGGCTGTACGTGGGAACCATGTTGGCAACGCCCGCCAGAAAAAAGATGCTGGACGTCGTTTCTAGACCCGTTTCCTTTCAATGGCATTGCTGCCCGAGTCGTGCAAGAAATTACGGCATACAGGCACCATGGTTGGTGCGTGACGCGGCTCAATCGTCAGCGGTAAGAGGGGTGGCATCGGCACCGCGCTGACGAACCCGCTCGGCATCCGACGCCGCGTCAGCTTCGAACAACTGCTGCAGGTCGACCAGCGCATCGCGGGTGCTTTGCAGCAACTTGGTCTCGTCGTCATAGACCAGCGCCTGCTTGTTCAGCAGCTCTTCGTCGTAGCGGCGAAAGCGCTCGACGCGATCAGCCGCCAGTTCGCTGGACAGGCCCAGTGCCTCCAGCGTCATGCGTGTCATCTTGAGGCTGGAATGGAATGTCTCGCGCACCGGTGCATCCACACCCATGTCCATCAACCGGAATACATGCTGGCGGTTGCGCGCACGTGCAATCAGCTTCAGGTGCGGGAACTGCCGCTTGACCAGCCTCGCGGTGCGCAGGTTGGCGTCCGGATCGTCGGTGGCCAGCACGAACACCTCGGCCTTGTCGGCCTGGGCGGCGCGCAGCAGCTCTGGTCGTGCCGGGTCGCCGAAAAACAGGTTGCCGCTGACGAAGCGACGCGACAAATCGACCTGCTCGGCCGAGTGTTCCAGTGCCACGAACGGAATACCCTGCGCGCGCAACACCCGCGCGATGATCTGGCCGACCCGACCGAAGCCGGCGATGATCACCCGCGGCGTGTCGGTATCGATGGTGTCGAACTCGCGTGTCGGCTTGCGTGGAAGCACATGCAGCAGCCGCGCCGCCAGCACCACCAACAACGGCGTCAGCGCCATCGACATGCTGATCACCAGGGTCAGCACATCACGCTGACCGGACTGGATCAGCTGCCGGTCGGCGGCGAGCCGCAAGACCACGAAGGCGAACTCGCCGCCGCAGGCCAGCAGCACCACCAGGCGCAGCGTGTCGGAGCGGGAGAGCCTGCTCGGCAATCGCCCGAGCAGCCACAGCAGCACGCCCTTCAGAAGCAGCAGCAGACCAACCAGACCGAAAATCAGCAGCGGCTGGCGCAGCAGCAGGGTCAGATCCATCGACATGCCGACGCTGACAAAAAACAGTCCCAGCAAGAGTCCCTTGAACGGTTCGATGTTCGATTCCAGCTCGTGCCGGTATTCCGAATCGGCCAGCAGCACGCCCGCCAGAAACGCGCCCAGCGTGGCGGAGACTCCGGCCAGTTCCATCAGCCAGGCCACTCCGGTCACCACCAGCAGGGCGGTGGCGGTGAATACCTCCACCGAATCGGCACGGGCCACGAAGCGGAATACCGGACGCAGCAGGTAGCGGCCACCGGCCACCACCGCCACGATCACGCCGACCGTGCGCATGACGCCGAACAGGTCGAAGTGCTTGGCGGTGGAGGAAGCCAGCAACGGCACCGCGGCAATCAGCGGAATCGCCGCCAGATCCTGAAACAGCAGGATCGAAAACACCTGGCGCCCGTAGGCCGAGCCGGCTTCCTTGCGTTCGGCCAGGATCTGCAGGCCGAAGGCGGTGGATGACAGCGCCAGGCTGCCGCCCACGATCGCCGCGCCCTTGCCGGGCAGTCCGAACAGGTAATACGCCGCTGCGGCGATCGCGATGCCGCAACTGGCCACCTGCAACAGGCCGGTACCGAATACCGAATGGCGCATGACCCACAATCGCTGCGGCGAAAGCTCCAGGCCGATCACGAACAGCATCAGCACCACGCCGAACTCGGAGATCGCGGCGACACCCTCGGTGTCGTTGATCAACCCCAGCAGCTGCGGCCCGATCACCACCCCGGCCAGCAGGTAGCCCAGTACCGCGCCGAGCCGGAAGCGCTTGGTCAGCGGCACGGCGATCACGGTAGCCAGCAGGAATACCACCGCGCTTTGCAGAAAATGATGGCTGTCCACGCGCACGTCACTCCGATCGGCAGGCGTCGATTGTCCCACGCCGGGGAATCCACCGGCGAGGAATCCAGCGCCAGTGTTTTCGCCATCGGAAACGATCAGGCCCGCGCGCGACGGGCCTGATCGTGCATGAGCGATGCTGCGCGAACGCCGCCTATTTCTTCGGCACTTCCTTCAGACCCCGATTTTCAAGCATCGGCTCGATACTCGGAGCCTTGCCGCGCCAGTCCTTGTACATCTTGGCCAGATCTTCGGTATTGCCGCGTGACAGGATCATCGCGCGGAAGCGATCGCCATTGGCACGGGTCAGGCCACCATGATCCTTGAAGTCGACGAACGCATCGTCAGCCAGCATCTCGGTCCACAGGTAGGCGTAGTAGCCGGCCGCGTAGCCATTGCCCCAGATGTGCTGGAAGTAGCTGGAGCGGTAGCGCGGCGGTACGTAGCTGAGGTCGATGTGATCCTTCTTCAGCGCCGCGGTCTCGAACTTGTCCGCGTCCTGCAGCGGGGCATCGGCACCGAGCATGTGCCAGTTCATGTCGAGCAGGGCCGCGGCGACCAGTTCGGTCATGTCGTAGCCCTTGTTGAACATGCCTGCCTTGCGCATCTTGTCGACCAGCTCCTTCGGCATCGGCGCCTTGGTCTTGTAGTTCCTGGCGTAGTTGGCGAACACCTTCGGGTCAGTCGCCCAGTGCTCGTTGAACTGCGATGGGAACTCGACGAAGTCGCGCGCGGTGTTGGTACCGGACAGGGTCGGGTACTGCTCATCGGCGAACATGCCGTGCAAGGCATGGCCGAACTCATGGAACATGGTGACCACGTCGTCGAACGAGAGCAGCGCCGGCTGACCCGGTTCGGGCTTGGTGAAGTTGGCAACGTTGTAGATCACCGGCTTGGTGCCGAGCAGCTTGGACTGACCGACCAGGTTGTCCATCCAGGCGCCGCCGCCCTTGTTGTCGCGCTTGAAGTAGTCGGTATAGAACAACGCCAGCGACTTGCCGTCCTTGTCGAACACCTCGTACACGCGTACATCCGGCTGGTACACCGGAATGTCCTTGCGTTCCTTGAAGGTCAGTCCGTACAGCTGGTTGGCGGCATAGAACACGCCGTTCTGCAGCACGTCGTTGAGCTCGAAATACGGCTTGATCTGGTTTTCATCCAGGTCGTACTTCGCCTTGCGCACCTGCTCGGCGTAATAGTTCCAGTCCCATGGCTGCAGCTTGAAGCTGGGCTGCTTGAGCGCCTTCTGATCCTTGTCGATCTGTGCCTGGATGTCAGCTGCCTCGCGCTTGGCGCGAGCCACGGCGGCCGGTGCCAGCTTGTCCATGAAAGCCATCGCGGTCTCGGGCGTCTTCGCCATCTGGTCGTCGAGCTTCCACGCGGCGTAGTTCGGGTAGCCGAGCAACTTGGCCTGTTCGGCACGAATCTTTGCCAGTTGCTCGATGGTCTCGCGGGTGTCGTTTGCATCGCCCTGTTCGGCGCGGTTCCAGGAAGCCTCGAACAAGGCCTTGCGGGTATCGCGATTGCTCAGATCCTGCAGCTCCGGCTGCTGCGTGGTGTTCTGCAACGGCAACACGTACTTGCCGTCAAGCTTGCGATCCTTGCCCGCCTGCGCCGCGGCAGCAAGCTCGGCGGCGGACAGGCCGGCCAGCTTGCTCTTGTCGTCAAACACTGGTGCGGCGGCCTTGGTCGCGGCCAGCAGCTTGTTGGTGAAGGCGGTACTGAGGGTGGACTCCTGCTTGTTCAGATCCTTCAGCTTTGCCTTGTCGGCGTCGGACAGCTTGGCGCCGGCATGCACGAAGTTCTTGTAGACCACATCGACCAGACGCGCCGATTCCGGATCGAGCTTGAGCGTGTCGCGCTGGTTGTAGATCGCCTGGACGCGCTGGAACAGCTTGTCGTTCAGATAGATCGCATCGTGATGGGCCGCCAGCTCGGGGGCAACCGTTGCCTGCACTTTCTGCAGCGTGTCATCGGTATTGGCGCCGGTCACCGCACCGAACACAGCCAGCACGCGGTTGAGCATGACCCCGCTCTTCTCCATCGCCACGTAGGTATTTTCAAACGTGGGTGCATCGGGGTTGTTCGCGATCGTCTGGATCTCGGCCAGTTGACGCTTCATGCCCTCCTCGATCGCCGGCTGGTAGTCGGCGTCGGTGATCTTGTCGAACGGCGGCGCCTGGAATGGCAGGGTGCTGGCCTGGAAGAACGGATTGCTGGTCATGGCGGTTGCGGCCGGTGCGGCGGTGCTGGCGGAGGCCACCGAAGCGGCGGCTGCGGGCGTATTGCTGGCGCCGCCCGGCTGCTGCGAGCAGGCGGCCAGTGCCATCGAGGTGGCAATCACTATCAGGCGAAGACGAAGCATGGAGTACCCCGGGTGTGGTGTATCCGCGAGTGGATACGGGAAGTGGTGACCGCCGACTTTACCGATACCGGAGCGACTTTCCAAACGGCCGGGTGCACAAAATCACGGACAGGGCGCAAGATCTCGCCAGCTTCACCGCCGTGATCATGCGACGCGCATGTCGCGCAATTGCCACGCCGTGCCAATCAGAAGGCGCAGCCGATGTCTCACCACGCTCATCGGCAGGTCGGTGGTGAGCTCCACATCGGTTTGCAGATCCGCAAGCCTGGCGTTGACCTGCGCGGCGGGATCGGTGGCGGCCAGGCCCGCATCCACCGCATCGGGATCCGGCTGCACCGCGCGCCAGCGCTGGAACAGACCGTCGCCGCGCAAGGCCTGCTGCAACGCAGCGGCGAAGTCATCCGGGGCAACGCCTTCCCAGGCGAATTGCGGATCCGCCCCGCGTGCGTGGGCCAGGTCGCCGATCGAAAGATAGTAACGATTGCGGGCCATGCTGCCTCCGACGAAGGAATGTGGCACCCATCAAAGCACGCCGGACGTGAAGCCGCCGAGGCAACCGGGGAAACGGGCGTTCGTCACAGGTGGGAATTTCCATGGCACGCATGATCCTCGCCCGGAGATTCGCGTCCGCCGGCCACGCCCTGCTTGTCGCAGCCGCCGGGGCTGGACAAGGCCAACCCCGCAATGCGCCCGAGGGCCGCCACCACGCCCGGCCACTGATTGTTGCGGAGCTGTGCCGCCGGTTATGACGCCGGCGCACACACCGCGGCAGCCGCGGCAGCCAGCTCTGCTGCCGCGGTTTTCGAGGCATGACCGACTACGCCCAGGCATGGCGCGGGCAGCAGCTGGCGCAGGGTATCGAGGTTGTCCTCGCGCCGCTCCATCGCCGGATCGACCGCGTTGCCGATCCAGCCCAGCAAACGACAGCCGTCGGTCTGGATCGCCCGCGCGGTCAGCTGCGCATGACTGAGGCAGCCGAGCCGCAGACCCACCACCAGGATCACCGGCAGGCCGAGTGCGCGCGGGATCGCGTTGGCCTGCAGCGTCGGCGACAACGGCGCCAGCCAGCCGCCGACGCCCTCGACCAGCACCACGTCCGCGCTGGCGGCCAGCCGTGCGAAGGCCGCCTCGATCGGCGCCATCGTCACCTCGGTCTGTTGCGCGGCCGCGGCCAGGTGCGGCGACACGGCCTCGGCGAACGCGAGCGGATTGCACAGCGCATAGTCGGGACGTGGATCACTGGCGGCGATCAGCGCCAGCGCGTCGTCGTTGCGCAACCCTGCCGGCGTAGCCACACAACCGCTGGCCACCGGCTTCATGCCGACGACGCGTCCGCTCATCGCGCGCAGCGCGTGCAGCAGCGCGCACGACACGAAGGTCTTGCCGACGCCGGTATCGGTGCCGGCAACGAATACGGCATCCGTCATCGCGGCTGCCCGCAGGCGCGAACCAGCGGGGCATTCGCGCCAGGGTCATTGCACACGTACATCAAGAGCGTTCTCCAGGGTGGCGGGAGGTGCCTTCCGGCACGCTCCACAGCAGCGGGCATCGGCTGAAATCCGCGTGTCCGCGGCAGTCGGCCCAGTTTAGGAAATTCTCAACAAAACAGCAGCGAAGTTTCACGAAACGGTGGCGCTGGCGCTGTCCAGACTGGCTTCACCTCCACCGACCTTCGTCCGTGGCACCCCTGTCTGACTGCCTCTGCTGGCAGGCCTCGGTGGGAGTGAAGTCCAGCGCTACCAGCCGCCCGGCCGCTCCGTCGAGCAAGGCCAGACTCAACGCGGGCAGCACGCCGACACGCTCCAGTTCAATCACCATGGCGCGACGGTAGGCGGCCATGCACGACACGTCGCCACGGCTGGTCGTGGTCGGCTCGGCATCGCTGCCCTTCAATTGCAATGGCTGGTGCGGGCTCGGTCTTGAGAACACCACCGCAACACGGCCATCGCGACCGATAGCGCCGATCAGTCCGGCGGCCTGAGTATCACGCAACAACAGTCGCAAACGCCCTCCGCGCAGCGGCCGGCAGCCCTGTGCGCGAACCAGCTCGGGTTGATTGGCCGCGTTGCCTGAAGCCACGATGATCGACACCGCGCCGCTGATGAATTGCAGCTGCCCCGCATCGATCAGTGGGCTGGCAACAGTGGACTATGGACTGCGCGACACTCCAGTGGCTTTGCGGCCCGTTTGGCGTGGATGGTTTCGCCGATGGTCGCCGCGCCGACCTCGATGGCAACTGCTCGGCGCATAATACGGGTTTTGCCACCGGACACGCCGCATGTTCGAGATCAACACTTCAGGCTTTGCCAGCAAGGCCGAGCACTATGCCGACCTGACCGCGCAGGCCCGCGGCATGCTCGCCGGCGAACCCGATCTGATCGCCAACGCGGCGAACTTCAGCGCCCTGGTCTATCACAGCCTGGCGCAAGTGAACTGGGCCGGATTCTATCTGTTCGACGGCACCGAGCTGGTGGTCGGACCGTTCCAGGGCAAGCCGGCGTGCATCCGCATCGCACTCGGTCGCGGTGTCTGCGGCAGCGCCGCGCAGACCCGCCAGACCCAGCTGGTGCGCGACGTCAACGCGTTCGCCGGCCATATCGCCTGCGACGCCGCCTCGCAATCGGAAATCGTGGTGCCTTTGGTCAGGGCCGATGGTTCGCTGCTCGGCGTATGGGATGTCGACAGCCCGGTGATCGACCGCTTCGACGAGCAGGATCGCGCCGGGATGGAGGCACTCTGCGACGTGTTCATGGAAGCCGCGTGCCGCTGAATGCCTGACCGCGGAAACGGCTGACATCGCTCCCGCAAATCGGCTGGCTCAGCGCCCCTGATGCGCACCCTCACGCGGCTGGCGCAGCAGCGCCATCACCGCCTCGCGCGCCTCCTCCACGCCGGTGCCAGCCGAAGACGAAAAAATCTGCGCGGTGGCGTGAAGATTTTCCGCAGCGAACTGCTTGCGCAGCGCGGCCAGCGCCTGGGTGGCCTGGCCGCGCGACAACTTGTCGGCCTTGGTCAGCAGCACATGGCACGGCAGCCGGGTATCGAAGCAGAACTGCAGCATCAGCCGGTCGAATTCCTTCAGCGGATGGCGGATATCGACGATCAGCACCAGCCCGCGCAGGCTGCGGCGCTGATGCAGGTAGGCGTCGATCTCCAGCTTCCAGTGCTCGCGCATCTCCAGCGGCACCTTGGCGTAGCCATAACCACTGGTACATCCTTGGACGGCGGCAGGCTGAAGGCGACCATCTGCTGGGTGCGCCCCGGTGTCTTGGAGGTTCGCGCCAGTCCCTTGTGGTTGGTCAGCGCGTTGAGCGCGCTGGACTTGCCCGCGTTGGAGCGGCCGGCGAACGCCACCTCGGCACCCTGATCGGCGGGCAGCTGGCTGATGCGGTGCGCGGCGAGCACGAATTGCGCGCCTTGAAGCGGATTGGGCATGGGAACGGTTTGACCACGGTAGGATGGCACGGGATAATTCTTGGGTTCTGCCCACTGCAGGCTTCGATGGCCTCGCTGGCAGCGTTTGCAAGTCTCTCGGGAGTCAAGTGTATGAGTTTTCGGTCTGCTGGTTTTCGGCCCGCCGTTCTGGGGTCTGCCCTGGCTCTCGTGTTTGCGTTGTCTGCCAGTGCGCTGATGGCGCAGGAAGCGGCACCGCAGGCGCAAGCCCCCGCCGCCGCCAGCACTGCGGCAACTGCGGCGCCGGCCGCCGAAACCGCTGCGGCTGAAGTGAAACCGGGAGATGCCGCCGCCGGCCAGGCCAAGGCTGCCGTCTGCGGCGCCTGTCATGGCATGGATGGCAATTCCACCGATGCGCAGTATCCCAAGCTGGCTGGCCAAAGCGAACAGTACATCGTGCGCCAGCTGACCAACTTCAAGACAGGCAAGCGGCAGAACCCGATCATGCTGGGCATGGCCACGCCGCTGTCGACCCAGGACATGCACGATGTCGCCGCCTACTTTGCCAGCAAGACGCCGCTGCCCGGTGTCGCCGACCAGGCCCTGGTGGAACGTGGCCAGACCCTGTTCCGTGAGGGCGATGCAAATAGCGGCGTACCGGCGTGCATGGCCTGCCACAGCATCGACGGCCGCGGCAATCCGGGCGCGATGTACCCGCAACTGACCAGCCAGCACGCCCAGTACATCGAGGCCACGCTGAAGGCGTGGCACGACGGCACGACCTGGGGCGACGACGCGCACTCGCAGATCATGCCTGCGATCGCCAAGAAGCTGGACACCGCCGATATTGCTGCGCTGGCCAGTTACATCGAGGGCCTGCACAGCACCGACAATCCGCCGGCCGCCGCGCCCTGATCATCCACGCGCCGACCACCGGGTCGGCGCTGCCGGTTTTGCGCTCCATCGAATCGAGGTCTGCCATGTTCAAGCGTTTGCCGCTCCTGTGTGCCGCCCTGCTCGCGCTCGCCGCCTGCAGCCATGACAACAGCGACAGCGGCAACGCTGCCCCGCCGGTCGCGCCGACGACCAGCACCAGCGCCACCCCGGCCGCCAGCAGCAGCGCCGCAGTGGCACCAGCGGCCAGCACCACGGCACCGGCTGCCAGCGGCACCACGGCGGCTGCCGCCACGCCGAGTGCGTCCACCGCAGCTCCTGCCGCTCCCGCACCGCCGTTTGTCGACACCGGCAAGTGGGTCGCCGGCAAGAACTATTTCCTGATCGATCCGCCGCAGCCCACCAGCCATCCCGGCAAGATCGAGGTAACCGAGGTGTTCTCCTACGGTTGCCCCGCATGCAACGCGTTCCACACCACGGCCGACCAGATTGCCAAGAGTCTGCCGGCGGATGCAGTGATGAACTATTTGCCGGCCGCGTTCCGACCGGACGAAAACTGGCCGATGTACCAGCGCGCGTTTTACGCCGCGCAGGCACTTGGCCTGGTCGACAAGACCCAGGACGCGGTATTCGACGCCACCTGGAAGACCGGCGAGCTGTCCACCTACAACCTCAAGGGCAACGGCCTGAAGCCGAAGGAAGCCTGGCCGACAATCGAGGATGCGGCCAAGTTTTACGCCAAGTATGGTGCCGATCCGAAGGAATTCGTCGGCATCGCCAACTCGTTCACGGTCAACACCAAGATGAAGCAGGCCGATGATCTGGTGAAAGCCTACGGCGTGTCCGGCACGCCGACCATCGTGGTCAATGGCAAATACCGCCTCGACACGACGTCGGCTGGCGGATATGCGCAGACGGTCGAATTGACCCAGTGGCTGGTTGCCAAGGAAGCCGCGGGCAAGTAGTCCGCGCCACAACCCGTCTTACCCGCAAGGGGCGATGCCCGTCCCGCCGAGAGAACAACACATGTTCAAGCGATTCGCCCGTCTGCACATCGTCGCCCTGCTCGGCGGCCTGATGCTGGCCAGCGCCTGTACGGCGCAATCCAGCAGCGCGGCGCCGTATACCGACGGCAACGAGTACGTGACCCTGCCCGGTCCGCATGAGCGCTACAGCAAGAGCGGCAAGGTGGAAGTGGTCGAGGTGTTTTCCTACGGCTGCATCCACTGCGCGCAGTTCGCGCCGGATGCAGAGAAGCTGCGCAAGGAGCTGCCCGCCGGCGCCGAGTTCAAGTTGTTGCCGGCGGCGTTCAATATCGAGTGGGTGCCGTTTGCCCGGGCCTACTATGCCGCCAGGCAGCTCGGCGTGGTCGACCGCACCCACCTGCAGTTGTTCGTGGCCAAGTTCGGTGAACACTATCCGATCAATTCGATGGGCGAGCTGGCCGATTTCTATGCGCGCGAGGGCGTCAACCGGGCCGAGTTTCTGCGCATTGCCACCTCGGCGGAGACCACCGCGAAGATGAAACGCGACTTCGACCTGATCCGCAAGTGGCAGGTCGATGGCACGCCGACCCTGGTGATCGATGGCAAGTACCGCGTAACGACGACCCGCTCGCACGAAGAAATGCTTGCAGTGACCCTGTGGCTGGTCAAGCGCGAGCTGGCCGGAAAATAAGCCCGCGACGGCGGTGACGCATGTCGAGCGACAACTCTGGCATGCTGTTCACACGCGCAGGATCATGCTGCGCTGACAGCCGCCGATGCTGACCCGGGCTTGTCGGCACTTCCCTCCCCTGCAGTGTGTTGCGATGACCCGCGCCGCGATCAACCAAGCTGTCCCTGCCGAGCGCCGCCTGCGCCTGCTCAGCTGCAACATCCTGGCCGGTGGCAGCGTGCAGCGCTACAGCGAATACGTCACGCGCAGCCTCACCGCAGTGCTGCCCGGGCGCAGCAAGATGGACAACCTCGACCGTCTGGCCGAGGTGCTGCCGCAGTTCGACGTGATTGGATTGCAGGAGGCCGATGCGGGCAGCCTGCGCTCGGGCTTTCTCAACCAGACCCGCTATCTTGCCGAGACCGCTGGCATGCCGTACTGGAGCCACCAGCCGAACCGGCCGATGGCCAAGCTGGCGCACTCGGCCAACGGACTGATCAGCCGGCTGGAGCCACATTCGGTACTGGACTACCCGCTGCCCAGCCGGATTCCCGGCCGCGGTGCCCTGCTCGCCCAGTTCGGCGAGGGAGAAAGCGCACTGGCGGTCATGATCGCGCACCTGTCGCTGAGCGCACCGGCGCGGGCACGCCAGCTTGCCTTCATCGCCGAGCTGCTGCACGACTTTCCGCATGCAGTACTGATGGGTGACCTCAACACCGAGCCGCACAGCGCCGAAATGCGCCAGCTGTTCAACCAATGCAGCCTGCAACCACCGGTACAGCCGACGCTGACCTTTCCCAGCTGGAAACCACGGCGGGCGCTGGATCACATCCTCACCTCTCCGGCGATCCAGCTGGACAGGATGTGGGCGCTGCCGCAGGCGTTTTCCGATCATCTGCCGCTGGCAGCGGAAATTCGCCTGCCCGCGCACATCGGCGGCGAGCCCTCGCCGGTACGTCATCGATGACTGCCCGACGCTGGCGCCTGGCAGGGCCATGGCTGCTGCTGCTGATCGTGGCTGCAGCCACCATGTGGCTGCGCTACGGGCTGATCGAAGCCAGCGCCATCGGTCAGCAGTGTGCCGGCGCGCACAGCCCATCGTGGTGCATCGGCCGGCAGTGGCTGGTGCTTGGCTTTTTGCATGATGTCTACGGCATCGCCGCGCTGATTGCAGTGGCTGCCGCGCTATGCTCGAAGCGTACATGGCTGGCCTGGCTGGCCACGGCGCTGGGCGTTTTCGCGCTGCAGCTTTACTGCGTCGAGACCGGTGCGCTGGCCTTTCTGATCGGCAGCCTACGCCTGTCGCGGCTGCAGGCAGCGAACGTGGGCGGCACGCCAGCTGAGCAGAACCGGCAACGCCAGCAACACGTTCAGACCCAGCCATAGCCAGGCCACCAGGCTCAAGCCGGCCTCCTGCGCCAGCACCACCAGCGCGAGCGCCGGCAGCCATGGCGCCAGAAAGCGCTCTTCCAGCCGCGGCATCACTGCCGTGCGTCGATCAGACAACCAGCCGACCAGCGCGTGGCCGATGCAGGGCAGCATGAACAGGCCCAGGGGAAAGTCGCGATAGCGCCCGTCGAAGGCCAGCAGCAGTCCGTAGTAGGCCAGACCGAACAGCCAGCCCAGCCGCCAGAAAGGTGTCGCCACCGCAGGCGGTGCGCCACAGCTCAGTCGCGCCGCCAGCCAGCGCGCCAGTCGCAACGCGGTGATCAGGGCCAGGCCACAGGCCGACAGTGACAGCGCCCATTCGCCGGCATCGCGACAGGCGAACAACATCTGCCGAAACTGCCATGCCAGGGCACATCCGCTGGCGATGCCGGCCAGGCCCAACGCAAGCCAGCCGCGCCAACCGGCCCAGCGCCGTCGCCACGCACCCACCAGGGCGAACAGGCCCGCGCCCGCGGCGCCGGCGAGCCAGCCAGCCCACCAATGCGGCTCTTCCGTCACCGGACCCTGCAACGGGAATTTTGGCCGGGCCTGCGCATCGAAAATGCCCCAGTAACCGCCAGCCGTCCCTTCCTGCGCGCGCTTCCACGGCTGATCGAACGCCTCGATCACGTTGTACGGCATGTTCACCGTCGCCGCGTAGCGCAGGAACTCGCGCAGGTAGCGCGCCTCGTTGACCAGGCTGGCGCTGGCCGCCTGGCGCGGTCGTCCGGCACTGGGCCAGCCGGTTTCACCAATCATCACAAGCCGTCCGGGAAACGCCTGCTGCACCTTCGCGTACGCTGCCGCCACATGCTGTACGGCGCGCTCCGGCGCCACCGGGCGGTCTTCCCAGTACGGCAGGATGTGGATGGTCAGGTAGTCGACCGAGTCGGCCAATTCGGGGTGGCGCAACCAGAACTCCCACACATCGGCATAGGTCACCGGCTCGGTCACGGCGGCGCGTACCTGGTGCAGATAGCCGGCCAGTTGCTGCGAGGACAGGTCGCCGCGCAGCAACACCTCATTGCCGACGATCACCCCGCGCACCACTTGCGGATAGTCGCGTGCCGTGGCGATGCCCAGCGCAACCTGCTGCGCGTTCGCCTTGGGGTCACCACCCAGCCAGATGCCGAGCAGTACCTTCATGCCATAGCGCTCGGCGATCCGCGGCACCGCGCTGAGCCCCTGTCCCTGCGAGTACGTGCGCACGCAGTCGAAGCGCTGCGACAGCACGCGCAGGTCGGCGTCGATGCGCACGGGGCTGATGTACGCGTTGGCGTCCAGCGGGGTCTCGCCCGCTTCGCGGAACGGCGCATAGGAGACGCAGGCAATCCGCGTCGAGGGCGCATCCGGCAACGGCACCGGACGGCCGATCGCCCACCACCAGTACAAGCCGGCGAATGCCAGACCGGACAAGAGCAGCCACGCCAGCCAATCGCGACGAAATCCAAGCGCAGGTGATGACGACATGCCGCTACCGAAGATGCTGATGAGCCAGCGTGGCAGCTTAACAGGGCATGGCACGCACTCACCTGATCATGACAAGCGCATGCAGGCCATCCACTACACTGGCGTCGAGCAAGGCACAGGAGAACCCATGGCTGTTTCCACCCTATCGCGGCGTATCCGGTTGACCAGCGCACTGCTGCTTGGCGGATGGCTGTTCGGCGCCTGCGTACAGGCCGGCGAACCGACCGCTGCCGAGCGTGCGGCGTTCAAGCAAGCGTATGCCGCGGCGCGGCAGGGCGGCGATGGCTGGAAGGCACTGGCCAGTGGCCTGCACGACTATCCACTGTATCCGTATCTGCCCGCGGCAGCGCTGCAGCACGACATCCAGCAGGTCGACCGCGCCACGGTGGAAGCCTATCTCAAGCAGTACCCCGACTGGATTCCCGCCGCCGAGCTGCGGCGCGCGTTCCTGCTCGAGCTGGCGCGGCGTCGGGACTGGAACGATTTCCTCGCGATGTACCAGCCCGGGCTCGGCGACGAGCTCAGTTGCGACGCGCTGCAGGCCCGTGGCGGCCAACTGGATTTCGACAGGGATCTGGCCTCGCTGTGGGTCAGGCCGAATCTGCCGAGCGCCTGCGATCCGGTGCTCGATGCCGCGCACAACCAGGGCCTGCTGACGCCCGCGCGACTGTGGACACGGATCGACCGCGCCGCCGGCGCCGGTCAGGCGGGCACCATCGCCAGCCTGGCGTCCTGGCTGCCGGCGCCGGATGACGCCAGCGCGCAGCGACTGGCATTGGCCTTGCGCGACCCGGCCGGTGCGCTGGCCGACGCTGCGCAGTGGCCGGATACGGCGCGAGCGCGGCAGGCGGCAACCCTGGCGCTGACCCGGCTGGCCCGGCGCCAGTCAGACAGCGCCGACACGGCATGGCAGGCCTTGCAGGCACACTTCAGCTTCAGCGAGGCACAGCGCGACCGGATTCTGCACGATCTGGCACTGTTCCACGCCACCGATTTCGACGACGGCTCCCTGGCCAGGTTGATCGCCTTGCCGGCGGCGGCGCAGAGCGACAGTACCCGCGAGTGGCGTGTACGGCTGGCACTGGCCGGGCAGGACTGGAGCGCCGTACTGGCCGGCATCGAGGCCATGCCGGCCGATCAGCAACTGGATGGCGAGTGGCAATACTTCCGAGCCCGCGCCCTGGCCGAGCTGGGCCACGGCAAGCAGGCGCGCGAGCGGTTCCGCACACTGGCCGGACAGCCCACCTTCTTCGGCTTTCTCGCCGCCGACCGGCTCAAGCAGCCGTACGCCATCTGTCCGCTGACCCTGGCCGATGACGCGCAACGCGAACAATCGCTGCTGGCCAACCGCGGCCTGTTGCGTGCATTCGAACTGTTCGCCGTTGACCTTCCGTGGCTGGCCCGACGCGAGTGGGCGCGCGCGCTGCGCGATGCCGACCCGACCACCCTGCGCATCGCCGCCGACCTGGCCAACAAGCGCGGCTGGTACGATCGCGCCGTATTCATCCTGAGCAGCGGAGAAGCCCTGCGACTCTACGATCTGCGCTTTCCGCTGGCCAGCCAGGACGGCCTGGTGCAGCAGGCCGAGCAGGCGGGCATCGATCCGGCCTGGGCCTATGGCATCCTGCGCGCCGAAAGCGCGTGGATGACCGACGCCCACTCCGGTGCCGATGCGCGCGGGCTGATGCAACTGCTGCCAGCCACCGCCGCCAAGGTCGCCAACAGCAACGGCCTGGCCTGGGGCGGTGCCGACACGTTGTACGAACCCGCCGTCAACATCGCCCTGGGCACGCGTTACCTGGCGCAGATGGAGCAGCGCTTCAATGGCTCGCCATGGCTGGCCAGCGCCGCCTACAACGCCGGCCCGAACCGGGTGGAGCAGTGGCTTGCCGCGCGTGGCTCGCTGGCGCCGGATCTGTTCATCGCCAGCATTCCGTTCAAGGAAACCCGCGAGTATGTGGCACGGGTCATGGCTTTCAGTGTGATCTACGACTGGCGAATGCACGGCAGCGTGGTGCCCCTGGACACCCGCCTTGATCCGATTGGCCAGGCGTATTCGCTGGCGAATGCAGCCTCCGCCCAACGCGCGGTCAGCTGCCCGGCAGCGCCTGCGACGGTGCCGGCCAGTGCCTCCAGCGGCACCGCCTCACCGTGACAAGCCCCTTCCTCAGGATCTGACCTCCATGGCCAAACAGCAACTTGTCATCCTCGGTGGCACCGGCTTTGTAGGCAGCCATCTGGTACCCCGACTGGCGGCCGACGGCCATCGCATCGTGCTGCTCAGCCGCAACCGCGAGAAGCACCGCGAACTGGGCGTGCTGTCCGGAGTCAGCGTATGCAGCGCCGATGTCCATGACGACGACGTCCTGCGCCGGCACCTGGTCGGCGCCGATGCGGTGATCAACCTGATCGGCATACTCAACTCGCATGGCCGGGACACCTTCCAGCGTGCGCATGTGGATTTGATGCGTCGGTTGATCGCCGCGTGCACGGCCAGCGGCGTCAAGCGCCTGCACCAGATGAGTTCACTGAAGGCTGGCCAGGGTCTGTCGCAATACCTGAAGACCCGGGGCGAAGCCGAGGCGCTGCTAAAGGCCGCACCCTTGAACTGGACCATTTACCAGCCCAGCGTGATCTTCGGCGCGGGCGACGGTCTGGTCAGTCGCTTTACCGCGCTGCTGCGCATTATGCCGGCATTGCCGCTGGCGCGTGCCCGCACCCGCATGGCACCGACCTGGGTCGGCGATGTCGCCGAGGCCATCGCGCGCTGCGTCGGCAGCGACCGGCTCGGCCAGCGCCAAACCTTCGAGCTGTACGGCCCCGAGGTGCTCAGCCTGGGTGAAATCGTGCAGCAGATTCGACACGCGGCCGGGCTGCGCACGCCGATCATCGCACTTCCGGACAGCCTCGGCCGCCTGCAGGCGCGGTTTGCCGGGCTGTTGCCCGGAAAGCCCTTTTCGCTGGACAACTTCCTCTCGCTGCGCACCGATTCGGTCGGCAAGGTCGATGGCTACGCCGCGCTGGGCATCGAGCCACAGCCGTTCACTGCCTGGTTGCCGGTGCTGCTGCAGCCATCGGCAAGGCAAACCCGACTCGACCTGGCACGCTCACGGCGCGGTTGAGCCAGGCCGTCGGATCGGCTCAATTGCCTGCCTGGCGCTCGCCGAGCAAGGCGCGCAAGCGATTCAGGTTGCCGCCATAGCGCGCCCTGCGGGCGATGTCGCGAGGCGACAACTGGCCTCCAGCCATGACGCGGCTACTGCGCCGCGCACCTGGCGGATCGCGCACAAGCTCCAGGCAGGCCGGATCATCGACAAGACGGCAGAAGTCCAGTAATCGACGCAGTTGCATCGCGGCATCGGTCTGCCACGCCTCGAAATGAATGTCGAGGAAACGCACGGAAAACAGTGCCTGCCAATGCCGGCTGAGCCGATCGAAATCGTGCCAGTAGCGGACCATGTGGTCGAGCTCGTAGCTGAACTCGTTGGCACGCACGAACAACTCCCGATAGCAGTCGAAACAGGTGTCTAGCGCATCACGGCGGCTGTTCACCACCCGCGCACCCGGCAACATCGCCAGCGCCGCACCCACCAGTCGCCAGTTGCCCTCGCAGTGGTCGACAAAGTGGCTGCGCTGTCGCGATCCGATCCGCGCAAGATAGTCCTGTCCCAGTCGATGCCAGTCCTGCGGCGTCGCCAGCGCGCACCAGCTTGGAAAGGGTTGCTGACGGCGCTCCGATTCGGCATCGATCACCTGCTCCAGCCACGGCAATTCGTCGGCGAGCTCCACCTGGTGATGTGCTGCCAGCACCTGCGCAGTCAGGGTGGAGCCGGAACGCGGCAGGCCGACCACAAAGATCACCGCTTCACCCAACTGTGGGTCAACCGGTGCGGATGGGGCGTGCGCGAACGCCTGATGAATCGCGCTGACCTGGGCGCTGGCACGGGTGGCATCCCAGTTCAGCTTGCGACTCATCAGCGCATTGGCCTTGCGCAGTGCCCGGAACGCCGCCGGATATTTTCCCTGATCTTCCAGTGCGCGGGTCAATGCGAAGCCGAGCGAGATGCGCGCGGCCACATTCGCCTGCGGCTTCTGCATTTCGTACTGCAACTGCACCACGTCGTCGGCGCTGAACGGCTCCGCATCGAGCCTGGCCAGGCCCACCCAGGCGGCAGGCAGGAACTGTTTCAGGCGCAGCGCTTCGCGATAGTTGGCGCTGGCCTGCAGCACCGCTCCGAGGCTGGCCTGGGCCTGCGCCAGCACGACCCGGGCCGGCACATGCTCCGGCTCCAGATCCAGTGCCCGATGCAGCGCGGTGATGGCGCCAGCCGCACGCTCCTGCAACATGTACATCTTGCCGAGGTTGTACCAGGCCGGCGCAAAATCCGGTGTCATCGCGCAAGCGCGCTGCAGGCCGGCCAGTGCGGCATCCGATTCACCGCAGGCATAGCGCGCGGTCGCCAGGTTCATCTGAATCAACGCATCGCCCGGCTTCAGCGCGTGCGCCCGCTCCAGCATCGCCACCGCACCGGCAAAGTCGCCGCGCAGGTGAAGCACCAGACCTTGCATGCGCAGCGCCTCGGTGCATTCCGGCACCACGGCCAACACCGCGACCAGCGCAGTCTCGGCAGACTGTGGATCCTGCGCATCCAGCGCGGCGGTCGCGCGTTCGAGCAATCTCGACGTCTCTGGCGGCAAGCCGACGGCACGATCGCGCATCAGCGGATGAACCCTCGCTTCCGCCATGAACCTATGACCCCGCATTCCGGTGTTCAAGCATCAGCTTACGCGACGCCGGCATCGGCATAAAGCATTCCCGGATTCGATGGATTTGTTGCCATCGCATGCCGTTGGCCACGAACCACCCGCGCACAGTCCGGGGCACGGACGGCAGATTTCCCGGGTGCAATGGCGAGGTTCTCCGCCGCGCCGGACCGGCTCGGATCTTGAGTGGCATCTGCCGCCGATCGGTCGGCATGGATCGGCATCGCCCCCCGGATCAGCGCGATGCCGATGATGCGCGCGTGGCAGAATCCCCTCATGCAAACCTATCTGGTCGGCGGCGCGGTCCGCGACAAACTGTTGAATCGAACCGTGGTCGACCATGATCATGTGGTGGTCGGTGCGATGCCCGAGGACATGCTAGCGCTGGGCTACAAGCCGGTGGGCAAGGATTTCCCGGTATTCCTGCACCCCGCCACTGGCGAGGAATATGCGCTGGCACGAACCGAGCGCAAGACCGGGCGCGGCTATCACGGCTTCGCCTTCCAGGCGGATGCGACGGTGACGCTGGAGCAGGATCTGGCACGGCGCGACCTCACCATCAACGCGATCGCCGAGGACGAACACGGCGCGTTGACCGACCCCTATGGTGGCTTGCGTGATATGGAGGCGAGGCTGCTGCGGCACGTATCACCTGCCTTCGCCGAGGATCCGGTACGTGTGCTGCGGGTGGCACGTTTTGCTGCGCGTTTCGCACCGCTGGGTTTCGAGGTGGCCACGGAGACAATGGCGCTCATGCGCCAGATGGTGCGCGACGGCGAAGTCGATCACCTGGTGCCGGAACGGGTCTGGACGGAGACGCGCAAGGCGCTGACCGAGACGCGGCCGTCGGCGTTCCTTCGCGTGCTGCGCGAGTGCGGTGCACTGGCGGCGTTGTATCCGGAGATCGACGCACTGTATGGCATTCCGCAACGCGCCGAATTCCACCCGGAAATCGACTGCGGGATCCATCTGGAGATGGTGCTGGATCAGGCCGCCCTGCTCGCGCCGGGCGACGATCTGGTCGGCTTCTGCGCCCTGACCCACGACCTTGGCAAGGCACTCACGCCCACGCACGAACTACCGCGGCATATCGGTCACGAGCATCGGGGCGTGGCGCCGCTGCGCGCGCTCGCCGCGCGCCTGAAGGTGCCCACCGAGCATGCGGCGTTGGCTGAGCAGGTTTGTCGCGAACAT
>JAJXYE010000391.1 GCA_021780735.1 Pseudomonadota bacterium | reverse complement strand
GCGGTGCAAAACCTCAGGGACAAGCTGCTGGAAGAGTTCCTGATCGTCGGGCTGGTCTGCGCACTGTTCCTCGGCCACCTGCGTTCGGCGCTGGTCGCCGTCGTCACCCTGCCACTAGGCGTGCTGGCCGCGTTCATCGTGATGAACCTGCAGGGCGTCACGGCGAACCTGATGTCGCTGGGCGGCATTGCCATCGCCATCGGCGCGATGGTGGACGCGGCGATCGTGATGATCGAGAACACCCACAAGCACCTGGAGCACTGGCGCGACGCGCACGACGGTGCGGAGCCGCGAGGCGAGGCCCGCTGGTCGCTGATCGCCGACGCCACCGTGGAAGTGGGGCCGGCGCTGTTCGTCAGTCTCCTGGTGATCGCACTGTCGTTCGTACCGGTGTTCGCGCTGCAGGGTCAGGAAGGCAAGCTCTTCAAGCCGCTGGCGTTCACCAAGACCTACGCCATGGCGGCCGCGGCGGGCCTGGCCATCACCCTGGTGCCGGTGCTGATGGGCTACCTGGTGCGCGGGCGCATCCGAGCGGAGCGGGCCAATCCGCTCAACCGGTGGCTCACGGCGCTGTACGCGCCGATCCTCGATGCCGTGCTGCGCTGGCCGAAGACCACCTTGGCGTTGGCGGGCCTGCTGCTGCTCACGGCGCTGGTGCCGCTCAGCCGGCTAGGCAGCGAGTTCATGCCCGCCATGGACGAGGGGACGCTCCTGTACATGCCCACCGCCTTGCCGGGGCTGTCGGCCGGCAAGGCGTCGCAGCTGCTGCAGCTGACGGATCGCATGATCAAGACCGTACCCGAGGTGGCCCATGTGTTCGGCAAGGCGGGACGCGCGGACACCGCCACCGACCCGGCGCCGCTGGAGATGTTCGAGACCACGATCACCTTCAAGCCGAAGGACCAGTGGCGCCCCGGCATGACGATGGACATGATCAAGGCGGCGCTGAACCGAGCCGTGCAGGTGCCGGGCCTGACGAACTTGTTCGTGCCGCCGATCCGCAACCGCATCGACATGCTCTCCACCGGCATCAAGAGCCCGATCGGCATCAAGGTGCTGGGTACCGATCTGGCGGCACTGCAATCGGTGGCCGATCACATCGAGGCCGTCGCGCGTACCGTGCCCGGTGTGCGTTCGGCGATCGCCGAGCGCCCGGCCAGTGGCCGCTACGTCGACGTGCACATCCATCGGGACGCGGCGGCGCGTTACGGACTGACGCAGGATCAGGTGCAGCAGTTGATCGCCACCGTGGTCGGTGGCGATCCCATCGGCCAGAGCATCGAGGGGCGCGAGCGCTTTCCGATCGTGGTGCGCTACCCGCGCGTGGACCGCGACTCGGTGCAGGCGTTGCGGCAACTGCCGATCGTGGCGGCCAACGGCGCCCAGCTCACGCTGGGCCAGATCGCCGAAATCACGGTCGCGGCGGGACCGTCGATGCTGAAGAGCGAAGACGGCCAGCTGGCCACCTACGTCTACGTCGACACCGATAGCAGCAACCTCGGTGGCGTGGTCGCCCGGCTCCAGCGCGCGGTGGCGCAACAGGTCACGCTGCCCGCCGGCGTCACGCTGGACTGGTCGGGCCAGTTCCAGTACCTGGCCCGCGCCGCCCAGCGGCTCCGGCTGGTGGTGCCGGTGGCCTTGCTCATCGTCTTCGTGCTGATCTACGCCGTGTTCCGGCGCGCGGTCGAGGCGGCCCTGATCATGGCGAGTGTGCCGCTGGCGCTGGTCGGCGGTCTATGGCTGGTCTGGTTGCTGGGCCAAGCCGTATCGGTGGCGACGGTCATCGGCTTCATCGCCCTGGCCGGCGTCGCCGCGGAGTTTGGCGTGGTGATGCTGCTTTACCTGCGTCATGCCTGGGATCGGCAACTCGCGGCCAACCCGCAGGCGGGTATCGAGGCGCTGGACGCGGCCATCCGCGAAGGCGCGGTTCAGCGCGTACGACCCAAGGCGATGACGGTGGCCGTAATCCTGGCGGGTCTGTTTCCGATCCTGCTGGGCCATGGCGCCGGCTCTGAAGTCATGCAACGCATCGCCGCCCCCATGATCGGCGGCATGGTGACCGCACCTCTGTTGTCCATGCTCATCCTGCCAGCCGCATTCCGCCTGCTCATGCGGCACCGACTGCGCAAGTCCGCACCAGCCACCCCGACGTTCCACCCACCTCAGGAGATCCAATCATGAAGAAGCAGGTTTTTACCCTGGCCTTTCCCGGTGCGCTGGCCTTGGCCTCGACCGCCGCCTTCGCCCAGCAGATGGATCCGAACATGCCCGGCATGGCCGGGATGCAACCGGCCAAACCCACCCTGGCGCAGGGCGTGGGGATCGTCAAGGCCATCGATACCACCAAGGGCACGATCACGCTCCAGCACCAGGCCATTACGGCCATCGGCTGGCCGGCGATGACCATGACCTTCAAGGCCGATCCACCGGCGCTGCTGCAAAAGGTGAAGGTGGGCGAGTCGGTGCGATTCACCCTGCATGCGGCCGGTATGGCCAGCACGGTGACGGCGATCAGCCCGGCAGGTTGATCGGGAACCGCCGCCAACCGGCGCTTGCCTCCGGCAGGGGCCAACCGGCGGCGGTGGTGGTGTGGCCACGTGCCTCGTGAGGTTTGTGGCCGCGCTTATCACGGTAGTCCGCTGTTTTTGGAGTACGAACGATGAAATTGCACGCTGCGTATCTCGGTACCGCCCTGCTACTCACGGGCTTGGCCATCGGCACGATCGCGCACGCGACCAATGCTTACGCCGACGGCTGGATTGGTCATGTCAACGGCCGGCAGCTGGACATCTGCTACCGGGTTACGCCACTGCCTGCTGTCGGCACGCGACTGCAAGTCATGCGGGTGGCTTACGTGATTCCCAGCAAAGGCGTGCCCATTGAACACTTCGTCGCGAACGGGCAAGCCACGGTAACGTCGATCACGGACGCGCATTGCGTGCGGGCCGAACTGACCCAGGGCACGGCGCAGTGGGCAGATCACGCGCGGCCCATGCCCTGAATGGGCGCGACGACGGGGCCGCCAAGGCTGCATGCTCCGCGACGGGCCATGGCGGAGTGGCCAGGGCGTGGTTACACCATCCAGCCGATGCGCTTCACCGGCGTCAGGCCTGCCGCACCCTGCCTGTCGCCATGTCAGCGGGCATGCAACGAGGCGATCAGCGGGCAGGACACGTTGCGCCGACGCGTGCCGCATTGCTCGACAAGCGCAGCGAGGGCCGTCTCCATACGTGCGAGGTCGGCCAGCCGGTTGCGTACATCGGCCAGCCGCAGCGCGGCCAGACCGGCCGCTTCCGTGCAATGGGTGCCGTCCTCCAGCCGCAGCAGCTGCGCCACCTCATCGAGGCTGAATCCCAACCGCTGCGCGGATTTCACGAACTTCACCCGCGCGACCTCCGCGTTTCCGTAGCGACGGATGCCGCCCAGCGGACGAGCGGGTTCCGTCAACAGGCGCTTGCGCTGGTAGAAGCGGACCGTCTCGACATTGACTCCGGCTGCCTTGGCGAAGGCGCCGATGGAAAACGTTTCCTGCGTGGAGGGCATGGACTTGACTCCGTACTTGACTACGGGAATACCTTAAACCTCCGGCATTCCGCACGAAAGGAGAACCCCATGTCCCTGCTCCCTCGGCTGGCCGACAAGGCCGGACTGATCGGCAGTGTCGTCTCGGCAGCGGCCTGCGTGAATTGCTTTCCCGCGCTGGCCAGCCTCGGTGCGGCGATCGGGCTGGGCGTACTGAGTCCGTATGAAGGCCTGTTCATTCGTATCCTGTTGCCGGCGTTTGCCGCCATCGCGCTGTTCGCCAATGCGCTGGGCTGGCTCAGTCACCGGCAGTGGCGGCGTGCCGCGCTCGGTGTGCTCGGCCCGCTGCTGGTGCTGGTGGCGGTATGGGTGATGCGGGCCAGTGGCCATCGCACCGGATGGCTCCTCTATCCAGGCCTACTGCTGATGGTGGCGGTCTCAGTCCGCGATCTGCTGGCGCCAGCACCGAGCGCATCCTGTCGCACGGCCAGCGATGCGATGGATGCCCACTGAATCGACACGATAGACACGGGCGCAGCGAAGACCCTGCCGACACTATCCATTCATTTCTCCGGCGAAACGCATGACGACCGAACTCATCCTGCAGAACACCCTGACGTGTCCGCATTGCGGCCACCAAGCCACCGAGACCATGCCGACTGACGCGTGCCAGTTCTTCTACGACTGTGCGGGTTGCGGCGAGATGCTCCGGCCGAAAGCGGGCGACTGCTGCGTGTTCTGCTCGTACGGCAACGTGCCGTGCCCACCGATTCAACAGCAGAAATCCTGCTGCGGTTAAGCGGTGCGGGAATGCAGGAGAGGTGCCATTGCCTCGTCCTTCGCGTCAACCGGCAGGTGCAACGGGTGAGCCACTCGGCGTGACGATCAGGTGCGAGGTTGCATGATGCGCAGCGCCGTTCTCCCCTCAAGGTTCTTGAGTGGAAAATAGGTACGGTGCGAGATGGGATCGACCGCGACGACATGCGCGTTCGGGCCGAGCATGCCTTCGCCGATCTTGGTCACCGTGCCGTTCTGCGCTTTGAAGACGGAAACGATGCCCGCTTCACCCGCGACGTAGATCCAGCCAAGCTGCGGGTCGATGGCCAGCACGTCGGGATCACCGCCCACTGCGAACGTGGCGACCACGCGGCGGCTGGCGAGGTTCAGCACCAGCAGCCTGGCGTTGTCCTCGCAAGCGATGAAAGCAAGGCGCTGTGCCGGTACGATCAGCAGGCCGTGATTGCCTTGGGCGCCGGCCAGATCAATGCGCGCGATCACCCGGTCGGTCGCCGGATCGATCTCGGCCAACTGGGCGCGCGTCTGCACGTTGGCAAAAATGTGCCTGGACACGGGGTCGTACTGGGTGTTGCCGACCTGGCCATCGAGCGGAATGGTCGCCACACGCGCGTTCGTGCGCACGTCGATCACCGTATCGGTACCACCCGTTTCGTCCGAGACATAGAGTTTGTGTGCCTCGGGGGCATAGGCCATGCCGTCCGGGTAAACCCCGGCCGGCGCGCGTGCCACCACCTTGAACGTGGCTTCGTCGATGGCGACCACCTGATCGGTGCCGGTCGCCGTTGCGTAGACGCGGCCGAGGGCCGGAATCGCCAGCACGCCATGCACGTGGCTGATGCCGGCGATCCGCGCCACCACCTTTTGGGCCTGCGTGTCGAACACGATCACCGCGCTGTCGCCCAGGTGCGCAATGAACAACAAGTGCCGCCCGGGATCGAGGCTTGCATAGTCCATTCGCGTGGTGCCGCCGCCGAGCGGCACATCCGCCACCTTGGTCAACGGTAGCGCCTGACCGGTACTGGGTGCCGCCATGCAGGCCAACGCCGTGCCCAGCAATGCCACCATCCACCCGATGCGGCGCAGCAAGATCAACGTGTTCAAGGGCACTCCATCGGTCAGGTTTGAATGTGGTCTTCGGCGGCCGGCAAGATGCTTTGTCTTGCGACGCGTCAGATCCAGACGGTGCGCAGGAGTGAAGCCACGACACACCAGGCCACCACTGCCAGCGCAGGCCAGCGGGCGGCAACCAGCAAGGTGAAAGCCACCAGCGCAATGGCAAAGTCGCCGGCATCGTGCACGGCGCTGATCCATACCGGATCGTAGAGCGCGGCCGCCAATAAACCCACCACAACCGCATTGACGCCGGCGAGCATGCGGGCGGCCCCATCGCGCGCGCCCAATGCCCGCCAGAACGGCAGCGCGCCGGAAACCAGCAACAGCCCCGGCAGGAAGATCGCCAACAAGCTGACCGTGGCGCCCAGCGCGCCGCCTTGGCCGCCATACAGACGTTCGCCGAGGAAGGCCGACAGCGTGAACATCGGCCCGGGCACCGCTTGCGTGGCGCCGTAACCGGCAAGAAACGTGTCGTTGCTGAGCCAGCCCGGA
>JAJXYE010000337.1 GCA_021780735.1 Pseudomonadota bacterium | reverse complement strand
TCGGATTCAACCCGGTCTTGCCGATCTCAAGCCCGCGCAGCGCTTTCTGCAATGATTCCTGGAAGGTACGGCCAATCGCCATCACCTCGCCCACCGACTTCATCTGGGTGGTCAGCCGCGCATCAGCCGACGGGAATTTCTCGAAAGCAAAGCGCGGAATCTTGGTGACCACGTAATCGATGGTCGGTTCGAACGATGCCGGCGTCAGGCCGCCAGTGATGTCGTTCTTCAGCTCGTCCAGGGTGTAACCCACGGCCAGCTTTGCCGCGATCTTGGCGATCGGAAAGCCGGTAGCCTTGGATGCCAGCGCCGAAGAGCGCGATACACGCGGATTCATCTCGATCACCACTACCCGGCCATCTTCGGCATTGATGCCGAACTGCACGTTGGAGCCGCCGGTGTCCACGCCGATCTTGCGCAACACCGCGATGGAGGCATCGCGCAGCCGCTGGTATTCCTTGTCGGTCAGGGTCTGCGCCGGTGCCACGGTGATCGAGTCGCCGGTATGCACGCCCATCGGGTCGAGGTTTTCGATCGAGCAGACGATGATGCAGTTGTCCGCGGTATCGCGAACCACCTCCATCTCGAATTCCTTCCAGCCGAGCACGGATTCCTCGACCAGCACTTCGCCCACCGGCGACAGTTCGAGGCCGCGCTTGACGATCTCCTCGAACTCTTCCCGGTTGTAGGCAATGCCGCCGCCGGAGCCGCCAAGCGTGAAACTGGGCCGGATGACGGTGGGGAAACCCACCTTGGCCTGGGTTTCGAGCGCCTGCTCGAACGAGCGCACCACCTCGGCCTTGGGGCATTCAAGGCCGATCTCGCCCATGGCGACGCGGAACAACTCGCGATCCTCGGCCATGCGAATCGCTTCGCGCCTGGCGCCGATCAGCTCGACGTTGTATTTCTCCAGCACGCCGTGGTCGGCCAGGTCGAGCGCGCAGTTGAGACCGGTCTGCCCACCCATGGTCGGCAACACTGCATCCGGGCGCTCCTTGGCGATGATGCGCTCGACCGTCTGCCAGTTGATCGGCTCGATATACACCGCATCGGCGGTCTCCGGATCGGTCATGATCGTGGCCGGATTCGAGTTCACCAGGATCACCCGGTAACCCTCTTCCTTCAGCGCCTTGCACGCCTGTGCGCCGGAGTAGTCGAACTCGCAGGCCTGGCCGATCACGATCGGGCCGGCGCCAATGATGAGAATGCTCTTGATATCGGTACGCTTGGCCATGTCAACGGGCCTCCTGCATCAGTGCGGTGAATCGGTCGAACAGGTAGCCGATATCGTGCGGACCGGGCGACGCCTCCGGATGACCCTGGAAACAGAATGCCGGCCGGTCGGTCAGCGCAAAGCCCTGCAGCGAGCCGTCGAACAACGAGGTATGCGTTACCCGGACATTCGCCGGCAGGGTCGCCGGATCCACCGCGAATCCGTGATTCTGCGAGGTAATCAGGACGCGACCGTCGTCCAGATCCTTGACCGGATGGTTGGCGCCGTGATGACCAAACTTCATCTTCAGCGTTCTGGCCCCCAATGCCAGGCCCATGATCTGGTGACCGAGGCAGATTCCGAACAACGGAATCCTGGCGTCGAGCAATTCCCGCGTGGCGTTCACCGCATAGTCGCAGGCCGCCGGGTCTCCCGGGCCATTGGAAAGGAACACGCCATCGGGCTTCATGGCCAGCACGTCAGCCGCCGGCGTCAGCGCCGGCACCACCGTGATGTCGCAACCCTGTTCAGCGAGCAATCGCAGGATGTTGAACTTGATTCCGAAATCGTAGGCAACCACCTTGAAGCGCATCGCCGGCTGGTTGAATGCCGCGCGATCCAGGTCGTAGATACCCCCCTGCCACTGGTAGGGCTGCGTGACACTGACCACTTTCGCCAGATCCATGCCATTGAGACCGGGAAAGGCACGAGCCCTGGTCAGCGCCTGATCGGCATCGACCTGCTCACCCGCCACGATGCAGCCGGCCAAGGCACCCTTGTCGCGCAGAATGCGGGTAAGCCGTCGCGTATCGATACCGGCGATGGCCACGATGCCGTGACGCTTGAGGTAATCCGGCAGGCTCTCGGTACTGCGCCAGCTGCTGGCACGCCGCGGCACGTCACGGACGATGAGGCCGGCCGCATGCACCGCGGTGGATTCGACATCCTCGGCGTTGACTCCGGTGTTGCCTATGTGCGGATAGGTCAGCGTGACGATCTGGTGCGAATAGGATGGATCGGTGAGGATCTCCTGGTAGCCGGTCATCGCCGTGTTGAAGACCACCTCGCCAACGGTTTCGCCGAGCGCACCGACGGCATGACCATGGAACACGCTGCCATCTTCGAGGGCCAGCAGGGCAGGAATAGGCATAGGGGATAACCGCCTTTTGGATACAGCGAAGTCCGCAAGCCGATACAATGGGCGGCCTGTGGAACTTGGAAGGGAAAGGATCTGGGCGGGTTGAAATGATAAGCCGCAGTGGCGTTTCTGTCCACCTTGCGCGGGCGCGACTGGCCAACTTTCTGCACATCGCAGCTGAGCGACCGGGGTACACTAGGCGACATTTCAATGGAGCTGAAAGTCTCATGAGTGCAGCCGTCCTGCTCGATCCCGCACGCCTCGATCGTCCGGATACTCTCGTGCTGCAGCAACCCTTTCCCTTCGTCGTGGCCCATGGCCAGCTACCCGATGAGGCGCGCTCCGATCTGGATCGCGACTTTCCCCGCTATGCCAGCGCCGGCTTCTTCCCGTACGACCCGAGCGACTGTGGCCCGGCGGTGAATGCCCTGATCAGCGAGATGACCTCGCCGGCCTTCGCCCAAGCCATCGGCCGCCGACTCGGCATTGAGAACCTCGAACAGTTTCCGACCCTGGTCACGCTATGCCGATTGCTGAACAAGCGCCACGGCACCATCCATACGGACAGCAAGTCGAAGATAGCCACGGCGCTGATCTATCTGAACTCGCAATGGCCGGACAGCAGCGATGGTTGCCTGCGCTTCTTGCATCACATCGATGACATCGACAGCATGATTATTCCTGAACTGACTCCGCTATACGGCGAGTTTGCCGTGTTCAAGCGCTGCGAGAATTCGTTCCATGGTCACCTTCCCTACGAGGGCGAGCGTCGGGTCATCCAGGTCGCCTGGCTCACCACTGAGGAAGAGAAGCTGCGCAAGACCAGGCGCGGCAAGTTCTCGCGAGCGTTCAAGAAGCTGTTCGGTCGGCTGGACACCCAGCTCGGCGCGGGGCGCGACCGCAGCGCCTCCCATCGCGACTGAGGCGCCCCCCCTGCTGGCAGCACCGGTTGCATGCATGCGTGCTGCAGGCGCCGCCGCCGGGCTCCGGGCCTTCCCGCAGGCGCTCTCGATCGTCCGACACGCGGTGACTTGCTCAGCCAGACGTTGCGATCACGTCGTCCAGTTGCCACTGTCCAGGGGCACAGCCGGCCAGCCAGTAGGCAGCCTGCAGGGCACCGCGCGCGAAAATCGAGCGATCGGTGGCACGATGCACCAGCTCCAGTCGCTCGCCCTGCCCGATCAGCATGGCAGTGTGCTCACCGACGATGTCGCCGCCTCGCACCGTGGCAAAGCCGATGCTGCCCTGGATCCGCGCGCCGGTCTGGCCTTCGCGGCTGTATACAGCCGCCGCTTCCAGCGAAGTGTTCCGGGCCGCCGCCGCCGCCTGACCCAACGCCAGCGCGGTGCCCGACGGCGCATCCTGCTTGCGGCCATGGTGCGCCTCGACGATCTCCATGTCCCAGCCCGGCAGCGCCGCCGCCGCCTCGCGCAGCAGCCGCGTCAGCACCGCTACCCCGAGGCTGAAGTTGGCCGCGCGCAGGATTGCCAGCCGGCCGCTGGCATGGGCCAGGCGCCCTTCCAGGGCGGCGTCGACGCCGGTCGTGCCGCTGACCAGCGCCGCATCGTGCAGCAGGCAATGATCGAGCGCGGCGGCGAGCGCTGACGGGCTGCTGAAATCGATGACGACATCGAGCGCCGGTGCATCGACCCAGTCGTGTGCATATCGCAACCCATCCGCACGGTCGACGAAGACCGGCTGGCCGTCCTGACCGGAGCCCGGCGCCACCACGGCATGTACCAGTTCGAAGCGGGCGTCGTCGCGCAGCAGGGCGAGCAAGGCGCTGCCCATGCGCCCGGAAGCTCCGTTGATCGCCAGGCGCAGGGGGCGGGTCATCCGCAGGCTCCATTCATGTCATTCAACCGCCATGTTAGCGCCTGCGTGCCGGCTTACGCGGTGACTTTCGACCAGAACTGCTTCACTCCGTCGACCCAGCTCTTCGCACGCGGCGTGTGCTTGTCGGCATTGCTGCCATCGAAGGTCGCCTCCAGCGATTCGAGCAATTCGCGCTGCTGTTTCGTCAGGCGCACCGGCGTCTCCACCACGACGCGGCAGATCAGATCGCCATGACGACTGCTGCGCACCGACTTCACACCGCGGCCACGCAGACGGAACTGCGCCCCGGTCTGGGTTTCGGGCGGGATGTTGATCGGCACTTCACCTTCCAGGGTGGGTACCGGCAATTCGGCGCCCAGGGCTGCCTGCGAGAAGCGGATCGGAAGCTCACAGTAAAGATCATTGCCCTCGCGCTGGAAGATCGCGTGCTCACGCACGTGCACTTCCACGTACAGATCCCCTGCTGGCGCACCAGCCGGGCCCGCCTCACCCTGCCCGGACAGGCGAATGCGATCGCCATTGTCGACGCCCTCGGGAATCTGCACCGACAGCGTGCGGGTTTCCTCGACGCGGCCCTCGCCATGGCACTTCCGGCACGGCTTTTCGATCACCTGGCCGGTACCACCGCAATGCGGGCAGGCCTGCTGGATCGAAAAGATGCCGTTCTGCATGCGCACCTGGCCGTGGCCCTTGCAAGTGCCGCACTTGCTGACCTTGCCGTCCTCCGAACCGCTGCCGTTGCAGTGGTGGCAGTTGACCTGGCTGGGAACCTCGATCTGACGGCTGACGCCGAAAACCGCCTCTTCCAGATCCAGTTCCATGATGTAGCGCAGATCCGAACCACGGCGCGGCCGCCCGCGACCACCACCATTGCGACCGAAGATGTCACCAAAGATGTCGCCGAAGATGTCGCCGACATCGCCGAAACCGGCACCGCCGCGGCCACCCATGCCGTGCTCGAAGGCGGCGTGCCCGTGCTGATCGTACATGGCGCGCTTCTGTGCATCCGCCAGGACCTCGTAGGCTTCCTTGGCCTCCTTGAACCTGTCCTGCGCCGAAGGATCGTCCGGACACCGATCGGGGTGATATTTCATCGCCAGCCGGCGGAACGACTTTTTCAGCTCGACCTCGCTGACACTGCGCTCGACACCCAGCACTTCGTAGTAATCACGCTTGCTCATTCATGCATCCACACTGCTCTTCGCGTCGCTGCATGGAACCGCCGGTTCCATGCCCATATTCAACACGCAGCCCGCGCCAGGAAATCCCGGCGCGGGCTGATCAAGATCGACCGTGCCGACAACGGCTGCCGATCAAGGATTACTTGTTGTCCTTGACTTCGGTGAACTCGGCGTCGACCACGTCGTCCGGCTGCGCCGAACCACTGGGCGCCGACTGCGCGCCCGCATCACCAGCGCCGGTACCCTGCGCTGCCGCATACAGAGCCTGCGCCACCTGCTCCAGCTTTTCGACCTTGGCCTCGATCGCTGCCTTGTCCTCGCCATCCTTGACCTTGTCCAGATCGGACAAGGCACCCTCGATGCTGCTCAGCTGATCGGCTGGCACCTTGCCGCCATGCTCCTTCAACGCAGTGCGGGTGGCATGCACCAACTGGTCGGCCTTGTTGCGGGTGGCCACCAGCTCATGGAACTTCTTGTCCTCTTCCTTGTTCGCCTCGGCATCGGCAACCATGCGCTGGATCTCGTCCTCTGACAGGCCGGAACCCGCCTTGATCTCGATCTTCTGCTCCTTGCCGGTCTTCTTGTCCTTGGCCGACACATGCAGGATGCCATTGGCATCGATATCGAAGGTGACCTCGATCTGCGGCATGCCGCGCGGTGCCGGCTCGATGCCCTGCAGGTCGAACTTGCCCAGCGACTTGTTGGCACTGGCGCGCTCACGCTCACCCTGCAGCACGTGCACGGTCACTGCAGTCTGATTGTCGTCGGCGGTGGAGAAGGTCTGCGCTGCCTTGGTCGGGACGGTGGTGTTCTTCTCGATCAGCTTGGTCATCACGCCGCCCATCGTCTCGATGCCGAGCGACAGCGGGGTCACGTCCAGCAGCAGCACGTCCTTGACCGAGCCGCCCAGCACGCCGCCCTGGATTGCCGCGCCCACGGCAACGGCCTCATCCGGGTTGACGTCCTTGCGTGGCTCCTTGCCGAAGAAATCCTTGACCGACTCCTGCACCTTGGGCATGCGGGTCTGGCCACCGACCAGGATCACATCGTCGATGTCGGACACGCGCAACCCGGCGTCGTTCAATGCCGTACGGCATGGCTCGATCGTGCGCTTGACCAGATCCTCCACCAGCGACTCGAGCTTGGCCCGGGTCAGCTTGATGTTCAGGTGCTTCGGGCCAGACGCATCAGCCGTCACGTACGGCAGGTTGACGTCGGTCTGGTGGTTCGAGGACAACTCGATCTTGGCGCGCTCGGCAGCATCCTTCAGGCGCTGCAACGCGAGCGGATCCTTGCGCAGGTCGATGCCCTGCTCCTTGTTGAATTCGTCGACGAGGTAATCGATGACACGCATGTCGAAATCCTCACCACCGAGGAAGGTGTCGCCATTGGTGGCCAGTACTTCGAACTGTTTCTCGCCGTCGACTTCGGCGATCTCGATGATCGACACGTCGAACGTGCCGCCGCCCAGATCGTAGACCGCGATCTTGCGATCGCCGCCCTTCTTGTCCATACCGTAGGCCAGCGCCGCCGCGGTCGGCTCGTTGATGATGCGCTTGACGTCGAGGCCGGCGATCTTGCCCGCGTCCTTGGTCGCCTGACGCTGGCTGTCGTTGAAGTAGGCCGGCACCGTGATCACCGCCTCGGTGATCGTCTCGCCAAGATAATCCTCGGCGGTCTTCTTCATCTTCATCAACACCTTGGCGGCGATTTCCTGCGGCGCCATCTTCTTGCCGTCGGATGTCTGTACCCAGGCGTCGCCGTTGTCATGCGCAACGATGGCATAGGGAACGATGTGCAGGTCTTTCTGCACTTCTGCATCGGTGAACTTGCGGCCGATCAGGCGCTTCACCGCGTAGAAGGTGTTCTTCGGATTGGTCACGCTCTGACGCTTGGCCGAGGCGCCCACCAGCACATCGCCGTCCTTGTTGAAGGCGACGATGGAAGGGGTGGTGCGGTCACCTTCCGAATTCTCTATGACCTTGGTGGTGCTGCCGTCCATCACGGACACGCAGGAGTTCGTGGTACCCAGGTCGATGCCGATGATCTTGCCCATGTTCATGCTCCAGTATTTTTCGGCCCCGCGGCCGCGATGGTTTTCAGATGGGGGTCGGTACCGGCGATTCAATGCCGGCGAGGCCTGTGCCGCAAGTTGGTGCTGCCCGCCAATGCTCTATTGCGGCGAGCGCTTGTATCAATCCTTCGCTACCGCAACCAGCGCCGGTCGCAGCAGGCGGTCGTTCAGTACATAGCCTTTCTGCAGCACGCTGACCACGGTGCCGGCGGCACTACCCGGCGCATCGACCATGCTTACCGCGTGGTGGCGCTCCGGATCCAGCGGCTGACCGAGCGGATCGATCTGCGCCATGCCGTGTTTCTCGGCCAGTTTCAGCAAGGCCTTCAGGGTCAGGTTGATGCCTTCGCGCATCGAAGCCAGATCCCCGCCCTCGACCGCCAGGCCACTCTCCAGCCCGTCGTAAACCGGAAGCAGTTCGTTCAGCAGCTTCTCGTTGGCAAAGCGGCGTGCCTGTTCGAGGTCGCGGTGCAGGCGCCTGCGCTGATTCTCCAGTTCGGCATGTTCACGCAACACGGTTTCACGCAGTTCGACGTTGCTGGCTTCCAGCTCCACCACGCGCGCCTGCAATTGCGCGAGCTGATCCGTCGCGGACTCACCCGCTGCGCCCTGGTCGGGAGCCACGTCGTCGTGTGCCTGAGGGTCGTTGTTTTGCATGCATCACTCCAAACGAAAGTCCATGGCTGACACGAACGTCAGCCGTCCAATTTTACGCAACCCTGGTCTCCCGTGGCGGTTATAGGGTCGTCGCGACGCGATTCAAGGCGTCGCTGAGCAATCCGGCTGTTGCCTGCACCACAGGGATCACCCGCTCGTATGCCATCCGGGTCGGGCCAATGACCCCGACCGCACCCAATACCCTGCCCTGCGCGCCGTAGCTGGCGGTGACCACGCTGCAGCCATCCAGCACTGTGAAGCCGGACTCCTCACCGATGAACAAGCGAACGCCCGGTGCTTTCGCGCATATCTCCATCAGTTGCAGCAACTCGTTCTTCTGCTGGAATGCGTCGAACAGCTCGCGCAGGCGCTGCAGGTCGGACAGCTCCGAATACGCCATCAGGTTGGTCTGGCCGCTCACCAGCACGTCGCTGCCACCTGGATGCGGCGCGAACGAGGCCGTGGCCAGCTCCATCGTGCTGGCAAGCAGGCGGTTCAACTCGCTGCCTGTCTCGCGTAGCTCCCGCAGCAAACGCTGACGAATGTCGTCCACGCGCAAGCCGGCGAAATGACTATTGAGGTAATTTGCCGCCTGTTCCAGCTCGCGACCCGGTATCGGCTTGGCCATTTGCACGATGCGGTTCTGCACCTGGTTGTCGGTAAAGACCAGAACCACCAGCACGCGCGCCTCGGGCAGCGCCACGAAATCGATGTGGCGCAGCGGGAAATCGGCCTGTCGCGGCACGGTGACGACCCCGGCAAAGCGGGTTACCGCCGACAGCAGGGTTGAAGCATTGCCCAGCAGATCAAGCGTTGTGGTCGGGCCAGGCGCCATCTCGCTCTGCAAGCGCGCCATCTCGGCGTGTGGCAGGGGCTGCAATTCGAGCAGACTGTCCACGAACAGCCGCAGGCCGCGTGGCGTCGGCACCCGACCGGCCGAAGTATGCGGTGAGGCGACCAGGCCGGCATCCTCGAGGTCGGCCATGATGTTGCGAATGGTCGCCGGACTGACGTCCAGCCCGGACGAGCGCGACAGCGTGCGCGAGCCCACAGGCTCGCCATCGACCAGGTACTGGGCGATCAGCGTACGCAGCAGCCTTCGCGCGCGAGCATCGAGTTCATGGCCTGACGGATTGATCATGGGTTGTAGCAATTCCTGAGACGGAACAGAAATAAGGTCTGCGCGCGCCGCTTGCAAGCAGACGCCATGTCCTGCCACGGCGGGCTACCGTTACAATTCTCCCACCTCACCATCTGCCCACCCATGCTCACTTCGCTACATGTTCGTCATTTTGCCGTGGTCGAGGCCGCCGAGATAGTGTTCGGCGCGGGTTTGACCGTGGTCAGTGGAGAAACCGGCGCCGGCAAGTCGCTGCTGGTCGACGCGTTGATGCTGCTGGCTGGCGCACGCGCGGACAGTGGCATGGTTCGGGCCGGCAGCGATCGAGCCGAACTGATCGCCGAATTCGACCTGTCCGGGCTGCCCGAGGCCCGGCGCTGGCTGCAGGAAGAGGAGCTGGATGAAGCCGGCGAATGCCAGCTGCGTCGAGTGATCCGCGCCGAAGGCAGTTCCAAGGCCTGGATCAATGGTCGAGCGGCCAATGCGCGCCAGCTCGGCGAACTGGCGGCCCTGCTGATCGAGATCCATGGTCAGCACGAGCATCAGGCCCTGCTTTCCCGTACCCATCAGATGAGCCTGCTCGACGCCTATGCCGGGCTCGAGCTCGCGCAGAGCCGGGTTCGTGACTGTGCGATGCAGTGGCGCGAGCTCGGTGCCCGCATGCGCAAACTCAGTGGCGGAGACGACAGAGACCGGCGCATCGAGCTGCTGCGGCATGAGCTGAATGAGCTGGAGCAGTGGGCTTTGCCCGCCGCCGAACTGGCCGAGCTCGAGGCAAGTCACAAGCGTCTGGCTCATGCCGGCCGACTGGCTGAAGGCAGCGCGGGAGTGGTCGAACTGCTCGACGGTGAGCATGAATATGCGCTGCGGCGCGCGCTCGGCCGGGCCCATGCCGAACTAGGCAAGCTGGTTCTGCTCGATGAACGGCTCGCTCCGATGCTTGAACTGCTTGGCAATGCGGCTATCGAACTCGACGAGGCCGCCGGTGCCCTCACCCACTACGCACAGGACGTCGACCTCGACCCCGAACGCTTCAGCGAAGCGGACAACCATCTGGCACGTCTGCACGAATTGTCTCGCCGTCACCGCCTTTCGGTACTCGAGCTGTACGACCGGCTCGCCCCTCTGCGCAGCGAACTGGCCGAGCTGGAAAATGCCGGTGAAGCGCTCGATCAACTGGCGGCGCAACGCAAACATCTGCTCCACGACTACGACGAGGCAGCCAGGGCACTGAGTGCGGGACGCAAAGCTGCCGCCGCCCGGCTTGGCAGCGAGGTCAGTCTGCTGATGACCGAACTTGGCATGCCTGGCGGGCAGTTGCAGGTCGAACTGGAGCCGATCGTCAGCGAAGAGCCGGATCCGCAGGGGCGCGAGCGGTGCGAGCTGCTGGTCAGCGCCAATCCGGGGCAGCCGCCGCGGCCGCTGCGCAAGGTCGCCTCAGGCGGCGAGCTGGCGCGCATCAGCCTGGCCATCGAGGTCGCCACACTGGGCAAGGACACCGTCGGCAGCATGATTTTCGACGAAGTCGACAGCGGTATCGGCGGCGCAGTTGCCGAGGTCGTGGGACAGAAGCTGCGCTCGCTTGGCACACAACGCCAGGTGTTGTGCGTGACCCACCTGCCGCAGGTAGCCGCCCAGGGCCACGCCCATCTGCGGGTAAGCAAGCAAAGCGACGGCGATACCACCAGCACGCAGGTCGAGCGGTTGGACGAGGCCGGGCGCCGTGATGAACTTGCACGCATGCTCGGCGGTGTCGAGATAACCCGCGAAACACGCGCCCACGCCAGGCAGATGCTGGAGCGGGCGCAAACTGCCTGATCCAGCCGCCGGGCCGGCACCGCATCGCATCAGCCGTTAGGCCGCAACAGACCGCGCTCGGTGGCCATTCGATAAAGATCCAGTTCCGATCCCGCACCCAGCTTGCCCATCAGGCTGGCGCGATGGATATAGACGGTTTTCGGACCGATTCCCAACTCCGCCGCCACCTGTTTTGGCGCGCGTCCCCCAGCCAGCAGCAGGAATACCTCACGCTCGCGCGCCGTCAGGCGGTTGATCGGATCCAGCGCTTCATCCGGTCGTTCGGCCCGGCGCAGGCACAGATCGGAACTGAGGAAACATTCACCTTGCATCACGGCGCGCAGGCCGGCGACCAATTCTTCGGGCGCCACCCCCTTGGTGACGTAGCCACTGGCTCCACGGCGCAACGCCTCCGATACATACGGCTCACCGTCATGCATGCTCAGAACCACGATGCGTGTTTGCGCACAGACACTGAGCAGATGCTCGATCAAAGGCAAGCCGCTGCCGTCAGGAAGAGAAAGATCCAGGGCAACCAGATCGGGGCGCCAGTGCGCGACAGCTTCCACCGCGTCATCGGCACTGCGGCATTCGGCCACGACATCGAGATCCGGCTCCATCTCGATCAGCCGCTTGAAGCCCTCGCGAACAATGGCATGGTCATCGACCAGAACGATGCTGTACATCCTCTTACTCTGACACATTGCCACGGGTTTCATGAAGTTCCGCCGACAGCCGCCCTGACGTCAGCTGGCGCAGACACCGGTCCGGAGCGCACATGTACCATTCGTCCATGCGCACGAAATCCCTGCACCTTCCCGAATCCGGCCCCCTCCTGGCGGGCGGCTATCTGTTCCTGTGGATGATCTTGTGGCCCACGCTGCAGCCATACTGGACGCTGACCTACGGCCTGCGCTTCGGCGCCTTGCTGCTCACCCCGACGCAATACTGGGGCTGGCTGATCGGAGCCGAGCTGGCAGCCAGCAGCGGCATCGACCTGATCCAGGGCACACCCCTGAGCTGGAGTGATTTCCTCCTGAAGCTGCCTGAGCCGCTGGCCATGGCGGCATGCCTGTGGCTACTCAAGCGCATGCATCTGCATGCCAGTTTGCATAGTCCGCAGGAAGTGACGCGGATGCTGCTGTCGGTGCTCATGGTGGTCACCGCGACCACCGCTGTCGATGCCGCGCTGCTGAGCTTGCTGCGCCTGCCGGGGTCGCCCGACCTGATGATGCGTGTCGTCGGTCAGGAATTGCTCAGTCACTATCTGGCCATTCTGCTGATCGTGCCGCTGATGATCATGGCGTTGCGTAGCCGGATCGAGCCACCAGCCATGGCCCGTCTCATGATGGACGGGTTGCTGGTCATGCTGCCGGCGATGTTGATCCTGCTGCTGCTTTCAAACCAGGCCGCTCCGCAGCCGCAGTTCGCGCGGGTGCTGTCGTTGGCACCGGTTCTCTTCTTCGCGTTCCGTCACGGCTGGCGCGGTGCCAGCCTGGCCATGCTGATCACCAGCCTCGGCATCACCCTGGTCGACCAGCACCTGGGGCGTACCCCATCGACGGCGGCTGCTTATCTGTTTCTGGCCGTTGCCGGCACCGGTGCGCTGATGCTCGGCTCAGCTACCGACGCGCTCCGGCGCAGCAGCGAACGTGTCGCTGAGCAGAACGTCTATCTGGGCGCCGTCAACCTCCGGCTTGATCACCTTGCACATCAGCTGCGCGACGCTGCCCGAGGCAACCTTCAGGCAGAGGAGGATCAGCGCCGTCACCTTGCTGCGGAGTTGCACGACGAACTGGGCCAGAACATCACGGCAATCCAGACCCATGTGAAGCTGGCCCAGGTGAGGCTGCGCCAGGCCGGCATGGAAGACATCAGCACGTCGATCAACACCATTCTCGGACATATGCGCCGTGCCCTGCATCGCCTCCTGGATGATTTGCGCCCTGCCGTCCTCGATGAATTCGGCCTGCTGCGTGCCCTCGACGAAGGCCCGATCAGGGATCTCCTGAACTCCGCCGGCATGCGCTACCTCACCGAACTGCATGGCAACCCCCGCCTGCTCGACGACGATACGCGCACCGCGATCTATCGTCTGGCCCAGGAAAGCGCCACCAACGCGGTCAAGCACGCACATGCCAGTGAGTTCAGGTTGCGCCTGCGCATCGGCGTGCGTCAGGGCATCGCCCTGGCACTGCTCGATCTGCGCGACGATGGCACTGGCTTGCCCAGTCGACTCCCTCGAGGTGGCCGCGGCCTGCAAGGCATGCGCGACCGGGTAACGTCACTCGGCGGACAGTTCCGTTTGCGTCCCGATCATTCGGGGGTGCATCTGCGGATATTGCTGCGAAGCAGCACAAAAATTGACGCGGGCGGCCCCCACGACTAGGAATTATTCCTATACCGAAAACGTGAAGAGCTCGTTACGATCTTGTCATTGATGTGGGGGAGCCGCCATCGTGAGATGGCGGATCAGGGTCGCCGTGGGGACGGCCGCCCTGAAAGCAACGGCAGGAAGCCGTTTCGCCGCTACCCAAGGGACGTTCAAGGGCTGCCGTGGAAATCTTCCGCGTCAGCACAACGACAAGGTAGCGGATGAGCCGCAGGCGGACAGGAGTCCGCTTGGCGGCTTTTTTATGGGCTGAAGAGCGCCGGCCTCATGGGTTTGGGGCCACTGCGCACGGCCGCCGCGGTGCCGGCAGTCAGGTCTTGCGCGAGCGCGACACCGGACGCACATAGAGCACCAGGCTGTGATCCTCGATGACATAGCCATGCCGCGCCGCAATCTCGTGCTGCAGGCGCTCGATTTCCTCGCTGACGAACTCGATCACTTTTCCGCTGTCCACATCAATCATGTGATCGTGGTGCTTGCCCCGATCGAGTTCATAGACTGCCTGGCCGCCTTCGAAATTATGCTTGACGATGATGCCCGCTGCCTCGAACTGGGTCAGCACGCGGTAGACAGTTGCCAGACCGATGTCTTCCTGATGGGCGAGAAGATTCTTGTAGACGTCTTCGGCACTCAGGTGCCGCACCCCCTCCTCATCGAAGATCTGCAGGATACGCATGCGCGGATGGGTCACCTTGAGGCCAACCCGGCGCAGCTCTTTGGTTTCCTGTTCCATCTGAAACTCTCCACACACGGCGTTTCAAGGCCGGTAGTGTATCATCCGACACCTTCACGATCCCGGACGCAACACGCATGCAAAAGCTGATCACCCTGCTGGTTTTCGCCATGCTGGCGGTTTCCATCGCCGGCTGTCATATCGCGTATACACCCGACGTGCAGCAAGGCAATCTGCTCGACAAGAAGACGGTGGCCCAACTCAAGCCGGGCATGACCAAACATCAAGTGCTGGTGTTGATGGGCACGCCTTCGGTCAGTACCCCATTCGACCACAGCCGTTGGGATTATGTGTCCACCCAATCAACACGAGGGGGGCCGATCCATGTGCGCGCACTCAAGCTGACCTTCAACAACGACACGCTGGTGCGTACCGAGGGCGACTTTTTTGCGCAGGATGCCAAGCAGTTGATCAAGGAGAGCAAGAAATACAACTCCGGCTATCCGGTCAACGAGACCAAGGGTGACAAGAGCAAGGCACCCGCGAAGAATGATGGTGGCTTCGGCCAGGGCGCCGACAGCGGACATTGACCGGTTTCGGCGATGGAAGGAGCTCATGCCATCGCCGAATCTGCGCCTTAGCGCGCACGCCGACGGCGGGCTTCCATCGGGTCGAGTGTGAGCGGACGGTAGATCTCGATGCGATCGCCGTCCTGTACCAGCTGCTCGGTTGGGGCCAGGCGTCCAAACACGCCGATGCGTCGGCCGTCGATCGTACCTGCCGGAAGCATCCTGGCGATCCCGCTCAACTCGACCGCCTGCATCAGCGTACTGCCTTTGGCCAGTTCGACCCGGCGACGCAGGATCGGCTGCCCTGCCCCGGCGAAAACGATCTCGGCGGAAACCTTGTGCTCAGCCATAAACGCGCTCGGCCTCACGGCAGAAGTCATCGACCATGCGCCCGGCCAATCCCTGAAAGCCAAGCCTCAATGCACCACCGCCAAGTCGCCCCGCATATTCGAAGTCCAATGCAAGGGTCACCTTGCAACCGGCATCGCCCAGCGCAATGAATTCCCATACCCCTTCAAGGCTGCGGAACGGACCGTCTACCAGACTCATCTGCAGTCGCCGAGGGGGATCAACCGTATTTCTGGTGGTAAAGCTCTGGCGCAAACCGGCGAACTTCAGGTTGAGTCGTGCCACAACCATATCGTCCCCGTGATCGAGGATCTCGGCATTGGCACACCAGGAGAACCGCTTTGGGTATGCTTCAACCTGATTGACCAGGTCGAACATCTGCTTTGGCGAATACTTCACCAGCGCGCTGCGTCGAATTTCGATCACGGAAAACCTTGAAGTTTTTGCATTCATCCTTGAATGCGAGAAGCACGAAGCAGCCATCCAAGGCTGCACTTTTCAATAAGGCCGTTCCCGCCGGGACAGCCCGCCTGCAGGGCAACATCGCCCGAGTTTAACGGACATGGCCAAGACGAAGGACAAAGACAGCAAAGGGAGCGGCACGATTGCGCTCAACAAGCGCGCCCGTTTCGAATACGCCATCGACCAGCGCTATGAAGCGGGGATTGCCCTGCAAGGCTGGGAGTTGAAGGCGCTTCGCGCAGGGCGGATCAATTTTGGCGACAGTTACGCCATCGTCCTGAAGAACGAAATCTACCTGATTGGCTGTTCGGTTCCACCCTTGATCAGCGCGTCCACGCATGTGATCGCCGAGGATCGACGCACCCGCAAACTCTTGCTGCATCGCAAGGAAATCGATCAGCTCGTCGGTGCCGTCGAGCGCAAGGGCTATACCCTCGTGCCGACCGCGATGTACTGGAAGGGCAACAAGGTCAAGGTCGAGATCGGATTGGCCCGCGGCAAGCAGGAACACGACAAGCGCGACACCGCGAAACAGCGCGACTGGCAGATCGAGAAGCAGCGAACCATGCGCTCGCATAACCGCGGCGCCTGAATCGTCCGCCCGCGACAGATAAAGCCCCGCTTTCACGGGGCTTTTTCTTTACTCGTGCAACTCGCGCTCAGGCGAACGGATCGTCCAGTGCGATGGTGTCCTCACGATCGGCACCGGTGGCGACCAGTGCCAGGCGGCAACCGGACAGCTCCTCGACCGCACGCAGGTAGGCGCGGGCTGCTGGTGGCAGCTTGTTCCACTCGCGGATGCCGGCGGTGGACTCTTCCCAGCCGGGAAACTCCAGATAGACCGGCTTGCACTCGTCCCAGCCGTCCGCATCCAGCGGGGCCAGCTCGCGGCGCTTGCCTCGGTATTCATAGGCGATGCAGACCTTGATCGTCTCCAGGCCATCAAGCACATCAAGCTTGGTGATGGCCAGGCCGTTGATGCCATTGATCTGGGTGGCGCGCTTGAGCGCGACCAGGTCGATCCAACCGCAGCGTCGCGGACGACCGGTGCTGGCGCCGAACTCGTTGCCCACCTTGCGCAGCCTTTCGCCCATCTCGTCATGCAACTCGGTGGGGAACGGGCCGCTACCGACGCGGGTGGCGTAGGCCTTGCAAATGCCCAGCACATAGTCGATATCGCATGCTCCCACGCCGGTTCCGGCCAGCGCGCCACCGATGGTGGTGTTGGAGGAGGTGACGTAGGGATAAGTACCGTGATCGATGTCGAGCAGAGCTCCCTGCGCACCTTCGTAGAGGATGTTGCTGCCTTCGGCGCGCACGTCGTGCAGGATGGTGGCGACGTCATCAACCATCGGGCGAATGAACTCGGCATAGGCCAGCGCGTCATCAAGCACGGTCTGGTAATCGACCGGCTCAGCCTTCAGCCACTGGGTCAGGATGAAATTGTGGTACTCGACAGCAGTCTGGATCTTCTCGGGCAGCTCGTGCGGATACATCAGGTCGGCGACGCGAATCGAGCGGCGTGCAACCTTGTCCTCGTAAGCCGGGCCGATGCCGCGGCCGGTGGTGCCGATGGCCTTGCCACCGGCGGCGATTTCGCGCGCCTTGTCCACCGCGATGTGGTACGGCATGATCAGCGGTGTTGCCGGGCTGATCTTCAGGCGTGAGCGCACTTCGACGCCGTTGCTTTCCAGCTCCTCGATCTCCTGCTTCAACGCGGCCGGGCTCAACACCACGCCATTGCCGATCAGGCACAGCGCGTCGTCGCGCAGGATGCCCGAGGGGATCAGGTGCAGCACCGTCTTCTTGCCCTTGATCACCAGGGTGTGACCCGCGTTGTGACCGCCCTGAAAGCGCACTACGGCGCTGACCCGTTCGGTCAGCAGGTCGACGATCTTGCCCTTGCCTTCGTCGCCCCACTGGGCACCAAGAATGACAACTGACTTACCCATTTTATGCTCGCTCAAGTGTGTATGGCCCCGCAGCCGGGGCGACGTCGGTAACTGCACTCGCCATCCATGGCTCATCAAGGCGCCTGGCCCGGATCAAACCGGCCCGCCCATCCACCTATTTCTTCGGTGAGGGATCGTTGAAGTAGCGCAGGAAAGCAGAGTCCGGCTTCAATACCAGCACGCCCCTGCCGTCCTCCAGTGATTTCTGATAGGCAACGAGGCTGCCGTAGAACGCGAAAAACTCCGGATCCTGGTTATACGAATGCGCGTAGATGGCAGCCGCCTGCGCATCGCCCTCACCCTTCACCTTTGCCGCGTCCCGATTTGCATCCGCCTTCAAGACCTGCGCCTGGCGATCGGCATCGGCGCGAATCTTTGCAGCCGCTTCCTGGCCGGTATAGCGCAACTCGTTGGCAAGCTGAAGGCGCTCGGCGCGCATCCGCTTGTACACCGATTCGCTGACCTCGTTGGGCAAGTCGATCCGCTTGATCCGCACATCGACCACGGCGATACCGAGGTTCTTGCGCGCCGAAAGATCGGTCTGCGCGCGCACCCGCTCGGTGATGTCCTTGCGACCACCGGAAATGAGGTCCGGCAAGGTGCGTGCATTGAACTCGAATCGCAAGGCATCCTTCACGATCGGGGTCAGGCGCTGTGCCGCCTGCAGCTGATCGCCACCCGTGGCGCGGTAGTACATGGCGTTGTCGACGATGCGCCATTTGACGTAGAAGTCGACATTGACGCTCTTCTTTTCTGAAGTGAAATAGCGCTCGGGCGGCGCATCCAGCGAAAGGATGCGCTTGTCGAAATGGATTACCTGCTGCAGCAACGGCAACTTGAAATGCAGGCCGGGCTGGTAGTCAGTCTGCACGATCCGGCCGAACTGCAGCACCAACGCGCTGTGCCCCTCGCTGACCACGAACATGCTGTTGAGTCCGAGCAGGATCAACAGCAGCGCAATGATGGCGGAAGTGATCTTCTTCATCACTGCCCTCCCTTCTCGGTGCTGCTGCTGGTCGGCGCAGGCGGAGGCAGAATCGCCCCGACCGAGGCCGAACCGACCTGCGTATCGCCGCTACCCGGCAGCGCAGGCAGGTTGATGATGTTGCGGCCATCGGAGCCGTCGATCACCTTGGTGTTCCTGGCCATTACCTGCTCCATGGTTTCCAGCCACAGCCGCTTGCGGGTCACTTCCGGCGCAGCCTTGTATTGGGCGAGCAGCAGATCGAAGCGGGCGGTGTCGCCCTGCGCGCGTGCGATCCGCTCCGCCTTGTAGCCAGCAGCCTCGGCGGCAATCCTGGCGGCCTCCCCTCGGGCCACCGGAACCACCTTGCTGGCGTAGGCAAGAGCGGCATTTTCGATACTCTGCTTGTCCTCACGCGCGTTGTTGACGTCGTCAAAGGCGTCTTTCACCTCGTCCGGCGGCGCCACGTTCTGGAAACTGACTTCCGTGACGCGCAAACCGGAGTTGTAGTTGTCCAGCGTCTTCTGCAAGGCCGTCTGCGCTTCGGTCACCAGATTCGCACCGGCAGCTGACAACACCTGATCCATGTCACTGGCACCGATCACGCCACGCACGGCAGCCTCGGCGGCGGCACTGATGGTTCCGTCGGGATCATTCAGGGAAAACAGGTATTTGCGCGAATCATCCACCTGGTACTGCACGGTGAAGTCGATCGTGATGATGTTTTCGTCGCGGGTCAGCATGGCGACCTTGTCGTTGAGCGACCGGATGCGCGTTGCCTCGACCTTCTTGACCGACTCGATCGGCTGCGGAAACTTCAGGTGGAATCCCGGTGACAGGGTGCGTGAATACTGTCCGAAACGAAGCACCACCCCGGTCTCGCGCGTGCCTACAATGGTGTAACTGCTGAACAGCAGGCCGACCACGAGGAGAACCAGGATGCCGGTAAAGATGCTGCCGGGCCCCTGACCGAGCCTGCCGCCACCGCGCCGGAGTTTGTCGAGCAGCTCATCCAGCGGTGATTTGCCGCTCGAACGCTTGCGGTTCCAGGGGTCATTCTGGCCGCTCTTGCCTGGTTCATTCCATGCCACAGTCAGTCTCCTTGAAAGCGTCGGGAGGCCGGCAACCACGGCCGGAATACAGAGGGAATCGGCGGCGCCGGCCAAACCTGCCGACAAGCTGCACTTTCCATCGGGGTAAATCGCGCAAACGACGCCCATTCTAGCAGAGCCGAATGACGTCGTCCGCAGCCGCAGACCGTCATTCGGGCGTGATCAACAGCTGCCGCAACAGCATGGCCTCAGCCACATCGCCCCCGCTGAGCGGAGCAATCACGCTGCGCGGCGCATCGATGTGCAATTGCCAGCCGTGCTCGTCCACGCTTTCGCCGCTGATCGCACCGGCCGCCTTCAGCCGCGCATGCAGTCGTCCCGCTGTCAGTGGCAGATGCAACGCCGATTGCACCCGTTCGCCACCCAGCAACTCGCCCAGCGCCTTGCGCAGCAGATCCAGGCCCGCCCCGGTCGCGGCGGACAACCAGACACGCACCGGCTTGCCCGAGGCATCCCGATCAATGCGTGGCTCACTGCCAGCCAGATCGATCTTGTTCATGACATGCAATTGCGGCACATCACCGGCATCGATCTCCTCCAGCACCTTGTCGACCACCTGGTGCAGTCGCTCGCGTTCCTCGTCCGCGGCATCACTGACATGCAGCAGCAGATCGGCGTCGCGTGCCTCGGCCAGCGTGGCGCGAAATGCCGCCACCAGATCATGCGGCAACTCGCGGATGAATCCGACCGTATCGGCCAGTACAGCCGGCCCACAGGACAGATCGTCCAGCTTGCGCACCGTGGGATCGAGCGTGGCAAACAAGAGGTTTGCGGCGTAAACCTCGCCCGTAGTCAGCGCATTGAAGAGGGTCGACTTGCCGGCGTTGGTATATCCGACCAGTGCCACCCGTGGCACCGTATTGCGCAGCCGCGCACGACGCTGCTGGCCACGCTGCGTCTGCACTTTCTGCAGGCGCCGGGTGAGCATCTTGACGCGTTCGCCGAGCAGGCGTCGATCGGTTTCCAGCTGGGTTTCGCCCGGGCCACGGTTACCGATGGCACCGCCGCGCTGTGCGTCGAGATGGGTCCAGCCGCGCACCAGCCGCGTGGCCAGATGCTTGAGCTGGGCCAGCTCCACTTCCAGCTTGCCCTCGTGCGAACGTGCGCGCTGCGCAAAAATGTCGAGAATCAGTCCGGCACGGTCAACCACCCGGATACCCAGATGCTTTTCGAGATTGCGCTCCTGCACCGGGGTGAGCAGGTGATCGACCAGCACCAGGTCGGCGTCGAGCGCACGCGCCGCCTCGGCGACCTCGTTCGCCTTGCCGCTGCCAATGTAAAACCGCGGGTTGGGATCTTCGACGCGGGCGGGAATGGCCTCGAGAATCTCGGCCCCCGCGGATCTCACCAACTCGGCAAATTCCTCGGCACGCCGAACCGCATCGCCCTCACCGCGCGAATGCGGCAGCACCAGCACGGCGCGATCGCCTTTCTTTTGTCGGTCAAACACGGTTGCGCGTGATCCTTCGGGAGCAATCCCACTCAATGCGGGCGAATGCCCCCCGTATCAAGCGCCTGCGTCGGCAGAACCCGCTGCCGCTTCAGCATGATGCTCATGCTCGTCATGGCCGTTGGCGATGCGCACATTGCGGCTGGGCACCACGGTGGAGATGGCGTGCTTGTAAACCATCTGACTTACCTGGTTGCGCAGAAGCACCACAAACTGGTCGAACGACTCGACCGTACCCTGCAACTTGATGCCGTTGACCAGATAGATGGCCACCGGTACCCGCTCACGACGCAACGCATTAAGGAACGGATCCTGCAACGACTGCCCTTTGGACATTTCTTGTTCTCCCCTTGCCACGAACAGACCGGAGAAAAAACGCCGCAGCGCCCCGGCCCAACATGTTCAGGATGTTAACTGCTTTCAAACGGCTGATGAAAGGGGCATATCGCGCCGGGATGGCGGTCGGAGTCACGGCGGCGGCTCCGGACGACGCCTTCGGCGAACGTCATCGTGGCGGCGGTTGCTCGCCTGCATGGAGAAACAGTCGAACCGCGCCCTCCACCCGAGCCACCAGCCCGGCATCGTCGGGGTCGAACAAGCGGGCGCCATGGTCGCTGCGGAGCCAGGTAATCTGGCGCTTGGCCAGCTGGCGGGTGGCAAATATGGCTCGGTCACGAAATTGTGCAGGCGTCGACTGGCCTTCCAGGTACTCCCAGGCCTGACGGTAGCCAACCGCACGTATTGCTGGCAGCTCGGCGTGAATTCCGCTCCGTTTGCGCAGCGTGCGGACCTCGTCAAGCAGGCCCGCCGCCAGCATCGCGTCGAATCGCTGGGCAATGCGTTCATGCAGCAGGGCGCGATCGGGCGGCAACAGCGCCAGCTTGAGTACCCGCCAGGGAAATATCCGATTCGCGCCATGGCGCTGCAGTTCTGACAGCGGTCGACCGGTCAACTCGATCACTTCCAGCGCACGCTGCAGGCGCTGCGCATCATGGCAGCCGATGCGCCGTGCGGCGACCGGATCCCGTCTGGCCAGCTGCGCGTGCATTGCGGGCCAGCCGATTCGCCGCGCTTCGGCGGCCAACCGTTCGCGGGTAGCCGGGTCGGCTTCGGGCAGCTCCGACAAACCCTGCTGCAATGCCCGGAAATACAAGCTGGTACCGCCAACCAGCAGCGGCACCCGGCCCTGTCCGCTGATTCGCTGCATCAGTGGCCTGGCATCGGCACAAAAATCCGCCGCCGAATACACCTGCTCCGGCTCGCGGATATCCACCAGCGCATGCGGGTAACGCAAGAGGCTCTCCGCATCAGGTTTGGCGCTGCCGATATTCATGCCCCGATAGACCAGGGCAGAGTCCACGCTGAGCAGATCCAGCTCGAACCGGTCGCTCAGTTCGCATGCCAGCGCGGTCTTGCCCGACGCGGTCGGGCCCATCAGGAAGATCGCCAGGGGGCGGGTATCGAGCGGCATCGCGAAAGTGTAGGACCCGCGTCGACCTGCGACCAGCCATGCACCCCGTGCTCCACCAACACTCCGGCGCGGGCGAACGGCGCGAACGCTCAGGCAGGACTTATAATTCCCGCTACCCTGCCCGCTCCGCGGGCGCAGCAATGGACACCCCATGTCGCAGACGATGAAAGCCCTGGTCAAGCGCAAGCCCGAACAAGGCATCTGGATGGAACAGGTACCCCTGCCCGAGGTCGGCCCGAACGAGGTGCTGATCAAGATGGAGAAGACCGCGATCTGCGGCACCGACCTGCACATCTACAAATGGGACGAGTGGAGCCAGCGCACCATCAAGCCCGGCCTCACCATCGGCCACGAGTTCGTCGGCCGCATAGTCGAGATGGGCCAGGGCGTGACTGGCTACAGCATCGGTGATCGCGTCTCTGCCGAAGGCCATATCGTCTGCGGCCACTGCCGCAACTGTCGCGCCGGTCGCCAGCACCTGTGCCCGAACACGATCGGCATCGGCGTGAATCGCAACGGCGCATTTGCCGAATACATGAGCATGCCGGCGTCGAACCTGTGGCCCATCCCGGATCAGATTCCCTCCGAGCTGGCGGCATTCTTCGATCCGTACGGCAACGCCGCACACTGCGCACTGGAATTCGACCTGATCGGCGAGGACGTGTTGATCACCGGTGCCGGCCCGATCGGCATCATCGCCGCCGGCATCGCCAAGCACGTCGGCGCGCGCAACGTGGTGGTCACCGACGTCAACGACTACCGCCTGAAGCTGGCTGCCGACATGGGCGCCACCCGCGTCGTCAACGTGGCCAACCAGTCGCTGCGAGACGTGGTCAAGGACCTGCATATCGAAGGCTTCGATGTGGGCCTGGAGATGAGCGGCAACCCGCGTGCATTCAGCGACATGCTCGAATGCATGTACCACGGCGGCAAGGTCGCCATGCTCGGCATCATGCCGCGCGGCGCCGGCATCGACTGGGACAAGGTGATCTTCAAGGGGCTCACCCTCCAGGGCATCTACGGCCGCAAGATGTATGAGACCTGGTACAAGATGACCCAGATGGTACTGACCGGTTTCCCCTTGCAGAAAGTGCTCACCCACCAGATCAATATCGACGACTTCCAGAGGGGTTTCGACCTGATGGATGCCGGTCAATGCGGCAAGGTCGTGTGTTCGTGGCATTGACCGACCCGACGCCGGCCGATGAGGCCGGCTCACCGCCCCGGGCAAGGGCCTCCAGGTTCCGGCGCGAAACCATAAGCCTTGCCGAAATCGCCGTGCAGATCCTGTCGGTCTTGGTCGGCATCCTGCCTGCCTTGGTCATCAACGGATGGAAAACCGTGCGCGAATAGCGGGCAGCGGTCGACCAGGCCATGCGTGCCCTGCGGACGGAACTTGCCGCCGACCGGATCATCCTGCGCAGTTGCGCCAGGCAGATGTTCGGCATGGCCCGGCGCATGCGCCCGGCTCATCGGTTCCGACACGGCGCAAGCGCCCGTGCGA
>JAJXYE010000141.1 GCA_021780735.1 Pseudomonadota bacterium | reverse complement strand
TCCGATCTCCCCGACGCATCGGATTGATCGATGGCGGTGTCGACCCGTCTGACCCGGCGTTGGCGCGCGCTCACATCGAAGACCATGGCTGCGCCAGGCCGACTGAGTCGCGACATGGCACCGCGGTAGCCGAGCGCCTGATCGATGGCGATGCTGACACGCTGTATGCCGCAGATTTGTGGTGTGGCGATGCGGTGGGCGGAACTACCTCGAGCCTGGTGGAGGCGCTCGCCTGGATGGCGCGCGAAGGCGTGCCGGTGATCAATATCAGTCTGGTGGGTCCCGACAACCCGGTGCTCGCACGCGCGGTGCGGGCGATGATCGCTCGCGGCCACGTGTTGGTGGCCGCCGTCGGCAACGACGGACCCGCGGCGCCACCGTTGTTCCCATCAGCTTACCCGGGCGTGATCGGTGTCAGCGGCGTCGACACGCACAACCACATTCTGCCGGAGTCCGGCAGTGGAGAGCAGGTCGCGTTCTGCGCCCTGGGAGTGGTCGGTCGCGGACGCCGTGCAATGCGCGGCACCTCGTTCGCCGCGCCGATCGTGGCGCGCAGGGCAGGGCAGTTGGTGGACGTGCCGCGTGTGGGCGCGGCGGCTGAGGTGCTGCAGAGTCTGGCCGGCCAGGCCCGAGATCTGGGTGCGCCGGGCCGCGACCCGCGCTATGGCTATGGCCTGCTGTCGCCCTGAATCTGAACGATATCCAAGCACCGCCGGAATCGATGGAAGGATTCCCCAGGTCGGGACGTAATGGACCTTGCAAGCCGCGGATTCACCGCCGGCAGGAGGTCCCCCATGAGCCACAAGACTCTCAATCACAAGTCTCTCAACCTGACCCTGATCGCCGGTGCGTTCGCGCTGGTACTGATGGCCCCCATCCATGCCCAGGTGCTGGGTGGTGGCGGTCTCGGTGGTGCCCTCAGCGGCGGCCTGATCGGTCCCATGAACTCCGCCATGGGTCAGGTCGGCGGTTCCGCGCATGGCGCCGGCGGCATCAACATTCCTGACGCCAGCAAGACGGGCGTGCAGGATCGCACAGGACATCTGAGCAACCGCGCCGCCTCCGCCGCCTCGTCGGCGCTGGGTACCGGCACGCGTGCGGCTGGCCAGGCGAACGGTTCGGCCACCGCGGCCACCGCTGCTCAACTCACCGGAGCCGCCGGCGTCACCGCCGGTCAGGCCGGCAACGCCGTGCTGAATGGCGCGACCGGTCTGGGTCGTTCCGCTGCCGGTGCGGTTGATACCAATGCAGTCCGCAATGCGGCATCCAGCGCGGTGGGACAGACGCGTGGTCAGGCGCAGTCGGGCATCTCGACCATCAGGAACGGTGCTGCTGGAGCTGCTAACCGGGCGCAGAGCGCAGCTGGCCAGGTGACTGGCCGCGTGCAAAGGGCAGCCGACGCCGCCAAGGCAACTGCGGCTAGCGGTGTGCATTCAGCCACGACGGCCTCGTCGCTCGCCGCCAGCGTGGCCGGCAACGCGTCACACACTGCTGCCGCCGGTGCCGGTACTCCAAATCAGCAATCAGATAGCGCGAGCGCCGCGAAGCCTGATCTGGTCTCGCCGGTAAGCCATGGCATCGGCGGCAGCAAGGACATGTCGGTCGATCTGTCGGGCTCCGGCGCGGCCAGTGGCAACGCAAGCAACCGCGCGAGCGACCTGCCGCTGATCGGCGCTGCGCCCGCTGGCCATGCTTCGGCCAACGGCAGCGGCAAGGTCGGCGCACGCGGCTCGGCGCGCCACGGCGTTTCCGCGTCAGCGCAAGCCGATGGCCGCGCCGGCACCGATCTGACTGCCCGGCAGCACTGATCCCTCGGTGTCCCGATCGCCGCCCGGCATGTCCGGGCGGTCGATCCTCCTCTTGTCACACGCATGGAAGGACCCGGCCCCTGTTGGGCCCTTCGATGTGCCAACACAAGGAATCCACAGCATGCGCAAGCACATGAACTGGATGGTGATCGGCGGCGCGCTGCTGATCGGCGTGCCAGCGGCCCGCGCGACCGACGGCTTCACCATCGGCACCGGTACCAATTACAGCCGCGGCAACTATGGCACCGACGTCACCACCGAGATCTGGTCAGCTCCCTTCACGGCGACCTACCAGAGCGATCGCTGGACCTTTGGTCTGTCCATCCCCTATGTCCACGTTCGGGGGGCGGGCAACGTCATTCCAGGCACCGGCCCGGTGGATAACACCAATCCGCTCGGCCGCGGCCTCGACCAACTTCTCGGTAGCGGGGGATCGCCGGCTGGAGGCACATCGCCGAGCAGCAGCTCGGCCTCCGGCGCAGGCGACGTGGTGGCTACGGCCGGCTATCGCCTGCTCTCCAGTGTCGATCGCAGCTTCGGCCTGGTTGCCACCGGCAAGGTCAAATTCGGCACGGCTGACGCCAACAAGGGGTTGGGTACCGGCGCGAACGATTACGCCGTTTCGCTGGATACGTACAAGACCCTCGGCAAATGGACGCCGTTCGGCGGCGTCGGCTGGACCTACTACGGCAGCTCGCCGTACATCAAGCTCGAAAGCGGCATCCAGGCCAACGCCGGTATGGACTACCACGTTGCGGGCAACGACAACGTGGGCGTGGCTTACAACTACCGGCAGCGGATCGCCATCGGCGGCGCGGCCCAGAGCGAGGTCACGGCCTACTGGGCGCACAAATTCAACAACCGCCTGCGACTGCAGGGGCAGGCCACCGGCGGCATGACCAACGGCAGCCCAGACTGGGGTGTTGGGACGTCGGTCAACTACAGCTTCTGATCGGTCAAGGGATATTGGATGGAAGGAAGGGATGGCGGCGTCGAGCGAAGTAACTGGCCATGGCGATGGCTGAATCGGCCTTTGGGTGACTGCTCCGGTTCGTATCGGCACCAGCTGCAGGCAGCTCACCGAGACGCTCGCCATGGTCAACCGGAATCCCTCAAACGAAGCACGGCGCTGTTTCAGTTGCTCAGCATCGTTTGATCGGATCGCTTCGAATATACCCGCCACGCCCAAGGTGCCGACCAACATGGTGACCACTTGTTGACGTTCGCAGTCTCGTTTTGGCCGGTTGCTGACGTCTAGTCAGGGCGATTAGTGCTGGTTATCGGCGGTAAGTGAACCAGCAATGGCCGGCACTGGAGGCGAGCAAGATGTGCCAAGCGACCACATGCGATGCGGACTCGCTCTGCAGGGAAGGGCAGCGCGTCTGGTTATACGGTGACTGCCAGCTGTACAGCGCCGGTCGGTCCGCACACAGCTAAGTGACCCATAAGATACTGGATGTATCTAGGAACCATGCGAAACGAGTTGAATGGTGATGTCGATCATTCGCTCGGCGTGGTGGATCGACCGGCTGAATCCTCCGCTCGCATGACGTACGAAAGCCGGACATCGAGACAAAGCCGACGGAGGTTCGTCATGGTCAAGCACTTGGTTGCGAAGAAAATGTTGATCGGACTGGCAGTTGCCACCGTGTGCGCCATGCCGCTGGGCGCATCGGCCCATGATCACTGGGGTCACGGCGATCGGTATCAGCATGGTTGGCAGCATGGCGATCGCGGCGACTGGCATGGCGATCGTGATGAATGGCGTCGCGATGGCGACAGATGGCGTCGCGGCGACGACAGGGACGGTGGCCAGTGGATAGCAGGCGCGATAGTCGCTGGTGCGGTGGATGGCCTCATCGACGGTGCCGTTGCTCCAGCTCCCCGTTACTACGAAGCTTCGCCGAGGGTGGTCTATCGTCGGCCCACCAGGGTGATCTACGAAGATTCGCCAGTGGTCACGCGAACGGTCGTGTACGGCGCACCCTACGGACGACGTTACGACGACGATGATGGCGACTGAGCTTGAACGGTTGGTTCGGACAGGAGCCCGGCCCCGGCCGGGCTCTTCAGTTGCAGGATTGGCGAGCGGCGCATGCGATACCTATCCACGCAAACAGCGACCGACAAGGCGTTCGCAATCGCTCTCGTGCTCAAGGCCATCGATGCCCTGGGCGAAGTGGTGGGCGGCTTGTGGCTGCTGCTGATCGATCCACAATGGTTGCAGGGCAGGGTCGCTGCTCTCGTGGCTCCCGAGCTCCGCGAGGATCCGCACGATTTTTTCGCCGTGCATATCCTGCGCTGGGCAACCCACTTTCAGCAGCACGCCATGCTGTTCGCGGCCTTGTATCTGCTTTCGCATGGAGTGACGAAGCTGGTCGTGTTGGTGGAGATCGTGCGTGGCCGACTGTGGGCCTACCCAGGACTGATCGTGCTGACCGCACTGTTCGCGGCGTACCAGATCTACTACATGGCCGCGACGAGTCTATCAGCCAGCTATCTGGCGCTGACGCTGTTTGACCTGTTGGTCATTGCGCTCACCACCGTGGAGTACGCAAAGCTCCGCTCTCGCAGCGAGACCATCTCTCATTTTGGCCACAACGGATCCGAAGGGGAGTGATTAGTCGGTGTTATCGGGGGTAGGGAAAGACGGTTTTCGATCAAAGATCCAGACCGCCGAATTAGTCTCCTCCTGGGGGCGGACTGCTTACTGTGCTGGGAAAATTCAATCCAACGAGCAGGTGCTGGACCAAGGCACGGGCCTCATCCGCAAAACGCTTTGGGGTTCTCTCAACCAAGGTGCTCTGTGGCCCGCGGGCACGCCGGATCATCAACGTTAGCCACGAACCCATAAATTGTCCGGATGAACATCTTATGATTCGCAGGCTGCGGACAACTTATGGATAACGGAACGGCCAACATAAGTGCGAGGCGACTCTTGACCCGTCCGAGCGCAGCTCGGCCCGTCCGGCTTATTCCGGTAGGCCGACCGCCTCGCCGCCCGTCTCGTAGCCGCCCAGCTGCCCACCGCTGCCCAATGGCGGGGGCGCTTGCACATGCGCCAGAACGGCCTTAGCGGCCTCGTTGAGGCGTTTCTCGGCCCGTCGGCGCAACTTGGCTTCGAAGGTCGGATCGCGCATCGCGGCATTCAAGTCACGCACGAGGGGGAGGTAGCCCGCCAGGCCTGCAGTTGCAATCAACGAGATCGCATCAAAGACATGCACTCGTTCCTCGCGCTGATCTTTCGGCTCTAGGCTTTGCCGCTCGTAATACCCACACAGCTTGCCGATTACCTTGCTGCCTTTGCCCCTTGTCTTGGTCTGGTCCGTCAGGTCGGCCAGCGTGTCCACGCGGAGATTGTGGGCAAATTCGTTGCGCATCGCGCGAACGAGGTCAGCCGCCTCAATAAGATGCCTAGGCACCACGGCCAATGCCTTCAGCAGCTTGATCTTCAGACTGAACGTCATGTCCCTGTCGTTTCCTTCAAGGAACTCTTTCTCGTAGCCCGGCAACACTGCGGCAATCAGCATATCGATAACCGCCTCGCTGGCGAGCGCCGCCATCAGCACCTTCGAGCGCTCATCGCCGTAATTGCCCATCAGGTTCAACGTAGCTCGCAGCCCCTCGGCCTTGAACTGATCCTCAATGGACGCCAAGAGGTCATGCACGGGCTGGTGAAAGAGGGTTTCGCCCGGCGTGCCGGTGAGGTGTTTTGCCAAGGCTTCGTTGGTGAACATGTCCGATCTCCCCTGTGGTTCCGTTTCTTCGAAAACGTCCGCGAGCAACAGTTGCTGAACTTCCAGAAACCCGATAGGAATCGCACAGCGCGTTGCCAACATCTGGGTTCGTCAAAACATGCTGCTTCCAAGAGGAGACTAACCCAGGCAAGGGCGCCCGTAGGTCAGAGCCAGTACGCCGTGGCAACATGTAGCTTTTCGCTTAGTGCATCGCCATGGCCAGAAAGAACCCCGCAACTACCAAACCCGACGAGCACTTGGAAAAATTTGTAGCGCAGATCCAGACTGTTACCGAGAACTGGGGGCGGTCTATTCGGTGACGGCAATTAAATTGATCGGTTATCATTTATTTTCCAACTTGGAACCTACCCTGTTTAGATGGTAGTGCTAATACCTT
>JAJXYE010000269.1 GCA_021780735.1 Pseudomonadota bacterium | reverse complement strand
CAGACCCAGGCTGCGTGCCAGGATCGCACTGTGCGAGTAGGCGCTGCCGGAGCTGCCGACCACGCCGAGCAGGCCGTTGCCGGCCAGTTGCGCCATGTCGCCCGGCGCGATGCTGTCGGCGATCAGGATCTCGCCGACGCGCGCGGCGAGCTTGCGCTCTTCCGGACTGGTCTGGCGCTGCAGTGCCGAGATCACCCGGTTGATCACCTGCTCGACGTCTTCCCTGCGGCTGCGCAGGTACGGATCGTCCATCGCCTCGAACACGGCAGACAGGCGATCACGCTGCTTCTGCAATGCCGCGCCCGGACGGTAATGGCCGATCCGCACCAGGTCATCCAGCCCGCGCAACAGTTCCGGGTCGTCGAGCAGCAGCGTGTGGGCGTCGATGAATTCGTTGACCTCGCGCGCCAGGGCGCCGTGCAGCCTGCCGCGCAACTCGCGCAGCTCCAGTCTGGCGGTATCCAGCGCGTGGTGAAGCCGATGCAGTTCGCCTTCGATCTCTTCCTCGGCCAGCGGCCGGGTATCGACGGAGTAGCGGCTGGGCTGCACCAGCCGGGCACGACCGAGTGCCATGCCATGGGCAGCCACCGTGCCGCTCAGCACCTGTCTCACGGATGGGCTCCTGCGGAGCCGGGAACGGGGAACAGGGAGCCGGGAACAGCAGCGTCCCGCCAGCGTGGCGGTCGCGACGCCTTCACCGTTCCCTGTGCACTGTTTCCGATTTTCCGCCTCATCCTCATGCTCCCTCGTCGAATTTTCGCTCGAACAGATCGGCCACCGCACTCAGCGCGGCCTCCTCGTCCGGGCCATCGGCGCGCAGGGTCAGCGTGGTGCCGATGCCGGCGGCCAGCATCATGACGCCCATGATGCTCTGCGCGTTGACCTCCCGGCCCTTGCTGACCAGCCAGACGCTGGACTTGAAGCCTTGCACCAGTTGCACCAGCTTGGCCGACGCGCGTGCGTGCAGGCCGAGCTTGTTGGAAACGACGATCTCTCGTTCAAGCATGGTCAATGAAGATTCCCCCGCGGCCACCGCTGGCCGCAATCTCGGCCAGTTCGTCGAGTGGTTTTTCCGCATAGTTGAGTACGCGCAGCAGCATCGGCAGGTTCAGCCCCGATACGCAGCGAAGATGGACGCCGAGCGCGCCCAGCGACAGGCCGATGTTGCATGGCGTGGCGCCATACAGATCAGCCAGAACCAGTACGCCGGCGCCCTGGTCGAGATCGCGTGCGTGATGGGCGGTGAGCGCGCGCATGACCTCCGGATCCGCCTGCGGCGGCACTTCCACGGCCAGTACCCGCAGTGGCAAGTTCGGCATCACATGGTGGGCGGCCGAGATCAGCGCCTTGCCGACCGCTTCGTGGGTCATCAGCAGCACGCCGACACTCATGCCTGTTGCTCCGTGGTGATGGTGCGCAGGTTCATCATGCGAGCTCGCGGTGGAAGATGAGCACGCCGGCGCGCTGATCGCGATAGTACGCAGCGAGCTTCTCGACCAGATAGACCGAACGGTGCCGGCCGCCAGTGCAACCGATCGAGACGGTCAGATAGCTGCGGTCGTCCTGCTCGAAGCGTGGCAGCCAGGCGTCCAGCCAGCGCGCGGTATCGGCGAAATATTCGCCGACCACTGGCTCGCCATCGAGAAAATCGCGTACCGGCGCGTCCTTGCCCGACAGCGGCCGCAGATGCGGTTGCCAGTGCGGGTTGGGCAAGCAGCGCGCGTCGAACACGAAGTCGGCGTCCAGCGGCAGGCCGCGGCGAAAAGCGAACGACTGGAACATCAGGGTGAGCCCTTCGGTGGCCTGGGCGTACCCGGTGGCGATCAGTCGGCGCAACTGGTGCACGTTGAGCTCGCTCGAATCGATCACCTTTTCGGCAATCGCGATCAGCGGGCGCAACAGCCGGCGCTCCTCCACGATCGCGTCCGCCAGCGACAGACCGTGCGCGGCCAGCGGATGGCGCCGGCGGGTTTCCGAGTAGCGCTTGATCAGCACCTCGTCACGGCAGTCCAGGAAGATCATGTGCACCTGCACACCGGCAGCGGCCAACTCCGACAGCACGCTCGGCATGTGCGCAAAGTCGGCACCGCGGTTGCGCACGTCCACACCTACCGCAATGCGCCTTTGCTGCTGGCCGCTGTCGGCGCCGATCACCGCATTGACCAGTTGCGGCAGCAGGGCCGAAGGCAGGTTGTCGACGCAGTAGAACTCCAGATCCTCCAGCGCACGCAGTGCCACGGTCTTGCCGCCGCCGGACATGCCGGTGAGCACGATCAGGTGAATTTCGTGCGGATCGACCATCGGATTGAGCAAGGAGGTCTTGTGCGTGCTCATGCATTCACCATGGAGGCAGTCGGCGCAGCTGATGCGCCTGCCGGTCAATGAAGGTCTGTGCCGGGTCGATACCCTTGCTTTTCAGCGCGTGACTGCGCACCGCTGCTTCCACCAACACGGCGATGTTGCGTCCCGAGGCCACCGGAATGGTGATCATCGGCACCGCCACATCGAGAATCGGGCGATGCCCGATGTCACCGGTCAGACGGGTCAGGGCGTCGGTTTCCTCGCCATCGCGCATCGGCTTGAGGTGCACCACCAGGCGCAGATACTTGGACGACTTCACCGACATGTGGCCGAACATCTCGCGCACGTTGAGCACACCCAGGCCGCGTACCTCGAGCAGATCCTGCAGCAGTTCCGGGCAGGTGCCGTCGATCACGTCGGGAGCGATCAGGGTGAACTCGGTGGCATCGTCGGCGACCAGCCGGTGACCACGGCTGATCAGTTCCAGCGCCAGCTCGCTCTTGCCCGAGCCGGGTTCGCCGGTGATCAGCACGCCGATCGAGAACACTTCCAGGAACACCCCGTGCAGGGTGGTCTTGGCTGCCAGCATGCGCGCCAGGTGGTACTGCAGATAGGTCAGCAGCTCGTGCCCGCGCTTGGGGCTGATCCACAGCGGCGTATCTGTCTCCTCCGCGACTTCGCGCAGATCGGCCGGAACCGTCTGATCCTTGGTCACGATCAGGGCTACTGGCTGGTAGGCGGCGACCTTGTGCATCACCTCCCAGCGCTGGCGCGAGTCCAGCCCGTCGAGGTAGTTGAGCTCTTCCGAACCGATGATCTGGATCTTGTTCGGATAGATGACGTTGAGGTAGCCGATCAGCGAGGGCCGGCGCGCCTGCGCGCTGCCGGGTTCGAGCACACGCCCCTCGCCGCGCATGCCTGACAGCCAGCGCAATGCCATGCGTTCGTGGACGCTGTCGAACAGTTGTCGGGCGCTGATCCGATCCAAGCTGGGTTCCTTGGCGTCGCGCGATGCGCCCGGCGGGCGCCTGCGACGGCGTGACCATTGTGCCAGCTTGCAGGGGCGGGTGTATCCGGAAGGGGGCGGCCGGCAGGGTGGCCTGGCCAGATCGTTTCGGCCTTGCGCTCCGGGATGAAGCGCAAGGCCGTCGCGGCGTGGCGCCGCGATTCAGGTTCAGCCGTATTGACGCGCCTCGCGCGCTTCCTGCTGATGCTTGTCACTGACTTTTTCGCGATGCTTGCGCAACTGGTTGACCAACTTGTCGAACAGCACATCGATGGAGACATACATGTCGGCCTCATAGGCTTCGGCATGCAGGGTGGCGCCGATCACGCCCAAGGTACCTTCGGCGCGTTGCCTGAGCTTGTCCACCGACAAGACGATGGCGAGACTGATCAGCTTGTCGTCGAGGCGGGTGAGGCGGTCGAGCTTGGCGGTGGCGTGTTCGCGCAGCGCAGGAGTGACTTCGATCTGCTGGCCGCTGAGTTGGAATTGCATGGGGCGCCTCCTCTGGTGTTGCAGTGCCGCTTTTCGCGGCGGGTGGACGTGCCGCGGCGTGGGGCCGAGGCACATCGTCATTCATTCTCTCTCTGCAGGATGGGAACGTTTATGCGATATCCAAGTTCCCGGATGGCGGTGTCGCCGATCAACTGGCGCGCTGTCGTTCGCTGGACGTGGGAATGCGCAGCCCCTCCCTGTACTTGGCGACGGTACGGCGGGCGACCTGGATTCCCTTGCTCTGCAATTCCTCGGCAATCGCCTGATCCGACAGCGGTTTGCGCACATCCTCGGCGTCGATCAGCTTGCGCAGCATGGCCTGGATCGCCGTGGCCGATGCGCTGCCGCCGTCCTCGGTGGAGACGCCGCTTGAGAAGAAGTATTTCAGCTCGAAGGTGCCGCGCGGGGTATGCAGGTACTTGCGCGTGGTGACGCGCGAGATGGTGGACTCGTGCATGCCCACTTCCTCGGCCACCTCGCGCAAGACCAGCGGGTGCATTGCCTCGGGCCCGTAGTCGAGAAAGGCGCTCTGCCGGCGCACGATCGCCTCGGCGACCTTGAGCAGGGTCTCGGCGCGAGACTCCAGGCTCTTGATCAGCCAGCGTGCCTCCTGCAGCTGGCCGCGCATCCAGCTCGCGTCCTCACCACGGGCCTTGGCGATCAGGCCGCAGTAATGCTGGTTGAGGCCCAGTCGCGGTTGCGAGTCGGGATTGAGACTGACCCGCCAGCGGCTGCCGTCGCGCAGCGCGTACACATCCGGTGCCACATATTCGACCGGCGTGGTGTCCAGTGCCGCGCCGGGACGGGGATCGAGGCTGCGGATCAGCACGGCTGCCTCGGCCACGTCGTCCGCACTGGCACGCAGCCGGCGTGCCAGTCGCGCGATGTCATTGCGCGCAAGCAGATCGAGTTCCTCGTCGACAATGCGCAGGGCCAGGTCGCGTTGCGGTGTATCCGGGTCGAACTGCTGCAGCTGGACGCGCAGGCAGTCGCGCAGATCCAGGCTGCCCACCCCGGCCGGATCGAAACCCTGCAACTGTCGCCGCACCGCCTCGATCTCGTCGAGGCTGGCGTTCAGATCGGCCGGCAGGGCGGCCAGCACGGCATCCATCCCCTCGCCAAGATAGCCGGCGGGATTGAGCGCATCGATAAGCACGGTCGCAATCAGGTGCTCGCGTGGATTGAACGAGGCCAGGTTGAGTTGCCACAGCAGGTGCTGCTGCAGCGTCTCCGGCGCGGCGTTCTGCGGCTCGAAATCGTCGTCGCCGCGACTGCCGGCACTGCTGCCGACACTGTTGCTGGAAAAGTCGATCGGCGATTCGGCAACGCCGCCACCATCGGCCCAGTCGACAACTTCATCACCATCGCCGTCACTGCTGGTCGATGTGCTGGCCACCTGGGCGCTGGGATATTCGGTTTCAGCCGCGCCGGCGTCTTCCGCCTCCTCGTCCTCGGCTTCCTCGGCAAACTCCAGCAGCGGGTTGCTTTCGGCGATCTGGCGCAGCTCCGCTTCCAGCTCCAGTTGCGACAGCTGCAACAGCCGTATCGCCTGCTGCAATTGCGGCGTCAGGGTCAGCTGCTGGTGGAGGCGAAACTGTAATGCGGGTTTCATGCCAGCCAGGTCGAATGGACGTGGCACCATCCTAGCGCGTGACCGTGGACGCCACCATAGCTTGCGGATATTGCCGCGACAGCTTGTGTCAGAGGCGGAATTCGCGTCCCAGGTAGACCTCGCGCACCTTTTCGTCGGCGAGGATGTGTGCCGGGGTACCGCGAGAGAGCACCTCGCCTTCATTCAGGATGTAGGCGCGATCGCAGATGCCCAGGGTTTCGCGCACGTTGTGATCGGTGATCAGCACGCCGATGCCGCGTTCCTTCAGGTGTCGCACGATGCGCTGGATCTCGCCGACCGAGATCGGGTCGACCCCGGCGAACGGCTCGTCAAGCAGCATGTAGCGCGGCTGCGCGGCCAGGGCACGGGCAATCTCCACCCGGCGCCGCTCGCCGCCGGACAGGCTGATGCCTTTCTGGCTGGCGATATGCGCAATCTTCAGTTCGTCGAGCAGACTTTCCAGTTCGCTGTCGCGTTGCTGAGCGTTGAGTCCCTGGCGCAGCTCGAGTACGGCCATGATGTTGTCCGCCACGCTGAGGCGGCGGAATACCGAGGCTTCCTGCGGCAGGTAGCC
>JAJXYE010000277.1 GCA_021780735.1 Pseudomonadota bacterium | reverse complement strand
GCGCGTCGACTACGCCATCCCCAACCGCTTCGTGCACGGCTACGGGCTGAGCCCGGCGTTCGTGGCGTCGATGCAGCCTTCACCGCAACTGATCGTGACCGTCGACAATGGGGTAGCCAGCGTGGCCGGCGTGGCGACGGCCAGGGCTCGCGGCATCCGGGTGATCGTTACCGACCATCATCTGCCCGGCGAGCAACTGCCGGACTGCGACGCGATGGTCAACCCGAACCTGCGCGGCGACCCCTTTCCCAGCAAGATGCTGGCCGGCGTCGGCGTGATGTTCTACCTGTTGCTGGCTCTGCGCGCGCGCTTGCACGGACAGGGTGCGTTTGCCGAGCGCAAGCCCGACCTGTCGTCGCTGCTGGACCTGGTGGCACTGGGCACGGTGGCCGATCTGGTGCCGCTGGATTTCAACAACCGGGTGCTGGTCGAGGCCGGACTGCAGCGCATGCGCCTCGGTCGTGGTTGCGCCGGCATCGTTGCCCTGGTCGAGGCCGGCAAGCGCAGCATGGCCACGCTGGTTGCAAGCGATCTGGGTTTTGCCGTCGGCCCGCGCCTGAATGCCGCCGGCCGGCTGGAGGACATGCGCCTGGGCGTGGAATGCCTGCTCGCCGATGACACCGCGCAGGCACGCCGCTGTGCCGAGCAGCTCGATGCGATCAACCTGGAACGCCGCGATCTGCAGGCCTCGATGGTCGCCGAGGCCGAACAGATGGTGGCTGGTCTGACCGACATCGACGCCATCGGCGTGGCCCTGTACGAGCCGTCGTGGCACGCCGGTGTGGTCGGTCTGGTCGCGTCGAAACTGAAGGATCGACTGCATCGGCCGGTGATCGCATTCGCACCGGCCAGCGAGGACGACACACAACACCTTCGCGGCTCGGCGCGTTCCATTGCGGGCTTTCATGTCCGCGATGCGCTGGCGGCGATCGATGCGCGCCAGCCTGGCCTGATCGAGCGCTTTGGCGGTCACGCGATGGCGGCGGGCCTCAGTCTCCGGGCCGAGGACTATCCGCGTTTCGCCGCCGCATTCGATGCCATCGCACGCGAGCTGATTGCTGCAGAGCGCTTGCAAGCCTTGCTGTACACCGATGGCGAACTGCCACCCGGCGCCGCCACCCTGGCGCTGGCCCGGCAGCTGCGCCTGGCCGGGCCGTGGGGCCAGGCGTTTCCCGAGCCGCTGTTCGACAACCTGTTCGATTGCGCCAGCTGGAAGCTGATGGGCGAGCGCCACCTGCGTCTGCAACTGCGCGATCCACGTGATGGATCCATGCACGACGCCGTCATGTTCAACGCCTGGCACGGCCAGCCACCGCCAGCGCGTCTGCGGGCGGCCTACGAACTGACCGTCAACGACTGGCAGGGGCGCGAGTCGCCGCGCCTGCTGTTGCGGCACATCGAGCCGGCTTGATCGCGGTCAAGCTTCTTTCACGCAGGATCATTCAGACTGCCACCCGGCCCATTCAAGGAGAATCATCGTGATTGCACAAATCGAAGGACTACCCGCCGGCACCGTCGGTTTTCGCGCCCACGGTCAGGTGACGTCGGCCGACTACGAGAGCGTCATCGTGCCCGATGTCGAGGCGGCATTCGCCCTCAATCGCAAGTTGCGCATGCTGTATGTCACCGCTGAAGACTTCACCGGCTTCGACGTCGGCGCGATGTGGGACGACGCCAAGCTCGGCGCGCGTCATTTCAGTGGCTGGGATCGCATCGCCATGGTGACCGACGTGCCCTGGTTGCGCGCCACGGTCACGGCATTCAGCTTTGCCATCCCGGGGCAGTTCCGTCTGTTCCACGGTGCCGAACTGGACGAAGCCACCGAATGGATCAAGGCTGCTTGAGGATCTGCACGGTTCCGTTGCGGCCATCGATGCGTACCCGCTGGCCATTGCACAGCAAACGCATCACGTGGCGGACGCTCATGACCGCCGGCAGGCCGAGTTCGCGCGCAGTCACTGCACCATGCGACAGCGGACCACCACTTTCGGTGATCACGCCGCTGGCCTGGTAGAACAGTGGCGTCCATGCCGGATTCGTCGTGCGCGCCACCAGGATCGCATCCTTCGGGAAGTGCGGGAAATCCTCGGGGCTGCGCACCACGTACACCTCGCCTTCGACGATGCCGGGGCTGCCACCGAGGCCCTTGAGTACGTCGGTGCCATCGATGTCGACCGGCTCGGCCTCGCCATGGATCCAGTCAGGCGTGCGCTCACAGGCGGCCAGATAGCCGGCCTTGTGCTGGGCCGCAGCCGGCATGATCGGGGCCAGCTCACCACTGCGCAGGGCATGATCCAGGATCGCCAGTGGCACGAAATAGACATCCATCGGATCGGGCAGCACGCCGCGTTCGACCAGTTGCGCGCCGATTGCCCTCAGACCACGGCGGAACGGCAGGTGCAGGCGGGTGGTCTGGTAGTGCTCCAGATCGTCCAGCGCGGTATAGGTACGAGCCAGCCGGATCACCTCGTGCACCAGGTAGCGCAGTTCCTCCGGTGCATGCTCGAGCACCGTGTGCTCCATGTCCGCCTGCGCCGCCTTTTGCCGCAACTCGGCTCCGGCGCGATCTTCATCGGGTCGGTCGACCAGCATCTTCAATTGATCCAGCACGATCTGCGGCGCCTCGATCCAGGTCGGGTGGTATGCATCGAAATCCAGCTCGCGGTGTCCGTGACGAGCCAGCAAGCGCTGGAACTCGGTGTGGAACGCTGGGTGCTCCGACAGCGATGCCAGCAGTTCGGTACCGGTTTCCCTGCGCAGCTTCGCGTGCAGCACGGGATCCATGCGCGCCAGCCGTGACAGTGACCACAATTCCGCGTTGACCTGACCGGTCTTGGTGTCGGTCACCGCCAGCAGCTGGTCGAACACCCGCTGTGCCTGTTCGGCCGGCAGGGCCAGTGTCAGCATTTGCTGCAAACCCACGTACAGTGTGCGCTGGGTCAGCGAGATCGCGATGTTCGGCAGGAAGTAGCTGGCGCCGAGCGCGTTGATGCGCAGCACGTAGTCCCACAGCTCGTTCAGCGGGCGGCCATCCAGCGGCTCACGCATCAACGCACCGATGCCGATCAGATACATGTCCAGGTCGCGCATCCAGCGCACCGGCAGTTCCTGCACCCAGGCGAACTGGGTGGCGATCTGCGGCAGCGCGGCGCGGATGCTTGCCACGTCCTTGAGCAGGCGCGTGGGCGTGCGCCCGCTGTACAACTGCACCGCGTTCTGATTGCCGTAGATGTAGTAATCGCGCATGGCAAACCATTTGTCGCCGAATGGCGGCAGGCCCATCAGCCTGAAGCTGTGGTTGAGCGAGGCATGGAAGCCGGCTTCGCACAGGTCCCAGGTCAGCGGGGTGACCGGCGTGGGAAAGCGCTCTGCCGATTCGTCGCGGGTCCAGCGCGCGGGGATGCGCGTCACCGCGCGCGACTGCAGCAGGTACAGCCTGCCGTCCTGCCAGGCCCATTCGATATCCTGGGGGAAGCCGAAATGCTGCTCGGCAGCGAGTGCCAGTCGCGCCACGGCGCGGCGCTGCTCGGCGTCGAGGGCAGCGGAGCTGGCCTGCTCGGCGGACAATGCGAACCGGCGCGTACCGTTGGCGGCATCGGTCACGAGTGCGTGCGGTTTCTCGGCGATCACGATCTCGACTTCAGCAAGATCTACACGTTGCATCCGGTATTCGTCGACGGGCTCCTCGCCGCCGACCACGGTTTCGCCGAGGCCGAACGCGGCGTTGATCAGCACCTGGTCCAGCGCGCCGCGGACCGGATCGATCGAGAATGCCACACCGGCTGACTCGCGCTCGTTCACCTGGACCATCTTCTGCACTACCACGGCCATCGCCGCATCCAGGTGATTCAAGCCCATCCGCTCGCGGTACGGCATGACATGGGCGTTCCACAACGAGGCGTAGCACCGACGGATCGCTTCGACGACCGCATCGGCGCCACGGACGCCCAGCAAGGTGTCGTGCTGGCCGGCGAAAGCAGCGCCGGGCAGATCTTCCAGCGTGCCGGAAGAGCGCACCGCCACCGGCGTGTCGGCCAGTCCGAGTTCGCGCATTCGACCGGTCAAGTCATCCTGCAGCGATGGCGGCAGCGGTTGTGCCAGCAGCATGGCCCGGATGCGCTCGCTGCGAGCGGCATGGTCAAGTGCCGCGTCGTCCAGCACCCCGCGGATGGCCTCGTGCAGCGGTGCCACGAACTGCCGGTAGACCGCGCTGCCCACCACGATGCCTGGTGGCACCGGCAGATTCCCGGCGGCGCGCGCCAGGTTGGCGCCCTTGCCGCCACTGATGGCGTGCTCGGAGGCCGGTGGATCGGTGAAAGCAAATAGTTGGCTCATGCCAGGCTCTCCTTGCGATAGCGTTGGATGAACGCGAGCACGCCGGCAGCGAGCGTGATCCCGCACAGCACGTCGATGCCGTAGTGATAGCGCAAATAGATCGTGGCCACGACCAGGGCCAGGATCACCGGCGTCAGCAGCAGGGCGATGCGACGGTAGCCACCGAGCGTGAAGAAGCCCAGCACATACACGCCGATACCGCTGTGCAGGCTGGGAAAGGTATCCATGCCGGTGATGCCGGCCCTGACTACGCCGACCAGAAAATGCGTCATCGGGCCGCCTTGTGGCGGATACGGAAACGTCGCCGGAAATGCCATGTACGGCCCGCCGGCGGGCACCAGCAGGTACCCGGCAAAGCCGACCAGGTACATCGATGCAAGACCGAGGAAGAACGCCCGGGCCTCATGGCTGCGTCGACGCGCGCTGAAGACGATCGCTGGCACCAGTGCCACAACATAGAACAGGAAATAACCCGTGCTGAGCAGTTCGGACAACCACGGTCGCTCCCAGTCCAGCAGGTGCTCGGGCAGACTCCGTCCGCCCCACAGCTGCCGGTCCAGTGCCAGCAGGGAGGCGTCGGCGGTATGGGCGATGAAAACCTCGCGGATTGCCCTGAACAGCGGGAAGATCAGCCAGCAGGCGACAAACTGCAGGCTGCCCTTCCACGAAGCCCAGGCGCTGCCGGATGGCGCCCGCGTGGAGGCAAACAGCAGCAACCAGGCCAAGCTGCCGAGCACACTGGCCGTGCACAGGGTTCCATCTTCCAGCTGCCATGCTCCTGCACCGCCAAGCAGCAGCACCAGCAACAGCTCCGCGGCGAAGGCGTAGCCGATCCAGCGCGCCATCCACGACGTGATCATCCATTCCCCCGGTGCATCACTCGTGGCCAGCGCCACCAGCCTGCAGCTGCCAGTACCCACAGGGCGAGCATCGGCAGTGGCCAGCGCCAGCTCGCCAGCAACAGGCAGGGCAGCCAGGGAAGCGCCGCGGCCAGGCCACCGACCATGCGGAAAAAGCTCACCGTGTTGCGCGCATCGGCCCGGCAGCCGGCGAGCCACCCGGCCAGCAATACCGGCCCGGCCAGCAGCATGAAGGCCGCCACAGCCAACCAGTCCCACGGCCACCTGTGCGGCTTTGCCGTCACCGGCGGCGGTGGCAGCCGCTGCCCGGCCCGCAACCGCTGCTGGGCATCGATGAAGGCCAGGGCATATGACAGGCCCGCATCCGCTGCGGCCGCAGCGTGGGCCCGGGCTGATGCAAATGCTTCCGGGTCAGGGCAATTCACCGAAACCTCGTCCAGGGCGGCGGCGATCGCCTCGTGGGTGCGCCCTTGCCACGCGCGTTCGGTTTCATCCGCGGAACGGGCCGGCAGTTCGACCGGTTCGCCCTGCAGCAGCTCGACCTGTGAACGGAATCGATCCGGCTCGCGGTAGTGCAGGCCGAGCGGTATCACCTGCGGGGTCCTGCCTTCGGCCAGCAAGGTCGTCGCGATGCGGGCCGCACCACGTTGATAAGGCAGTGGACGAAAACCCCATTCGCTGCTTCCCTCGGGGAAAACGACCAGGTTGCCGCCCGCACGCAACTGGGCGCAGCCGGCGTCGATCGGACTGCCAAACGTGTGCCGAAGTGCGCCAAAGCGCGCGCGATCTTTGTCGCGGACGACCACCAGGCCGTCGAACAACCAGCGCAAGCAGGGATGACGCAGCAACTGGATTGATACCAGCCCCTGCGCGCCGGGAAAGCCGCGCAGCACGTTGTAACCGTCGATGGCGCCGTTGCGATGGCTGCTGACGATGAGGCGCCGGCCGAAAGCCGCCTGTTGAGTGCCGACGACGCGGACGCGGCCGAAATAGAATCCCCGCAACAGCCAGGCCAGCATCCGCACGTGCCGGGCCAGCGGGCGACCTCCCGCCGGAAAATCGGTGAGGGCGGCGGACGTCCGTGTGGAGGGATTGCTCATCGGCGGCAATGTAGCGAGAAGCGGATGTTCGCGCCAATGGGCACATATAGCCTGAAATCACTTGCCTTCGCGTTGGTGATCTGCTCAAGTTGGGCCATGCATTCCGTCCTCGCCCCAGTCGTGAGCCTCGCCGCGCTTTCCGCGCGGGGCCTGGTGTCGGCCGGCAACAACAATAACCGTGCGAACAATAACGCCAACCATTGGCGGGCCCGCGCGTAGCTTCAAGTCTCCACGAAACATACGCGACGAAGGCCCGCCCAGTGCGGGCCTTCGTCGTTTTTAGGTGCATGTTTTTCTTCAACGACGAGGTCAGCTGCCATGTGTTCGATTTTCGGAATGTTCGATCTGCAACCGGGTGACGATCTGGCGGCCCTGCGCCGGCAGGCGCTGGAACTGTCGCAGCGCCAGCGCCATCGCGGGCCGGACTGGAGCGGGGTGTTCGTCGATGCCGGGGTGATCCTGGTGCACGAGCGACTGGCCATCGTCGATCCGGCCAGTGGCGCGCAGCCGCTGCGCTCGCGCGACGGCGCGCTGGCGCTGGCGGTGAACGGCGAGATCTACAACCACCGCGAACTGGCGCTGGAACTGGACTATGACTTCACCACCGGCTCCGATTGCGAGGTGATCAATGCGCTGTACCGGGAGCACGGCAGCGACCTGGTGCCGCAACTCAATGGCATCTTCGCGTTCGCGCTGTGGGACGGTGAGGCGGGGCGCTACCTGATTGCGCGCGATCCGATCGGGGTGTGCCCGTTGTATTGGGGGCACGACGAGCAGGGACGGCTGTGCGTGGCCTCGGAGATGAAGGCGCTGGTCGGTTTGTGCGCCGACGTGGCCGCATTTCCGCCCGGCCATGTCTACGACAGCGTCAGCGGCGAGCTGCAGTGCTACTACGCCAAACCCTGGCGCGAGCATGCGTCCACGCGTGGTCACGAGGTGCCCGCGCCCGAGCTGCGTCGCGCTTTCGAGCAGGCCGTGCATCGGCAGCTGATGACGGACGTGCCCTACGGTGTGCTGCTTTCCGGCGGACTGGATTCCTCACTGGTTGCCGCCTGTGCGGCGCAGTTCGCCCGCGAGCGGGTCGAGGACGACGACCGCAGCGAGGCATGGTGGCCGCGGCTGCACTCGTTCGCGATCGGGCTGGAAGGCTCACCCGACCTCGCCGCTGCCCAGATCGCCGCCGATGCGCTGGGCACCGTGCATCACGGTTTCGTCTATACCTTCTGGGAAGGGCTGGATGCTTTGCCCGAGGTGATCCGGCATATCGAGACCTACGACGTCACCACCATCCGCGCGGCCACGCCGATGTACCTGCTGGCACGGCGGATCAAGGCGATGGGAGTGAAGATGGTGCTCTCCGGCGAGGGCTCGGACGAACTGTTCGGCGGCTATCTGTACTTCCACAAGGCGCCCTCGGCCGAGGCCTTCCACGAGGAAACCGTGCGCAAGCTGGATGCGCTGCACAGCTACGACTGCCTGCGCGCGAACAAGGCGATGATGGCCTGGGGAGTGGAGGCGCGGGTGCCGTTCCTCGACCTCGAATTCATCGATGTGGCGATGGGCATGGACGCAAAGTGCAAGATGGCCGGAAATGGGCGGATCGAGAAGGCGGTGCTGCGCGAGGCGTTCGCCGGCGCGCTGCCGGACGCGATCCTGTGGCGGCAGAAGGAGCAGTTCAGCGACGGTGTCGGTTACGGCTGGATCGACGGGCTCAAGGCGCACGCCGCGCAGCAGGTCAGCGACCGCGAGTTTGCCGCCGCGGCCGCGCGCTTTCCCTTCAACACGCCGGCGACCAGGGAGGCCTACTTCTACCGGCGCATCTTCGAGCAGCACTTTCCGGGCGAGGCCTGCGCGGCGACGGTGCCTGGCGGAAAATCGATCGCCTGCTCGTCGCCCGCCGCGCTGGCCTGGGATCCGGCCTTCGCCCATGCCGCCGATCCCTCCGGCCGGGCGGTGCGGGGGGTGCACAGCGACGCACTGGCCTGAGCGGTTTGCTATCCTGTACCGCTTTACCGGGGGCGCCTTGTGGCGCCTGTCCTCTCATTGGCACAGCACATGATCGAAACCAATCCGATCCTCGCGCAGATCGCGGACCTCCGGGCCCGGGTCGAGTCGCTTAGGGGGTATCTTTGACTACGCCACCAAGAGCGAACGTCTGGAAGAAGTAAGCCGCGAACTGGAAAGCCCCAGCGTCTGGGACGACCCCGCTCGCGCACAGGAGCTGGGCCGCGAGCGTGCCCGCCTCGACGGCATCGTCAACGGCATCGACCGCATGACCGCCAGCCTCACCGATGCCGGTGAGCTGCTGGAGATGGCCATGGCCGATGACGATGACGACACCGCCCGGTCGGTCATCGACGATCTGGCCAAGGTGGAGGCCGAAGTGAGCAAGCTGGAATTCCAGCGCATGTTCTCCGGCAAGATGGACGCCACCAATGCCTTTGTCGACATCCAGGCCGGCGCCGGCGGTACCGAGGCGCAGGACTGGGCCGAGATGCTGCTGCGCATGTACCTGCGCTGGTGCGAGTCGCGCGGCTGGAAGACCGAGCTGATGGAAGTCTCCGGCGGCGAAGTGGCAGGGATCAAGTCGGCCACGTTCCGGGTCGAGGGCGACTACGCCTACGGCTGGCTGAAGACCGAAATCGGAGTGCACCGGCTGGTGCGCAAATCGCCGTTCGATTCGGACAACCGCCGCCATACCAGTTTCACCTCGGTGTTCGTTTCGCCCGAGGTCGACGACGACATCGATATCGAGATCAACCCGGCCGATCTGCGCACCGATGTGTACCGCTCATCCGGCGCGGGCGGCCAGCACGTCAACAAGACCGAATCGGCCGTGCGTATCACGCATATCCCGACCAATACCGTCGTGGCCTGCCAGACCGGCCGCAGCCAGCATGCCAACCGCGACACCGCGATGAAGATGCTGGCCGCCAAGCTGTACGAACTGGAAGTGCAGAAGCGCAACGTCGAACGCGATGCGCTGGAGGCCACCAAGTCCGACATCGGCTGGGGCAGCCAGATTCGCAACTACGTGCTGGACCAGAGCCGGATCAAGGATCTGCGCACCGGCATCGAGCGTACGGATACGCAGAAAGTGCTCGATGGCGACCTCGACGAATTCATCGAAGCCAGTCTCAAGTCCGGCCTCGAGGCCGGCTCGAAACGGTCCGACGCCTGATCGCCGTCGCCTTCAGCCCGCCCAGAGCTCAAGCTGCCAAGAGGGATACCCGCATGAACCGTGGCAAGATCTTCGCAATCCTCGTCGCATGCGCCGTGCTTGCGGCATTTGCCGATGCCGCCTGCGCCCGGCAAAACTCCGCCAGCCAGGACATCAAGCACGATGCCAAGGCGGTCGGCAAAGACATCGGCCACGGCGCACGCGATATCGGTCACGCGACCAGGCACGTTGCCAAGAATATCGGCCATGGCGCGAAGGAGGCCGGTGTCGGCATCGGGCACGGCGCGAAAAAAGCAGGGATCGCCGTCGGTCACGGCGCGAAGAAAGCAGGCATCGCCGTCGGTCACGGTGCGCGCGAGGGCTGGAATGCCACCAAGCACGCGGTCAAGGACGTGTTCGACAAACGGCACTGAGGTTCATCCTTCGCCGTTCGGCGCTCCCACCACAAACCCTGAAAAGCGGACCCGTCACTTGACGAAGGGCCGGCAGCAACGGAATCCACCATGAGTGAAATGAGCGACACCCAGCCCATCGACGAAAACAGGCTGATCGCCGAGCGTCGCGAGAAGTTGAAGGCGCTGCGCGGGCAGGGCATCGCGTTTCCGAACGATTTCAAGGTGGACAGCTTCGCTGGCGACCTGCAGGCCGAGTTTGCCGACAAGGAGGCACTCACCGCCGAAGTCATCGAGGCCGCCGCGCGTCGCGTGAAGGTGGCCGGGCGCATCGTGCTCAAGCGGGTACAGGGCAAGGTGAGCTTCGTGCAATTGCAGGATTTCAGCGGGCGTATCCAGTTGTTCATCCACGCCGGCACGGTCGGTGAGGCATACGAAGCATTCAAGGGCTGGGATGTCGGCGATATCGTGGGCGCCGAGGGTGTACTGATGCGCACCAGGACCGGCGAGCTGTCGATCAGGGCTGATGTCCTGCGTCTGCTGACCAAGAGCCTGCGACCACTGCCGGACAAGTTCCACGGCCTGGCCAATGTGGAGCAGCGCTACCGTCAGCGTTATGTGGATCTGATCGTGACCGAGGAGGCGCGCCGCACGTTCGCGCTGCGCTCGCGCATCATCGGCTACATGCGCCAGTGGCTGGAAGCGCCGTCGCGCCGCTTCATGGAAGTGGAAACGCCGATGATGCACGTGATTCCGGGCGGCGCCACTGCCAAGCCCTTCATCACCCATCACAACGCGCTCGACATGCAGCTGTATCTGCGCGTGGCGCCGGAGCTCTATCTCAAGCGCCTGGTGGTCGGCGGTTTCGATCGCGTCTACGAGATCAATCGCAATTTCCGCAACGAGGGTGTGTCGACCCGGCACAATCCCGAGTTCACCATGCTGGAGCTGTATCAGGCCTACGCCACGTATCACGAGATCATGGATCTGACCGAGAACGTGATCCGCGATACCGCGGTCAACGTGCTGGGCAGCACCCAACTGCACTGGGATGGCGCCGATATCGACGTTGGCCCCGCGTTCCGTCGCTGGCGCATGGAAGACGCCGTGCTGGAGCACAACCCGGCGATCCGGCGCGAGGAACTGCGCGATCGCGACGCCATGGCCGCGCACGCGAAGCGCCTCGGTGCGCAGGTCAAGCCAGGCTATGGCTGGGGCAAGCTGTTGCTGGAGATTTTCGAGCACACGGTGGAACACACCCTGGTGCAGCCCACCTTCATCACCGACCACCCGGTCGAGGTGTCGCCGCTGGCCCGCGAAAGTGATACCGACAAGGGCATCACCGACCGCTTTGAACTGTTCATCAACGGCAAGGAGATCGCCAACGGCTTCTCCGAGTTGAATGACCCGGAAGACCAGGCCGCGCGTTTTCAGGCTCAGGTCGATGCCAAGAACGCTGGCGACGACGAAGCCATGCATTTCGATGCCGACTACATCCGTGCGCTGGAGGTGGGCCTGCCGCCGACTGGCGGCCTCGGCATCGGCATCGACCGGCTGGTGATGCTGCTGACCGGCGCGGCATCGATCCGCGATGTGCTGCTGTTCCCGTACATGCGGCCGGAAGGCTGACATGGCCACGACCGCGCTCCAGGATCAGGCTGCGCCCGATGGTGTGTGCTACGGCTGCGGCAGCGCCCACCCGCACGGCCTGCACATCAAGAGTTACTGGCACGAGGACGGCGTCCATGTCATGGCGACGCATCAACCCGATGCCGATTTTCATGGCTGGCCGGGCCTGGTCTACGGCGGCTTGATCGCGATGCTGGTGGATTGCCACTCCAACTGGACGGCGATGGCGTATCACTACCGCGCCGAGGGCCGCACACCCGATAGCAAACCCCGCATTGACTGCGTCACCGGCGAGCTCGGCGTCAAGTTTCTCAAGCCCACGCCGATGGGCGTGCCGCTTACCTTGAAGGCACGCGTCGACGGCGCGGTCGGTCGCAAGACCCGTGTGCTGTGCGAGGTCTACGCCGGCGACGTGCTGACCGCCCTGGGCGACTCGATCTTCGTGCGTGTCGATACGGCCCAGTTGGCCAGGGCGGCGCACAACGCGTGAGTGGCGGCGTGCGCTAAACTTGCGGTTTGACTCGAGCCTGGAGCCTGCGCCATGTGGTTTGCCATCATCGGAACGGACGTCGCCGATTCGCTGGAACGGCGCAAGAGCGTCCGGCCAGCACATATCGCGCGATTGCAGTCATTGCTGGAGGCCGGAAGGCTCTTCGTGGCGGGCGCGTTCCCGGCGATCGAGTCGGACGATCCGGGTTCGGCCGGATTCACGGGCAGCCTGATTCTTGCCGAGTTTCCCTCGCTGGCCGAGGCCCGGGCCTGGGCCGAAGCGGATCCGTACGTGGCCGCCGGCGTCTATGCCGAAGTGCAGATCAAACCGTTTCGCAAGGCGCTGCCAGCGTGAGCGAAGCAGTCCTCGACCAGATCCGTCAGCGCCTGCAATCGGCCTTTGCGCCGACTGAGCTGGAGGTGCTGGACGAAGGGCACAAGCACACCGGCCATGCCGGTGAGGGCAAGGGCCACTTTCATCTGCGCATCGTCAGTGCCGCTTTTGCCGGATGTCTGCCGATCAAGCGGCACCGGATGATCTATGCCGCCCTCGAAGGTTTGATGAATAACGGGATCCACGCCCTTTCGATCGACGCCAAAGCGATAGAATAGTCATGAATAGCAATAATTTATGGATTATTTCTAAAGTGAATTAGCGCAATGAAACGCATTGCAGCCGTGCCTCGTGTTTGGCACAGTGACCTGTCGCCCGAACTGCGGGCAGTCAACCATGACCCACTGATGACCGCATGCGCCTGAGCACGATCAAACTCGCCGGATTCAAGTCGTTCGTCGACCCGACCACCCTGCATCTGCCGAGCAACATGATCGGCGTGGTCGGCCCGAATGGCTGTGGCAAGTCCAACATCATCGACGCGATCCGCTGGGTGATGGGCGAGAGCGCCGCCAGCCGGCTGCGCGGCGATTCGCTGACCGACGTGATCTTCTCCGGCTCCAACACGCGCAAACCGGTGGGGCAGGCCACGGTCGAGTTGATCTTCGACAACGCCGACGGCTCGATCCAGGGCGAGTACGGCCAGTACGCCGAGATCTCGGTCAAGCGCCAGGTCACCCGCGACGGCCAGTCCGCCTATTACCTCAATGGCGGGCGGTGCCGCCGACGCGACATCACCGACCTGTTCCTGGGTACCGGCCTGGGGCCGCGCAGCTACTCGATCATCGAGCAGGGCATGATCAGCCAGATCATCGAGGCGCACCCGGAAGAATTGCGCATGCACCTGGAGGAGGCTGCCGGCATCTCCAAGTACAAGGAGCGGCGCAAGGAGACCGAGAGCCGGATCAAGGCCACGCGCGAGAACCTGGACCGTGTGCGCGATGTGCGCGACGAGGTCGACAAGCAGCTGGAGCACCTCAACCGCCAGGCCCGCGCCGCCGAACGCTGGAAGGCGCTGAAGGAAGAGCAGACGCGCAAGGAAGCCGAGCTGCGCGCGCTCGAGTACCGCGGTCTGAAAAGCCAGCATGATGGCGAGGGCGCCGAGCTGTCGGCTGCCGAGGTCGAGATCGAGAAGCAACTGGCCGGACAGCGTCAGATCGAGGCGCAGCTGGAAACGGTGCGCGAGCGCCATGCCGGCGCCAGCGAGCATCTGAACGCGGTGCAGGCCGAGGTATACAAGGTGGGTGCCGAGATCGCCCGCGTCGAGCAGCAGGTGCGGCACAACCGCGAGAACGCCGATCGGCTGCAGCGTGCGTATGGCGATGCCGAGCGTGAACACGTCGAGCTGTCCGAGCACATCGCCACCGACCGGCAGCAGGTCGAGGCGCTGCGCCTGGCGCTGGCCGAGGGCGAGCCGAAACTCGAGGCGCTGCAGCAGTTGCAGGACGACACTGCCGAAGCCCAGCGCGACACCGAAGCGAAGCTGGCCGACTGGCAGCAACGCTGGGACAGCCATACCCGTCATGCCGGCGAGTCCAACCGCGCGGCCGAAGTGGAGCGCACCAAGCTCAATTATCTCGACCGCCAGGCGATCGATCTGGCGCGCCGGCGCGAAGCGCTGGAAGCGGAGCAGAAGGCTACCGACGTGGTGGCGCTGGACGCGGCCGGCGAACAACTGCACGGCGATCACGAAACGCAGCGCGAACGCGTCGAGGCGCTCGGCCACCTGCTCGATCAGCACAAGAGCAACCATGAAAAGGTGCAGGAACAGGAGCGTCAGCTGCAGTCGGCGCTGAACGAGGCGCGCTCGCAGCTGCAGACGGCGCGGGGCCGGCATGCTTCGCTGGAGGCGCTGCAGCACGCCGCGCTCGGTCAGGACGAGGGGGCATCCAGCGGCTGGCTGGCCCGGCTGGGGCTGGATCGTTCGCGGCGCCTCGGTGAATCGCTGCAGGTCGAAGCCGGCTGGGAGACCGCCGTCGAGACGGCACTGAGCGGCTTCCTGGACAGCGTGCTGGTGGATGAGGCGCATGCGCTGGCGGCCGAATTCGGCAGCGTCGATGATGCCGACATCGCCTTGCTGGATGCTGCCGAGGGCGGCGCCAGCACCGCCGGCACCCTGGCCGCGCATGTACGCGGGCCGGCAGCGGCGATGGCCTTGCTCAGCCACGTACTTGTCGCCACGTCACTGGCCGATGCTCACCAGCAGGTCAGTTCCCTGTCCGCGCTGGCGCCTTATCAATCGGTGATTACCCCGGCCGGCGAATGGCTCGGCCCGGGTTGGGCGCGAGTACGGCGGGCGCAGGGCAGTCAGGTCGGCGTACTGGCGCGAGAGCGCGAGTTGCGCACCCTCAGCGAGCAGATCGCCACGCTCGAAGCGCAGCTGGAGGAATCGGCCGAGCAGCTCGAAACCCTGCGCACCAGCAAATTCGAGACCGAGCGCGCGCGCGACGACGCGCAGCGCGAGCTGTACAACGCCCACCGTCGTCAATCGGAACTGGCTGGCCAGTTGCAGAGCCATCGCGGCAAGCTGGAAACCGCCCGTGCACGGGCGCAGAAGGTGGCCGGCGAACTGGACGATCTGGCCAACCAGCTTGACGAATTGCAAGGCCAGACCCGTGAGGCGCGGGCGCGCCTGGACGAGTCGGTCGGTCTGATGGGGGATCAGGAAGACCATCGCCGCGAGCTGGAAAACGAGCGCCGCGCGCTGCTCGAAGCGCGCGAAGAAGCGCGCATGAACGCGCGCGAGGCGGCTGACCAATCCCATTCGCTGGCACTTTCGCTGGAATCCCGCCGTTCCTCGCTGGCCTCGCTGGAACAGGCGCTGGGCCGCATGGACGGTCAGCTGCGCCAGATCGAGGCGCGCCGCAACGAGATCAGCGAGCAACTCGCCGCCGGTTCCGATCCGATCAACGAGCTGGAGGCGGAGCGGCAGACCTATCTGGATCAGCGCCTGCTGGTCGACCGGCAACTGGTCGAGGCGCGTCGAGCGCTGGAGGATTGCGACCTCGAATTCCGCAAACTCGAACAGCAGCGCCATCTGGCGGAGCAGGGCATGTCGGCCCTGCGCGAGAGCCTGTCGGAGAAACGACTTGCCGCGCAGGCGCTGCAATTGCGTGCCGAACAGCTGGCCGAAGCGATCCGCGCGTCCGGGCTCGAGCTGGATACCTTGCTGGCCGAACTGGCCGATGACATCGATGCGAACCAGTGGCGGTCGCAGCTGGGCGATCTCGGCCAGAAAATTGCCCGGCTGGAACCGGTCAACCTCGCCGCGATCCAGGAGCATGCCGAGCAAAGCGAGCGCAAGAGCTATCTCGACAACCAGCTTGCCGACCTGGTCAGCGCGATGGAAACGCTGGAGGGCGCGATCAAGAAGATCGACCGCGAGACCCGCCAGCGCTTCAAGGAGACTTTCGACAAGGTCAATGCCGGCGTGCAGGAACTGTTCCCGCGTCTGTTCGGTGGCGGCCACGCCTACCTGGAGCTGACCGGCGACGACCTGCTCAACACCGGCGTGTCGATCATGGCCCGCCCGCCGGGCAAGCGTGTCTCCAACATCACCCTGCTGTCCGGTGGCGAGAAGGCGTTGACCGCGGTGTCGCTGGTGTTCGCCATTTTCGGCCTGAACCCGGCGCCGTTCTGCCTGCTGGACGAGGTCGATGCGCCACTGGACGAGGCCAACGTGGGTCGCTTCTCCAGCCTGGTGCGCGAAATGAGCGAGCACGTGCAATTCATCTTCATCAGTCACAACAAGGCCACCATGGAGGCGGCCACGCAGTTGTGCGGCGTGACCATGCGCGAGCCGGGCGTGTCGCGACTGGTGCAGGTGGATCTGGCCGAAGCGGCTAAACTGGCGGGCGCAGCCTGAGGACTCCCTGATGACCGTGCAACCCGTGTCCGCTTTTGCCTGGAACCCCGCCGTCGGCATCCCGTTGCTGATCATCGGACTGATCGTGCTGGCGCTGATCTGGGTGTTCGGCCAGCCAAAGAAGGAGCAGGGCAAGCGTCGAGCCCCTGCCGGTAGCCATGGCAGCGAGCGGCGCGAGCCCACCGTCGGCGGTTCCAGTCTCGCCGACGATCCGTTCTTCAACACCGGTGGCAGTGCGGCAGAGGGCAGCGATGCTGCTGCCAGACAACCAGCCCAGGGCGAGCTGGATGTCGGTCTGCGCGAGGAGCTCGAACGGCTTGGCGCCACGCTTTCCGGCGAACAAGCCGCTGCCAGGCCCAGGAGCAAGCTGGCCGGTCATGCCGCCTCGATCGTCGACGCCCTGCGCGCGCCGGCTGATGGCGAGCCAGAACCGACGCCCGTGCCGGCGAGGAGTGCCGTGGCAGCCAGGCAACCGCAGCGTTCCGATCTCGGCCGACGTCCGGCGCAAATGCCGGTGGAACGCATCGTCACCCTGTTCGTGGTGGCGAACGAGGGCGCCTTCTTCGATGGCCCGGATCTGGTCGTTGCTGCGGAAAAGGCCGGACTGGAATTCGGCGACATGGGCATCTACCACCGGCTGGTCGATGGCAAGCGTGAGCTGGGCCCGCTGTTCAGCGTCGCCAACATGCTCAAGCCCGGCAACTTCGACCTGGCCCGACTCGACACGCTGCACACGCCGGGCGTGAGCTTCTTCATGACCTTGCCCGCGCCGCTTCCGGCGCTGGACGCGTGGGACGCCATGCTGCCCACGGCACAGCGCCTGGCCGAATTGCTCGATGGGCGGGTACTCGACGAAGAGCGCAATGCCCTCGGTCGCCAGCGCATCGCACACATCCGCGACCAGCTGCGTGGATGGGATCGCGACCATGAGGGCAAGGAAATCATCTTCGGCCAGTAATTCGCTGCAGTGCAGGGTGCTGCTGATGATCGGCGGTAACCCTTCCGCCGATGTTGCGAAGCTCCGCAATGAGCAGCTTGTTCGCCGGCAGTCGGTGCCCGGTTTGCCCCGCCCCGGCCTGGCGGGCTGGGCAGCGCTGATCGCGCAGATCAACGGGCGGATTGCCGCTGCCGTGCAAAGGGCAGGGCTGGCCCTTCGAAGTGGCGCGACCACGATGGCACGACCTCCGCAGGCGGCGGTCGACGCGCGTCCATGCTGTCCCCATCGCCCTGCTGCCCGCCGCCGCCGCGTTCGGCCAAGGAGGGGCGGCAGGGATTCATACAAAACCGGTAATTTGCCATCTGAGCCATAGATTCAGCTGGATGTTCTTCGATTTGTTTCGGTCTCATGCTGTCATTGCGCGGTTCCCGATCCATGTTGCATCGTTGGCCAAGGCGTTGACTGAGGGGCAGCCGCACCCACACATCGACTTGGCTTTCGGCCATGTCCCTTTGCCGGTGGTGGCCGCAGGCGGTTCCGAGGAACAACGTCAGTCAGGTCTCCAGCGTGCAGGAACCCACGCGGACGCCGCACGATCACTGGCCGATCGCGCTCGGCATGGTGCGGGCCATCGGCCAGTTGGCCGTGCCCCGCCCTGCACGGCGCGGCAGCGGTGCCGCCGGTGGTGGCGACGCGGAGCGCAGGAGTCGGGCGCCTTTCCCGCACCCCGGTTTGCTCAGGCGGTGGGCTGCAGTGTCGCTGGCGTGCGGTGGGCGGCGAGGCAGGAGAGCACGCTCATGATGACCAGGCTCAAGGCCGCCAGCTCCAGCGGTGTCGGCAGGCGTTGTTCCCAAAGAAAGCCATAAAGCAAGGCGAACAGGGTCTCGAAAAGAATCATCTGCCCGACGAGCGTAAGCGGCAGCAGGCGGCTCATGCGGTTCCACAACGCATTTCCCACGGTCGAAGCCAGAATGGCCACGCCGACCGAAACGGCAGCAAAGCGGGCCCAGTGTCCGGCATCGTGATGCGCCGTTTCGAGGACGAATGCCAGCGGGATCAAGACGACGCTCTGCGCGCCGGTAACGATGCCGGTAAGCAGACTCCAGTCATGCGCCGAGATGTGGTTCAGCCGCGTCAGGCAACGTGCGTTGCCCACCGCGTAGGCGGTCCATGAGGCCAGCGCACCGATGGCGCAAAGCAGCCCCATGATGCGCTGGCCGACGGAGCCGCTGGTCGGCCCCGCCAGCGCCTGCCAGCCAATGCAAAGGGCGCCGACAGCACAGAACAAAAGCGATGGGATCAGCTTTGCCAGCCGAATGGCACCGTGATCACGGCTGCCGATGACGGTGACCGCGACCGGGAGAAATCCGATCACCAGGGACGTCATCGCTATCCCGCCCTTCTGCACGGCGCTGGACAGCAGGATGTAATAGAGCGTGTTGCCCGCGAACGAAAGCCAGACGAGGTCGAGCCACTGCCGCCGCGGAGTGCGCACGACCAGGGTTCGCCAGCGTGGAGCAAGCAGCACGGCGGCGATCAAGCCGTAGCAGAGGTATCGGCCGATACTTTGCTGGAGCGGGCTGAAACCCCGCACCAATTCCGGGGCGAGAAAGACCAGCCCCCACAGCGCACCCGCGCCCATGCCACAGGCGATTCCAGTGAATCTGTCCCGCTCGGGGGCATGGGTGATGCTCATCGGCGATGGTGTGGTCAAGAGGGCAGGAGGCGACCTAGGAGCGTGGGCGGTAGAAACTTTGGATAGCGAGATTGCGCTATCGCCATAGGACGCGTCTATCGGAGGGTGCGCATAGTTATTCTATGCAAGCCCGACGAGAGGCGTGGCCTATGGATGAGAGCACCATCGCAGCCCAAAGATTTCTGCCGCCCACGCTCCTAGGCGCCACGGCGTTGAACCCGGCTATTCCGCGGCCTCCGCCTCAGGCTGCAGCACCAGCACGGCATGGCGAGGGGCACTGAAGTAATAAACGCCCGCGGTGACCAGCAGACCGGCGAGCCACGACAGGTCGATACCGCCGAGCGCACGCGCGGCCGGGCCGACGTAGAAATCGGCGGCAATGAAGGGTACCTGCACGACAATGCCGAGCGCGTAGGAGCCGAGCGCCGCCAGGTTGTAGTGGCCATAGACACCACCGTCGGCGGCGAAGAACGATGGCACGTCGTATTCGCCAAAGCGCACCCAGTAGTAATCGACCAGGTTCACCGCCGTCCACGGCACCATCAGATAGAGCAGCAACTCGGTGAAATGGCTGTACAGCGGCAGAAAGCTGGCGGCGCCGATGGTGCCGAGCGCGACGGCGACGAGAAAGATCGCGGTCGCAATCGGCGCCCGCGTGCGCCAGGTCGCATGCCAGCTGGGGATGAACGTCTGGGCCAGCGTGATGATTGCGAGTGTGCCGCCGTAGATGCAGATCGCGCCGGCAATGGCCACGCCCGGCGTGAACAGCACCACGATCGGCGTGCTCGCCGCGCCGGTCAACGCCGAGATCGCCGCGACGACATCGCCGCCGATGACTGCCGGTCCGATCAGGGCACCGAAAACCATGGGCAGCACGGCACCCAGGGTCGTCCCCCAGTACGAGGCCCAGAACGCCTGTCGCGGGCCGGTGTCGGGAGGGAGATAGCGCGAATAATCCGATACGTACGGGGCATAGCCCAGCTGCCAGAACACACCGATCGACATCATGCCGAGAAAGCCGACGAGGGAGAACGAGCCGTGCGTGAGATAGTCGTGGGGCATACGCCCGACCACGGCGAGGGCGACGTAGCACAGCACGACGGCAGCGCCGGAGATCCAGGCAATCGCGCGTGTGGCGGCATGGATCAGGTCGTGGCCGTAGATCGCCATCGCCAGACTCACCACGCCGACCATGGCAATGCCTTCGCGCACGCCGATCGCCGGCACGATCGCGTGCAGCGACTGGCCGCCGGTCACCAGTGCGGTCGCGCCGTAACCGACATACATGAAGATCACCAGCAGCACCACCGATGCCGCGCCACGGGCACCGAACTGGCCGCGGCTTTGCACCATTTGCGGCACGCCAAGACGCGGACCCTGCGCGGCGTGCAGTGCCATGAACAAGGTGCCGATCAGGTTGCCGAGCACAATCGCCAGGGTGCCGGCGAGAAACGATTGCCCGAACATGGTCGTTGCCAGTGCGCCGGTGACGATCGTGAGCACGTTCAAGTTGGCGCCAAACCACAACGAGAACAATTGCCGCGCCTTGCCATGTCGCTCATCGAGCGGAATCGGAAAAATCGTGTGTTGTTCGATGCGACGCCGCGGCGGGCTTGTATGGTTTTGCATGGGCGTGCAATTCTTTCTGTCGTGCGGTGATGCCTGAAGAGATCACAAACGCGCGTCAGTCGCAACCAATTGTTTTTGTTCGCAATGCGAACGAGCAGCGGATACTCTTGATGAGCACGGATTACCCTGATTTCGGGCTGGACGCGGCGCAGCGCCGCGATGCGGTTTTTGCTCATCGCTACGAGTATCCGGGCATGGACGGAGCGCGTGGCGAGCTATGGTGCTACAGCGATGCCTTGGCTTATCTGCCCGGTTCGATGGTGCGGCTGCAGATCAGTTCGAGCGCGGAGCAGGCGGAACTGGAGATCGCCCGTGACGGCGCCGAGCTGCGCGTTGTGCTGAAGCGCACGCTGTCCGGCTTGCGCTGGCAGCCGACCCCGGACGATTGCTCGATCGTGGGTTGCGGCTGGGAAACCGCGTTCGAGTTTCCCATCGGCGAGGATTGGCCCTCGGGTGCCTATCGCGTCAGCCTGATCGCCGAGGGTCGCGATGGAACCCCGATCCGCTCGCATCACCTGTTCATCGTCAAGCCGCAGCGCGGCCCCAAGCCGCGGCGAATCCTGCAGGTTGCCGCCACGGGAACCTGGACCGCCTACAACACTTGGGGTGGCTCCAATCATTATCGAGGCCTGACCGGGCCCAATCGCGATCAGTACTCGCCGACCGTCAGCATCGAGCGGCCGTGGTGCCGCGGCTTCGTGGTGCTGCCGGCCGAGGCACCCCGGGTGCCGCTCGAATGCTCGCCGCCACCCGGTGCGGCCTTGCGCTACCCGCATATGGAGTGGGCCCATGCAACGGGCCATTCGCCCAAATATGCATCCGCCGGCTGGGCCAGCTACGACTCGCACTTCATGCGTTGGGCCGAACGCGCAGGCTACGCCGTCGACCTGATCAGCCAGCACGAACTGCACTACCAGCCCGAGTTGCTGCACGACTACGACTGCGTCGTCATGGTCGGCCATGACGAGTACTGGAGCTGGGAAATGCGCGACGCGATCGACAGCTATGTGGATCGCGGTGGGCATGTGGCGAGGTTCGCCGGCAACTTCATGTGGCAGACGAGGCTCGAGGCCGAGGGCAAGCGCCAGGTCTGCTACAAATACCGCGCGCGCGCCGAGGATCCGGTCTATCGCGCGCCCGACAACACGCGCACCACCGGCTCCTGGGAAGCCGCGGAGACCGGCCGACCCGGTGCGGCAACGTTCGGTCTCAACGCCATCGACGGCTTGTACGCCGGCTGGGGCGGATGTGTCGCGCGCGGCGCGCGAGGCTTTCCCGTCTATCGACCCGAGCATTGGGCTTTCGCGGGCACCGACCTCTCCTACGGCGACCTGCTCGGGGCCGAGGGTCATGCCTTCGGCTATGAGGTCGATGGCCTGCCTTACCTGATTCGCGACGGCTTGCCCGAAGCCTTGCCCTCCGGCGGTGCACCGGACGGCCTCTCGATTCTCGCGCTCGGTCTTTCCTCGCTGCTGGAAGAACCCCGCACACAGGCGGACAGCGACGACCGCTTCATCGGCGACGAGGAGGCGAGGTACGTCGCCGAGTTGCGCTTTGGCGATGCGACCGAAGCGTCGATCAATCGCGTCAAGCGCGGTGCCGGCATGATCGTGCATTTCGCACGCGGCGCCGGCGAGGTATTCCACGCGGGCAGTTGCGAGTGGGTCGCAGCGCTGCTGCGCGAGGATCCGATGATCGCCCGCGTCACGGCCAACGTGCTCGACCGTTACCTCGCCAAAGGCGTCTGACGAAAGCGCTGCGGCCTCGGCACGTCAACCATGAAAAAGCCCCGTAGCGAGCTACGGGGCTTTTCTTGCAGCAAAGCGGAACTTACTTCTTCGCCGCTTTCTTTGCCGCAGTCTTCCTGACCGCCTTCTTCGCCACTTTCTTTGCAGGCGCTGCCATCGGCGCGGCGCCGTCAATGAGCAAGCTCTCTGCCGTCACGCCCTTCTTTCTCAATGCCGCGGCAAACCACAGCGGTCGCTTGCCACGACCGGACCAGGTCTGGCTGGCGTTCTGCGGGTTGCGATACTTCGGTGCGACGGTGGACTTGGGGCCTTTGGCGCCCTTTCCGCCGCGCCGGGAATAAACCTGATCGATGGTCAGGCCGGCAGCCTTGAGAAGTGCGTCAATCTTGCTGCGGACCTCCTGGATCTGGTTCTTGCGAGCAGAATCCATCTGCGCTTCAGCGTTCTTGATGAGCGCCTGGAGTTGGACAGGGGAGAGCGAGTTGAGATCGATAGCCATGTTTTTCCTCAGAGTTGAGCCGTCACTACTAAACAACGAAATATCACTGAACCAGGTCAGACGAAACGTTCCGGCGTGTCGAATCCGGAAAGCACATTTTCCACTGTTGGACACTTTGGCGCCATAGCCGGCCATTGACGCCAAATGTGCAGCAGTAATTGAATGGGAACGGGAACGGGGCAGGGTGATGCCGACCGGGTAATCAGGGACGGTTATCCGGAGGGAGAGTGTGCAACACCAGCTGGTTGGTCAGCCATTTCCGGAATCCGTGGTCAAGTGATTCGCAATACCCATGGTGCAGAGCTGGCATTTGCCGCGCTGTCCGGTGTGCCGGTGAGCCAACACGAACCGTGCCATGCCGGGTCGCGGCAGGTGGGATCAAAATCGAAGAGCCGTTTCAGGGGCCATGCTGGAAGAATGCACGTATACGTCAGGTATACGCGTATACGCGATGCAGCACGGGTGGGGAGCATTGGTTGATTGGGGCAGGTAATTGGGGGTGGGGTGGTCGTCTGCTTGCGGCCCGTTGCAGGCGGTGGCGAACGGTTCCTTTGGGGAGGGCTTGACACCAAACCCCAGCCGGAGAGTGGATGGCAAGCTGACGCGCAATTGTGTCCCTGGATCCGTCGTCACCCATCCCGCTCATCGCTCGGCCCGCGAGCAGCTTGACCACAAGTAAGTGAACCTGACCCCGTTCGGTTGCTGGAATTGTTAGCCCTCACTGCTCGTCCTCTGGGCGGAGCGAAGAGTGGCGCCAGTCGTATGCAGTGAGCAAACTTTTAGCTGCAGCATCGTAGCCGCTGTGATAATGGTGGGCATGCGGTGCTGGAATTGCGGGAGTGCCGCTGGTGAAGCCTAGCTCACGAAGTGCTTGCTCATAATCTGTCAGTGGCCCATAAGCGAAAATGAGGTTGTGGCGATCCCAAACAATTGTTGCTTCAGTCTCGAAGCAGTGCACCCAGAAATCGCTGCGAGCGTCGTGACCAAGGAATTGACCAAAATCGTTTAAGAGTGTGGCCAGCTCTTGGTGCGAAAGAGTCGGGCTTTGGTAGCGACCAAGCGGGCCTTCTCCACGCGACGTGTGCAAGATATAGAGAGCAGAAAACGGCCCCGGCAGAGTGCCCAAGAGCTTGAGCATGACTAGATGGTCACCGCCCGGCACGCCGACGACGAGGCGACGAGTGCCGCTTGACGTCGTTTCGACTTGGTACTGCGCAGGGTGCGAGTACGCAATTTCGCGATCGTCGATGTAAGCGGAGAGTTTGTGCATCTTGCTGTGAGAGCTAACGTAGCTGTAGAAAAACCTCCCCCAGCCTATCATTCGCCATGTCCGCCAGATAGCGGCGACCGAGGCGAAGCGACGATGGCGCGATACCGGCACTTTTTCGCGAGAACTCCATCGACACCGTGCCGACCATGATTGAAGAGCATGATCGGGTGAGGCGGCAATGCCGCTAGCCCGACGAACTTCCGGCGATGCTCAGCGATTTTGAACGGCCGCTTTGTGGCAGGCATCTGAGGTAGTCGACCGACCCGTGTTGGCCGGAAACCGTCGTCGGAGCACGGCGATTAGGGCAAGTTATCGGAAGTTGAGAAGTGCTCAGTACCTATCCCTCCAGAGATGCAACGTGCTTGCCATGCCCTGCGCTAGCCATGCAAACCGCGGTTACGGCGGCGCAAGGCCTGGGGTGAGAGGCCATAGATACGCAGGCAGGCGCGCCGCATGCGCTCCATGTCAAAGCCGACCTGCCTTGCGATCTGTGCTAGCGGCTCGCCGGCTTCCTCGATGCGCGGCAAGGCCGCTTCACAGCGCAGGCGCTCGATCGCGCGCGCAGGGGTTTCGCCGGTCTCGGCGGTGAACTGCCGCGCGAACTGACGCGGGCTGATGTTTGCCACCTCGGCCAGCCGCTCGACCGAGAGCTGGTCTTTGAGGTGCTGGCGAGCGTAGGCCAGCGCGTCGCGA
>JAJXYE010000292.1 GCA_021780735.1 Pseudomonadota bacterium | reverse complement strand
TCGACGGGTGGCGAGCAGCGCCGCTTCGTTGACAAGGTTGGCCAGATCGGCGCCGGTGAAACCGGTGGTGAGTGCGGCGATGTCGTCCAGCGAAACCTGGGCGTCCAGCGTGACTTTGCGGCAATGAACGCGAAGGATCGCCAGGCGACCGATCTTGTCTGGACGATCCACCAGGATCTGGCGATCGAAGCGGCCGGCGCGAAGCAGGGCGGGGTCGAGGATCTCCGGCCGGTTGGTCGCCGCCAGCAGCACCACGCCGCTGTGCACGTCGAAGCCATCCAGTTCAGTCAGCAGCTGGTTCAGCGTCTGCTCCTTCTCATCCTGGCCGCCATTGAGCGGTGAAATGCCGCGTGCGCGGCCCAGCGCGTCGAGTTCGTCGATGAAGATGATGCACGGGGCCTGTTTTTGCGCTTGCTCGAACAGGTCGCGCACGCGTGCCGCGCCCACGCCGACGAAGAGCTCGACAAACTCCGAGCCGCTTATCGAGAAAAACGGCACGTTGGCCTCGCCCGCGACGGCACGCGCCAGCAAGGTCTTGCCGGTGCCGGGCGGCCCGACCAGCAGCACACCCTTGGGAACGTGCGCGCCAAGCCGGCCATAGCCTTGAGGATCCTTCAGGAATGCAATGACTTCCCGCAGTTCGTCCTTGGCCTCGTCGACTCCGGCGACGTCGGCGAAGGTGGTCGAGATCGACTTCTCCATGAACACCTTCGCCTTGCTCTTGCCGATGGCAAGCATGCCGCTGCCCTGGCCTGGCGAAAGCCGTCGCGACATGAACAGCCAGAACGCGAGCAAGAGGGCGAACGGAAGCAGCCAGCCGAGGATCTGCTGCAACGCCCCGGGCCCGGGCTCGCCGCGATACGTCACCTTCGCCTGGTTCAGTGCCCTGGCCAGTTCGGGCCCGACCCGCACGGCCTTGAAATGCCGGGGCTGGCCGTCGGGTCCGGATGCCGTGTAGGTGCCTTGCACCGTGGTATCGGAGACGGTTACGTCGGCAATCTCTCCGCTACGCAATGCTGCTTCGAACTTGCTGTAGGGGATGACCTCGACCCGGGATTGCGCAGACATGTAGTCGTGCATGAAGATCACGACGGCAATCGCGAAGAAGGCATACCAGATGCTGAAATGCAGTTGCCGATTCATGCGAGGTGGATCCCGTCCCGAGCGAGGGCGCCGCAGCCACGGCGGCTGCGCTGCAGCCCTGTGGCCTGACGACGCCGATGCGCTGGCCAGCCATGGCTGCCGGGCCATGGTCGACTTTGCAGTGCATGCGCGTGTTGATTCAGGTCAAGCGGATTGGCTGAAACCCTCGCCAACGTATGGTGGCCGCGGCAAAGAGCCTGTTTGCCCGAGACGCGATGCGGCGAGTCGAACTGACGCAGGCCTCGGGTTTGCCGCGAGGCATGGGTCAGGCACACCGGATCCTGGTTGCATCAGGATCGGTGTGCCCGGTTTCACCGATTGCCGTCAGAAGCGGTAGCCGAAGCTGACGCCGTAGACCAGCGGGTTGACCTTGGCCTTGCCCACGTTGGTACCGTTCACATGAACGTCACCACCGATGTTGATCCAGCGCACGTCGGCGGTAAACAGCCAGCTGGGTGACAACTTGACGTCCAGGCCGGCGTGCGCAGCTGCGCCCCAGCTGTTGTCGATCTTCAGGTTCGCGCCCTGCAAGGGACCCGTGCCCCGCGTTTCGAAGAAGCGCGTGTAGTTGATTCCCGCACCGATGAAGGGCGATACCCGGGCGTCCGGCATGAAGTGATAGTTGATGCCGAGAGTGGGTGGCAGTTGCTTGGTGCTGGCCATCTTCTGACCATCCAGTCGCACATCGTGCTTGAACGGCAGAGCAGCAAGCAGATCCACGCTCCAGGAAGGCGTGAGCATGTATTCGAGGCTTACCGTCGGCTGGGTATTGCTGCCGATGTCGGCCTTCATGCCGGCCAGCTGGCCATTGTTCGATGCAGGGTCGACGACATGGGCGCCGAAGTGGATGATCCAGGGTGCGTCGGTGGCATGGGCCGTGGTGACGGCGCCAAGGCCGAGGCAGGTGGTGACGAGCAGGGGGAGCAGGGCTTTCATGATGTGATCCTTGGAGATGCGCTCTTTGTGGCGCCTTCAGATTCTGCGCAGCGACGACAGTCCCGGCGTTGACCAAGGTCAATTTGATTCACTGCAGCACGGCAGCTGCGACAGATCGCCGCAACGCGTGTGGCTGGTCAATCCAGGCAAGGTTTTGCTCGATCCCATCGGCTGCGGCATTTGCGCGCGGTGGAATATCCGATTTGCCTGATATTGACCAGAATCAAATACCGGAACCGCATCACCCGACAAACTGGCGCTGGATCGGTCGAGGTTTCAGCTGTGCCGGTCACGATCATCACCCGTGCACTTTCGGCGTGCTGCAGCGTCGGCTCAGGGGGAAAACACATGATGAGTTCCACAACGATCACCCATTCATCCACGAACCAGTCCCCATCACCGTCGGGAAGCATTCACCATGCATGACATCACCGTCGTCGACCTGTCACGGTGGCAGTTCGCCACCACCGCGCTGTATCACTTCCTGTTTGTGCCGCTGACGCTTGGACTCTCGTTCCTATTGGCGGCAATGGAGACCGTCTACGTCACCACCGGCAAACAGATCTACCGGGACATGGCCCAGTTCTGGGGCAAGCTGTTCCTGATCAATTTCGCCCTCGGCGTGGCCACCGGCCTCACCATGGAGTTCGAGTTCGGCACCAACTGGTCGTTCTATTCCAGTTTCGTCGGTGACATCTTCGGCGCACCGCTGGCGATCGAGGGGCTGATGGCGTTCTTCCTCGAAGCCACCTTCATCGGCATGATGGTGTTCGGCTGGGAGCGCCTCAAGCGTGGCCAGCATCTGGCGGTCACCTACATGGTGGCGCTGGGTTCGAACCTGTCGGCGTTGTGGATTCTGGTGGCCAACAGCTTCATGCAGACGCCGGAGGGCGCGAGCTTCAATCCGGTCACCATGCGCATGGAACTGGGCAGCCTGTCGCAGCTGATCTTCAGCCACGATGCGCAAGCCAAGTTCGTGCATACCAGCATCGCCGGGTATGTCACCGGCGCGATCTTCGTGGCCGGCGTCAGCGCCTGGTATCTGCTGAGAAATCGCCACGTGGAGCTGGCCCGGCGCTCGTTCCGCATGGCCGTGCTGTTCGGTGTGCTGTCCACCGCCGGTGTGATCACGCTGGGCGATGCGCTCGGTTTCGTCGGCGGTCAGGCGCAGCCGACCAAGCTGGCGGCGATGGAGGGTCTGTGGAAGAGCGAGTCGGCGCCGATGCCGTTCAATCTGGTGGCGTTCCCTTCACAGAAGGACCAGGCCAACCACGGCCAGGTGCAGGTGCCTTATGCGCTGTCGCTGCTGGTGACCCACTCCATGGATGGCACCGTGCCGGGATTTGACAAGCTCGAGCAGCAAGCGGTCGAACGCATCAGGGGCGGCATACCGGCAGTCGAGGCCTTGCAGACGCTGTCGAGCAAGCCCGGCGATGTCGACGCGCTGGCCCAGTTCCGCGCACACGAAAAGGATCTTGGCTTCGGCTTCCTGGTGCAGCGCTATTCGCAGGACGTAAGCAAGGCTACGGACGCCGAGATCAGCACGGCCGCTCGCGACACGATTCCGCAGGTGGCGCCGATCTTCTGGTCTTTCCGCGTCATGGTGGCGATGGGGCTGGCGATGCTTGCCTTCTTCGTACTGGCAGTCATCTTCAGCCTGCGCAACGACGTCGTACGTCATCGCTGGTTCCTGAAAATCGCCGTGTGGATGATTCCGGTGCCGTTCCTGGCCTGCGAAATGGGCTGGCTGGTGGCCGAGTTGGGGCGTCAGCCATGGACGGTATATGAACTGCTGCCGACCTGGATGTCTGCATCCACCCACAGTGTGGGCTACATGATCTTCTCGCTGGTGGGCTTTGTTGGCCTGTACACCGTCTTCATCATTGCCGAGATGTATCTGATGCTGCGCGCGATCCGCACGGGTCCGGAACGGCCGGATGACGGCGACCGGGACAGCGATTCCCTGCTCAATGACAGCGTGAACGGCGGCCGCCTGGCCGGCGCGGAGGGTTGATCGATGGAAATCTATGGCGTTTTTCAGGTGATCTGGTGGCTGCTGCTCGGCGTGCTGCTGGTCGGGCTGGCGGTGATGGTGGGCATGGACATGGGCGTGGGAACCATCCTGCGTTATGTCGGACGCACCGATCTCGAGCGCAGGGTGGCGCTCAACATCATCGGTCCGCACTGGGAGGGCAACCAGGTGTGGTTCGTGCTCGGCGGCGGTGCCGTGTTCGCGGCGTTTCCGTTGATCTATGCCACCGCGTTCTCCGGCTTCTACGTGGTGATGCTGTTGTTGTTGTGGAGCATGATCCTGCGTCCGCTCGGCTTCGAGTACCGCAGCAAGCTGCCATCGGCCGGCTGGCGCAGCATGTGGGACTGGGCGCTGTTCGTCAGCGGCCTGCTGCCGATGGTGGTGTTCGGTGCGGCCTTCGGCAACCTGTTCAAGGGAGTGCCGTTCCATTTCAGCTGGAACCTCACCTCGACCTATACCGGCTCATTTCTTTTCCTGCTCAATCCGTTCGCGATCCTGTGTGGCCTGCTGTCGCTGTCGCTGTCGGCCTTCATGGGTTCGGTGACGGTGATGAACGGTGCCGAGGGCGCGATCTACGAACGTGGCCGCACCATGGCCCGCGTTTCATCCGCGCTGGCGATCGTGTTGTTCGCCGTGGGTGGTTTCTGGGTGCATGGCATGCAGGGTTACGTGCTGACCAGCGGCCCCGGTGCCGGCGTGCCGCAGACTCCGATGCAGCAGGTCGTGACCCTGACCGACGGTGCCTGGTTTGCCAATTTCCACGCCCATGGCCTGCTCTGGCTGTTGCCGGCGCTGGGCTTTGCGGGCATGTTGCTCGGCCTGCTGGCGGCCGGTGCACGTCGCTCCCATCTGGCCTGGTGGCTCGGTGCGCTGGCGTGGCTCGGCGTGATCGGTACCGCCGGCGTGGCACTGTTCCCGTTCCTGCTGCCGTCAAGCAGTGTGCCTGCGCAGAGCCTCACGGTGTGGAATTCCAGCTCCAGCCAGCTCACTCTGACCTGGATGGTCGGCTTTGCGGTGGTCTTCGTGCCGCTGATCCTGTGGTACACCAGCTGGGCCTTTTACGTGATGCGCGGCAAGGTCAGCGCCGAGCATGTCGCCGCCGACGAACACAGCTACTGAGGACTGCCCATGAAAACGTTTCTGCTGTTTGTTCTCTTCATGCTGATTGCGCTGGTCGTGATCGTGCTGGCCGTGGTGCTGGGGGACTCCGGCGCCTGGTATTTCGCCTGGCTGGTCGGCACCGGCATGATCGTGCTGGTCACCGCCGCGGGTGGCGCGATGCTCGATGCCCAGGACGAGCATGCGGCGATGGAGGCGGATGCCGGCGCCCGCACGCGGCGAGCTTGAATCCCGGCTTCGGCTGAGTCAGTGTGAATGGGGCCGGCCTTGCGCCGGCCCCGACTTTTGGAACAACCGATGACGGTTTCTACCTCTCGCTGGTTGCGTGATCAGGCGCGCCCGGTCAGGCGATTGCTGGTCTCCGGAGTGGTCGCCGGCGGAGCGCAGGCGGTGCTTCTGTGTGTCGGCGCCTGGTTGGTGGCACGTGTGCTTGCACGCGCGGTGCTGGCCGGGCAAGGGCTGGGCGAGTTGTGGCCGTACGTTGCGGTGCTGGTGGCGCTGGTGCTGGGCAGGTTCGGATTGGTTCTGCGGCAGCGCCGTGTCACTTTCGAGGCGGGGGCGCAGGTCAGCGATCACGTTCGCCAGGTGCTGGAGCAACGCATGCGGAAGCTGGGTCCGCGCTGGGCTGCGCAGCAGGCCAGCGGCGATATCCTCACCCGCAGCGTTGATGGTGTGCAGGCGCTGGTGCCCTATTACGCCGGTTACCTGCCGCAAGTGGCGCTCACGGCGGTGATACCGGCGGTGATCCTGCTGGCGGTGCTGCCTGCCGATCCCTGGTCGGCCTTGATCCTGCTGTTCGCGGCACCGCTGATTCCGCTGTTCATGGTACTGGTCGGCGGTGCAGCCGAACGGGCCAGCCAGCGGCGCTGGTCGCGCTTGCGGCGGATGGGCGCGCGCTTCATGGATGCGCTGTCCGGGCTGACTACCTTGCGACT
>JAJXYE010000004.1 GCA_021780735.1 Pseudomonadota bacterium | reverse complement strand
ACGTCTGGACGGCCTGTTCGCCAGCGGAAAATTCCCCATGACCGACGCGCCGGACGAGATCGGCGACCTGGCACGCAGCTTCGAGCGGCTGTTCGTCGTGGTCGGCGGCTATACCGACTACCTGCGTACGCTGGCCTCCAGGCTCTCGCATGAACTGAACACGCCACTGGCCATCGTCAAATCGTCGCTGGACAACCTTGAACATGCATTGCAGGAGCGCGCCGCGCTACCGGCCGAAGCACAGCCCTATCTCGCCCGTGCCCGCGACGGCGTGGCCCGGCTGGGTGCGCTGGTCCGGGCCATGAGCGAGTCGAGCCGGATGGAGCGCGCGATCAGCGCGGCCGAGCCGGAGGATGTCGACCTGCGCGAGGTGGTGCGTGGTTGCGCCGATGCCTATCGTCCGTTGATCGGCATGCGCCGGCTGGAATGCGTGATGCCCGAGGCACCGTTGCCGTTGCACTGCGCGCCGGAACTGATCGCCCAGGCGCTGGACAAGCTGCTCGACAATGCACTGTCGTTTACCGCCGAAACGGGCTGGCTGCGACTGACCTTGCGCCCGCTGGACGATGGTGCCGAAATCGAACTGGCCAATCAGGGGCCACCGTTGCCCGAGGCGATGCAGGGCCGGTTGTTCGATTCGCTGGTCAGCTTGCGCGACAAGGCGACGCCTGGCGATGCCCCGCATCTGGGGCTGGGACTGTACGTGGTGCGCCTGGTGGTCGAGCGGCATGGCGGCGTGGCGTCGGCACAGAATCTGGCCGACGGCAGCGGCGTGGCCTTTTCGCTGCGCCTGCGCGGCATGCCGCGGCAACGGCTGGGCGGCTGAACCCGCATCCTGCCACGGCGATGGTCGAACGCGATGGTGACCCGCCGCCGGACACCACGACAGCGGAAACGCCTCAGCCGTTGATCAGGCTCAGTGTTGCTGCTTCGCCGAGCTGGCTGCAGCGGGTGGGGAGGAAGCCGATGGTGGTGCGGAGCTGGCCACAGCGGACGAGGCCGGTGCCGGTGCTTCGGAGCCGGATGCAGCCGGCGCTGTGCTGCCTGATGCCGCGGGTGTCGCTGCCGAAGTCGCTGCTGCCAGCGAAGCTGCCGCCGCGGGCTTGGCATCGGTGGTGGATGTTGTTTTCGCCGGAACATCCAGCTTGTCGGTCGCGGTGGACTTCGACGGCTGTGCGGTTGTCGCGGCGCCAGGCGGCTGGCTGTTGCGGGTATCGGCGATCCAGTGGACATAGGCCCAGTACGCCAGGCCGGCGAGTAGCAGCAGCACGAGCAGGCGACCGCCGCGCGAGCGGGTCGCAGGCGCGGCAGCGGAGGCGTCGTCCCCAGCCGGACCTGCCATGTCCGGATCGACTGGCATGGATGCCTGATCGGATGGATCGTCCAGCTCGTCGCCGGGTATGGGTGCATCAGCGTCAGACGCCTCGGCAGCGTCTGACCCCGCAGCGAAGGATGCAGGTTCAGGCGGCGCTGCCGGTTCCGTCGCGGGCGGTTGATCGTGCAGCGACGACGGTTCGGGCAGCGGCGGGGGCAGGACGCGCCTGACTTCGTCGACTGAGCTGAAGTCTTCGGACGGGGCCGCGAACGCCATGGTGTCGGCCGTTTCCTCGTGCTCGTGCTCGTGCTCGTGCTCGTCATCGGCAAGCGGCGACGTGGCGGCCTCGATCGGCTCGTCGATGAATTCGTCGGCAGGGGTTTCGATGACCTCGTGAACGTCGGCCCCGTTCACCGGGGTCGGGGCTGGCGTCGGCGCATCGGCCACCGCTGCCGGCCACGGCAGCCATGCCGTGCTGCCGCGCAGCTGCCAGGAATCACCCGGGGTGATGAAATCGGCCAGCGCGGACTGAGGCAGGGGTCCGCTGGTAGCCTGCTCGTGGCGAATGTAGACCAGCTGCTCATCATCAGGCAGTGCGCGCGCCTGGACATGCATGGCCTGCATCAGCCCCACGATGCGCTCGGCCGAGGCCCGATCCAGCTCACGCCGCACGATCAGCGGCAGGGCAGCGATCACGCGCCGGGCGAAGTCGGCCTGATCGAGTTTCAAGGCGGCGGCTACGGGCGGCCACACCTCGGAAGCGGTCGGTGCGTCGGCCTGCAAGCCGCACAGCACTACACAGTACTGATCCACTGATTATCCCCTGTTGCTGCTGCAGCGAGAGTAGACCTGCATCCGCGGCGTATCAAGCGGGCGCCGCGTGAGTCGCTCGCGCTTCGCCTACAATGGCCGCTCTCCGTTTGGCCATCCGGAACGACTACGTGATCTCCCGAGACGAATTCGACGCGCTGGTTGCCCAGGGGCATACCCGCATTCCGCTGGTGCGCGAGGTGTTCTCCGATCTGGACACGCCGCTGTCGGTGTACCTGAAGCTGGCTGATGGCCCGTACACCTTCCTGTTCGAATCGGTCGAGGGCGGTGCCACCTGGGGGCGTTATTCGATCATCGGCCTGCCGGCCAAGCGCGTCTATCGACTTCGCGGCCATGAGCTGGAGGTGGAGGACGCGGGCGAAGTCATCGAACGTCGCCATCTGGATGATCCTCTGGGCGAGATCGAGAGGTTGCGCCAGCAGTACGACGTGCCGCGGCTGCCGCAGCTGCCGGCGTTCAGTGGCGGCCTGGTCGGCTACTTCGGCTTCGAGACGATCGGCTACATCGAGCCGCGGCTCGCTCAGTGGAATCGCGCCGACGAGCTGGGCACGCCCGACGTGCTGCTGATGCTGGCCGAGGAAGTGGCCGTATTCGACAACCTCAAGGGCCGGCTGTACCTGATCGTGCATGCCGATCCGTCGCAGCCACAGGCTTATGCCGCTGCCCGGCGCCGACTCGATGCGCTGGTCTATCGCCTGCGTCAGGGCGGCGCTTCCTACCCGCAACTTACCCAGTCGGTGGCGCTGGATGAGGCCGATTTCACTTCCTCGTTCACCCGGGAAGAGTTCGAGGCGATGGTCGAGAAGGCGAAGGAATACATCCGTGCCGGCGACATCTTCCAGGTGGTGCCGTCGCAGCGACTGAGCGTGGGTTTCCATGCGCGGCCGGTGGACGTGTACCGCGCACTGCGTGCGCTGAACCCGTCGCCGTACATGTATTTCGTCGATCTTGGCGAGACCCAGATCGTCGGCTCATCGCCGGAGATCCTGGCGCGGCTGATGGACGGCAAGGTGGTGGTGCGTCCACTGGCCGGCACGCGTCGGCGCGGGGCCACCGAGGAAGAGGATCAGGCGCTGGAGGCGGAGCTGCTGGCCGATCCGAAGGAGCGCGCCGAGCACGTCATGCTGATCGACCTCGGTCGCAACGACATCGGCCGGATCAGCGAGACCGGTACGGTCGAGGTCAGCGACTCGTTCGCGATCGAGCGCTATTCGCATGTGATGCACATCGTGTCGCAGGTGCAGGGCACGCCGCTGCCGGGGCTCAGCTACATGGACGTGCTGAAGGCCACGTTTCCGGCCGGGACGCTCAGCGGTGCGCCGAAGATCCGCGCACTGGAAATCATCCAGGAGCTGGAGCCGACCAAGCGCAATATCTACGCCGGCGCGATCGGCTGGATCGGCTGGTGGGGCGACGCCGACACCGCCATCGCCATCCGCACCGCCGTAATCCAGAACGGCCGCCTGCACGTGCAGGCCGGTGCCGGCATCGTCTACGACTCCGATCCCGCCGCCGAGTGGGAGGAGACCATGAACAAGGGGCGCGCGCTGTTCCGCGCGGTGGCCCAGGCGGCGAAGGGCTTGTAGCGGGCCTTCGCGGCAAGGGTCTGCAAAGATACGGCTGCGGCGAAGAGCGTCTGCCGTGTGCACGAGGCGACCCCGGGCCTTTTGCCTGGCATCCAGCCGGGCGTGCCCGGTGTCCCGATGACGGGCGCATCGTCCGACATGGCACTTCGCGCGGGAACCATCGAACGGGAGCTGGATAGTCATGCGGCTGTCACTCTCCACGCAGTGAGCCGTTCCCTGACTTGGATGGGCAGACTGCTGGTGCTGACACTTGTCCTGTCGGTCCACACGGTGCGTGTGCCACTCGATCAAGCGAGATGACGCGGGCCTCGAACCCGATGCGGCGCGTCTGTTCTCCGCCGCAATTTCTTGCAGGGTTTCGCTGCGGCCATGCTACGTTATATCGTTACGCCCCTGATCTTCTCGCCAAGACGCGTCTGCATGAACAATCCGTGCTTCGAATGCTTGCTGGCGCTGTCGATATGATGGCTTCGACGGTCGGGCGGGTGCTGCTGGCGCGTGCGCAGCGACGACCTGTACGCCATCTGCTTGCTGCCGTCGTGGCGCTGGCGGTCGCCGGTTGCGCCGTCGGCCCCGACTTCAAGCAACCTGCCGCTCCCGACGTCAGCGACTACACCGCAAAGCCGGTGACCAGCACGGCAGCCACGCCGGATCTGTCGGGTGGGGAATCCCAGCAATTTACCAGGGGCGGCGACATTCCCGCCGACTGGTGGACACTGTTTCATTCTCCGGCGCTCAATGCGCTGATCGAACAGGCCCTTGCGCACAACGCTGATCTGAAGGCGGCGCAGGCGGCGCTGACCGTGGCGCGGGAAAGCAGCAAGGCTGGACGCGGTGCCTATTACCCCGCTGTCGACGGCGGTTTCTCGGCTACTCGCCAGATGCAATCCCAACAGGTCGCGCCCGGGCCGAACTACCCGGTCGTGCCACAGGAGTATCTGTACAGCTTCTTCACGCCGCAGCTCAGCATTTCGTATGTGCCGGACGTATTCGGTCTGAATCGACGCAGCGTGGAGTCGCTGCAGGCGCAGGAGCAGGCGGTGCGGTTCCAGATGATTGCCACCCGCATCACGCTGAGTACCAATGTGGTGGCGGCTGCGGTGCAGCAGGCTTCGTTGCGCGCGCAGATCGAGGCGACGCACGAGCTCATCGCGATCAACGCCCACATGGTGAAGATCCTGAAATACCAGTTGAGCAAGGGCTACGCCGGCCGGCTCGATCTGGCCGCGCAGGAATCGCAGCTGGCCCAGGTCAAGGCCAGCCTGCCACCGCTGCAGACCCAGTTGGCGCAGCAGGACGACGCACTGGCCGTACTGGTCGGGCGCTTTCCGAGCCAGGCGCAGGCAGAGCGATTCGAGCTGTCGAGCCTGCAGCTGCCACGGGAATTGCCGCTGAGTCTGCCGTCGGCGCTGGTGGAACAGCGCCCCGATGTTCGTCAGGCGCAGGCGAACATGCACGCGGCCAGCGCCCAGATCGGCGTGGCGATCGCCAATCGCCTGCCGAACATTTCACTGAGCGCCAACGTCGGCAGCACCGCGGTGGCCATCAATCAGGTATTCAAGGCCGGCACCGGCTTCTGGAGCATCGGTGCGGATCTGGCGGCACCGATCTTCCATGGCGGCAGCCTGCTGCACCAGGAGCGCGCGGCCAAGGCCGCCTATGTGCAGGCGGCCGAACAATATCGCGGCACCGTACTGACCGCCTTCCAGAACGTGGCCGACACCCTCGCCGCGATCGAGCATGATGCCGAGGGCCTGAAGGCCGCCGCCCATGCCGCCGATGCGGCCAAGGTCACGCTGGATCTGTCGCAGCGCCAGTACAAGGACGGCTACGCCGGCTACCTGGCGCTGCTCAGCGCCGAGCAGGGCTACCAGCAGGCGCGCATCGCGCTGGTGCAGGCCCAGGCCAGCCGCTACGCCGACACCGCGGCCTTGTTCCAGGCACTGGGCGGCGGCTGGTGGCACGCCGCCGCTGCCGGCAAGTCCGACGCCGCGCCCGCGGCTCCAGTCCAGCCCCCTTCCAGCCAGGCCTCCACCCCCCCGGGACAGCGATGAAAAGTAGATCAGATCGCGCGACGCCATTGACGCCGCGCCGCCCTGCCGTGTGGATGCAGGCCGTGGTGGGGGCGATGCTGGTGACGGCGTTGGCCTTGTCCGGTTGCTCTTCCAGGACTGACCACGATGCCCCGGAGGCGTCAACGACTCCGCATGACGTGACGCTGAGCAAGGCACAGCTACAGCACATTCGTCTGGATACGGTGGCATCGTCCAGTTTTCATCGCTCGATCGAGACCACCGGCGTGGTGGATTTCGACAACGATCAGGCGACCAGCGTGCTGGCGCCGTTTTCCGGTCCGGTCTCGCGGCTGCTGGTATCGACCGGCGACACCGTGCGCAAGGGGCAGGCACTGGCGCTGGTGGAGTCGCCGGACTTTTCCGCCGCCATCAA
>JAJXYE010000246.1 GCA_021780735.1 Pseudomonadota bacterium | reverse complement strand
GGATCGATGTGGCCGGGCCGGTTCCCGGCGCGGCCGCACTTTCATGCCACGCGTGGCTCAGGCAGCGCGGGCGAGCTTGCGAATCTCGACGCGCCACACCCGCGGGCCGTTTTCCACATACGTCCACGAAAACTGCCGCGGATACTCGGCCTCGAGCTGGTAATACAGCGGCTTGGGGTCGTGATCGTTGACCAGCACGAAAGCGCCGCCCGGGGTCAGCGCGGCAACCAATTCAAAGATCCTGGCGTGGCGTTGCGCGGGGATCAACGGACGCACATCGATCTCGGGCGCAACAGAGGTCGGGGTGGCTTGAGACATGGCTTCATCCAAGTGTTGGGGAATGTGTGACAAGGGCTGTCGTACTTGCGCGCGCAAGCGAGATGACAGGTGCTGCAGCAAGGCGAGATTAGGCTTCTTAACATGTATTGTCAATGCCTCTTTAAGCGTGATCCAAACCGTCCCGCAGCGACGACACCAACCGCCGTGACAGAAGCCGGCGCCGCGCCCGGCGCACAGCCGATTCAGCTTGCGCTGACGGCGTCCCGCATCGCGATCTGGGCGCGCAGGCTGTCCCGGTCACGGCCGATGCTGACCACGGCCCGCACGCTGCCGTCCAACAAATAACGGCACAGATAGTTGCCGGAAGCCGGATCGCCCTCTTCTTCCAGCGCATCCCAGTGCGTGGCGTGGCCCACGTAGCTGAGGGTCAAATCACCATGCTGGCTCCAGAAAAACGGCACCTCGAGAAAAGGCTCGGCAAAGCCCAGCAGGTTGCGCGCGGCGGCTTTGCCCTGCGCCTGTGCCAGCGCCCAGTGTTCGATGCGCTGACGCTGACCATCGCGCGCGTCGGGCCAGTTGGCGACATCGCCGGCCGCCCAGACATCGGCAACGCTGGTGGCGAGGTAACGATCGACCACGATGCCGTTGTCGATGCGCAAACCGGCCTGCTCGGCCAGCGCGACATCGGGGCGCACGCCCACGCCCATCACCACCAGGTCGGCGGGCAGCAGCGCACCATCGTCGAGCTCCACCGCATGGGCATGGATCGCGGCAGGCTTGCGGCCGAGATGGAACACCGTGCCCAGCGCCTCGTGCACGCCGCGCAGGTGATCGGCCAGGCGCGCACCGAACACGCGCTGCAACGGACGCGTCTCGGGCGCGACCACGTGCACCTCGATGGCGCGTGCGCGCAGCGCGGCCGCCACCTCCAATCCGATGAAACTGGCGCCGATCACCACCGCGTGTCGCGCGCCGCGCTCGATGGCAGTCAGGATGGCCTGCGTATCGGCCAGACTGCGCAGCACATGAACGTGAGCGGCGTCCGCGCCGGGAATCGGCAGCCGAATCGGTTGCGCGCCAGTGGCCAGCAACAGCGCGGCGTATTCGAACCGGCGCCCGTCGCTGCACGTGACACGATGCGCGGCCGTATCCAGCGCCGTGGCGCGTGCGCCGGGCAGCAACCGGATGTTCTGATCTTGCCAATACTCGGCGCCGCGCAGCGGCAGCCATTCCGACGGCGCCTTGCCGGCCAGATAATCCTTGGACAGATTGGGCCGGTCGACCGGTGTATCCGGCTCAGCCGCCAGCAGGGTGATGGATCCGGCATAACCGTCGCGACGCAGCTCCGTGGCGGCGGCTTCGCCGGCGGCGCCCGCACCGACGATCAGCACGCTGGCCGGATTGCGCGGTGGCAGCGCGGGCCGCGGCGGCGTTCGCGGCACGGTTGCGAACACCCGACCGTCGTGTTCTTCCACCGTGTAGCAGCGCAGCGGATTCAGGCCCGGCGCACCGAGCACCCTGCCATCGCGCAGCGAAAAACAGGCGTGGTGCCATGGGCAGTACACGCGTTCGCCATCCACCACGCCCTCGGCCAGTGGTCCGCCATAATGCGTGCAGGTGGCCGAAACCGCGTCGACCCGGGTTCCATGGCGCACCAGAATCACTGCTTCGCCATCGATGTGGCCCAATAGCGGCTGGCCCTCGATCAACTGGTCCTGTGCCACGCCCCGGCCCAAATCAGGGCCGTCGAGATGCTGGGTTTCGTTCATGGTGTTGCCTCCGGATGCCGAAGAACGGGGCTCGATCAATCGTGGGCGATCCAGGCAGTGCCGATATCGCCAAGTATCACGGCGACTGAAAGTCGCATGGCGTGATCCAGCGTAACCGGCATCGGGGGCTCACGGCCCACTGCATTGGGGCGGCATCGCACTGCTGATGCGCGAGGCGTCCGGATCGCGGCATCTTGCTCGAGTCTGCACTTCTGGACGTGCGTGCTTATGAGGCACCGAGGTTACGGCAACCGCGCCATCACCGCCTCGGCCATGCGTGCACAGCGCTGGCCCATGAACGGAAACGCCTCACTCAGGGTGGCCGCCAGCGTTCCCTGCAATGACGTGCGCAGCAGTCGACGCGCGCGGTGCAGGCGGGTCTTCACCGTTTCCGGCTTGATCGCCAGCTGGCTGGCCGTTTCCTCCACCGTGCATTCCTCGATTTCGCGCATCACGTAAACCGTGCGGAACGTCTCCGGCAATTCGTCGATGGCATGTTCGAGCAGATGACGGATCTGCGCGCGTGCGGCCGAGACAGCCGGATCTTCGCTGCCGAACCGGATAGGAAACTGGATGACCTGGCGCGTATCCAGCGGCGACGCATCAAGATGCTCCAGCCCGACCATGGCGTGGCGCTTGCGCAGGCGGCCGCGCGCCTCGTTCAGCACAATGCTGGTCAGCCAGGTCAACAACGCTGCATCACCACGGAACGAATCGAGCTTGTCGTAAGCGCGCAGGTACGACTCCTGCACCACGTCTTCGGCCTCCGCGTCGTCGCCGACCACGCTGCGCGCGACGCGAAACAGACGTTGGTTGCAGCGCTGCATGATGGGTCGGAACGCTTCGCGCTGACCGCCGCGAACCAGCGCCACCAGCGCGTGGTCGTCCAGTGCGGCGTAATCGACGGGTGCAACATGGGCATGGGCTGACATGGTTTTCTCCTTTTACACCTGATCCGATGCAGCGAGGTGGCCCGAGGTTCCCGGGTCAGCCGGCCAGCGTGGCCAGGATCTCGCCGCGCCGCGGTTCTTGCGCGAATTCGCCAAGCAGGCGCCGGGTCTGCATCGATACCCCGTGCAGGCGCACGCCGCGCGAGGACAGGCATTCATGGCTGGCCTGCACGATCACCGCCACGCCGCGCGGATGCAGCACCTGGGCCAGGGTATCGGCGATCTCCACGGTTAGCCGCTCCTGGATCTGCAGGCGCCGGCCGAACGCCTCGACCAGCCGCGCCAGCTTGGAGATGCCGACCACGCGCCGGTTCGGCAGGTAGGCGATATGTGCCACGCCGCGGATCGCGGCCAGGTGATGCTCGCAGGTCGACTGCAGCGGAATGTCGCGCAGGATGACCAGTTCGTCGTAGCCGCCGACTTCGCCGAAGGTGCGGCTGAGCAGGCTGGCCGGATCCTGCCGGTAGCCGGCAAACCATTCCTCGTAGGCACGCACCACGCGGGCGGGCGTGGCCCGCAGACCCTCGCGTGAGGGCTCATCGCCGGCCCAGCGGATCAGCGTGCGCACTGCCGCCTCCGCCTCGGATCGCGACGGGCGCTGCGCGACGGGAATACCTGTCGGCGCCGCGGAAACAGCGGCGGACATGACCTGATCGGATTCGAGCATGGCTGCGGATTCGGTAGTGAATGACACCGATCCGATGCAGCGACCGCGCACGAGGTTCCCGTCACCGGCACGCCAGCGGAAGCCGACAACTCGGGAAGCCGGAACCTGCGCGCCGCTGCCGCATCTCATGGGTGCGGGCAAGGCACCGGAGCAACCGGATCGCCGCCCTTTCCGCATCCGTACATTCACCCAGGGAGACGCCACGTATGAACAAGCCACTCTTCGCCATCGCTGTTGCTCTCGGCATCGCCTCCGTTGCCGCTGTGCATGCCCAGGCTCCGGCTGCCGTCAGCCGGGCTCCAGCCATCAACGATGCGCAGATCGCGAACATCGTCTACACCGCCGACCAGATCGACATCACCGCCGCCAAGCAGGCACTGAAGAAATCCCGCAACGAGGACGTGCGCGCATTCGCCAAGGAAATGGTGCGTGATCATGCTGCGGTCAACGCGCAGGCACTCACGCTGGTCAAGAAACTCGATGTGACCCCCGAGAACAACCCGACCAGCGAATCGCTGTCGAAGGGCGCGGCTGCCGAACTGAAGAAGCTCGCCGTACTCAAGGGCGCCGCGTATGACAAGGCCTACGTCGATAACGAGGTGGCGTATCACAAGACCGTCAACGCCGCGTTGAGTGGCACGCTGATTCCGGCAGCGCAGAACGCGCAACTCAAATCGCTGCTGGAAACCGGCCTGAAGCTGTTCCAGGAACACCAGATGCACGCCGAGCATCTCGCCCGGCAGCTGCATTGAGGGCTATCGGATGTTGCGCACGATGATTCTGATCGCCAGCCTGGCGCTGGCCGGAGGGTCGTTGCCGGTCAACGCCGCCACGAAAGCGGCACCACATGCAACGGCACCCGCACACGTCGTGCACGCGATCGTGATCGACAAGATGCAGTACGGCCCGATACCGACCGACGTGCATGCCGGCGACATCATCGAATGGGTCAACCACGACATCTTCGAACACAGCGCCACCGCGCGTGATGGGCGCTTCGATGTCGATCTGAAACCCGGCGCCACCGTCCGCATGACCGCCGTGGCAGGAACGACCGCGTTCTTCTGCAAGTTCCACCCTGGCATGACCGGCACGTTGGTGGTCAAGTAATCATGCAACAAACTCCCGTCCCCGGAGGCTGCGGCGCCGCACCCTGCACGCCGCGCTGCAGCGCTGGTGGGACGCAAAAGCCCCAAAAGAGGAGGGTGGCTCCATGATTTACAAGACCACGCTTCTGATGAAGCAATCCGTGACGCATGATGTCCTGCGCTTCGTCGTCGCGCGCCCTGAAGGATTCACCTTCGAGCCTGGCCAGGGCGTCGATCTCGCCATCGACGCCGACGGCTGGCGCGAACAGGCTCGCCCCTTCACCCCGACCTCGCTAGCGCAGGACAAGGTCCTGGAGTTCACCATCAAGATATATGCCGCGCACTCGGGCGTGACCCGCGCGCTTGCGGAGCTGCAACCGGGCGCGGCGCTGACGATTTCCGGTCCCTGGGGCACGATTCGCTATCAGGGCCCCGGCGTGTTCATTGCCGGCGGGGCCGGAATCACACCTTTCCTGGCAATCGTGCGCCACTTGCGCGGCGAAGGACGCCTGCACGGCCACGGTCTGATCTTTGCCAACAAGACGCCCGCCGACGTGATCTGCGAGAAGGAACTGCGTGCAGCTTTCGGCGCGCACGCGAACTTCCTTGTCGATTGCGACGCGGGGCCCGGCTTTGAAACCGGCCGCGTGGACGAAGCGTTGCTGAAACGCCGCATCGCGAATTGGGATCAGCATTTCTACGTCTGCGGCCCGCCGCCGTTCAACGATGCGGTGATGGTGACCCTGCGGCGGCTTGGTGCACAGCCGGATGCGCTGATCTTCGAGCAATAAGCTCCAAAATACGAAACAGGGGGATCAGAATGCCTTTTCTGACCCGAGACACTGCCAGCTACCGACCGCTTCCGAAAGGCGATGTGACAAGACACCCCTCGACCGGGAGAGCGAGAGCGAACGTGTGGTACGAGATTCATCGGCAACACACGCGGCTACTTTGTAGCCGACCCGTATGGTGATCCCGATTGCGTTGCACAGGCGGCACCTCTAGCGTGGCCGCCATGCCATCAGCGCAGGCGCACGCATGAACGCCACGGAGGGCCGCGTGCCGCACGGCGCGCTGCGCGACTTCGTGCTGCGGCCGTCGCGAGCCGCCATCGCCGCGATCCCGGGGCCGAGCATTCTGCAGCGGTTGCGCCTGGGCATGCAGGAGAGCCTGCGTCTGGTCGGCGTCGGCTACGCCGCATCGCTGCTGCTGCTGTTGCCCGCGGGCGCGGCCTCGCTGGCGCTGCATCTCAGCGTGGCGAAGAGCAACCTTCTGATGCAGTCGCCGCTGCTGCGCAGTCCGCTGGCGCTGCTGCTGATCGCGCTGGCCGCGACGCTGGAGGAGTGCGTGTTCCGCGGCTTTCTCTCGGCGCGCCGGTTCGGCGTGGCGCTGCTGTGGATGGCGCTGCCGCTCTTCGGCGTCCTCGCGGCGACGCGCCTG
>JAJXYE010000091.1 GCA_021780735.1 Pseudomonadota bacterium | reverse complement strand
CGTGAATCTGCTCGACGGTCACCGTGAATACCTGGTGGGCAAGGTGCAGGAGCGCTATGGCATCGCCAAGGACAAGGCGGACGCGCAGGTCACGGCGTTCGAGCGCTCGCTGCATTGATGACGGCGCGACCGTGACACACCCCGGCGCCTCGCCGACACGCGCATCGCGGCGATGAGCGTGGCGCCGGACCCCGCCGACAACGACGCCGGCGTCGAGCACCCGACGCGCAACCGCTTGCTGGCCGCGATCCTCGCCATGCTGGTGCTGTACACCTGCGCCGTGGCCGCGGTCCTGATCGTGCCGCTGCTGTTGGCCATCCTGCTCAGCCTGATGCTCGCACCGGCAGTGCGCCTGCTGTGCCGCTGGCATCTGCCGCGGGTGCTGGCTGCCCTGCTGGTTCTGCTTTGCGCGTTGCTGGTGACCGGTTCGATGCTGGCGAGCCTGGTCGCACCGGCGCGCGTGTGGATGGCGCAGCTGCCGAAATCGGTCGACCGCATCGAGCTGGCGCTGAGCGATCTGCGCCGGCCGCTGTCGGCGGCCAGCCATGCCGGCGAGCAGATCGCCCGGCTCGCCACCATCGGCGATGCGAGCACATCGCGACAAGTCGTGGACGCCGGCCCGAGCCGCGTCTCGCAGCTGTTGAACGCGACGCCCGCCGTGCTCGTCAGCATGGTCGCAACGCTGTTCCTGGTCTTCATCTTCCTGCTACACGGTGACGCCCTGTTGCGCAAATTCGTCGAGCTGGCGCCCGCGCTGCGCATGAAGAAAGACATCGTGATCGCCACGCGCAGCGCCCAGCACGAACTGTCGCGTTACATCATCACCATCGCCGCCATCAATGCCACGCTTGGCCTGCTCACGGCGGCGGCATTGTGGTTCCTTGGCGTGGATGACCCGCTGCTCTGGGGCGGCGTCGTGGCGGTGCTCAACTTCGCCCCCTTCGTGGGACCGATGCTGGCGGTACTGCTGCTGGTGGTGGTCGGCTTCTCGCGCTTTGCGACGCCCTGGGCCGCACTCGGCGTGCCCGGCGTGTTCCTGGTGCTGCATCTGCTCGAGGGCCAGCTGGTGACCCCGCTCATCGTCGGGCGCCGGCTGGCGCTCGATCCGGTGATGGTGTTCCTGGCGCTGATGCTGTTCGGCTGGCTGTGGGGCGTGACCGGCCTGCTGCTGGCCATGCCGTTGCTGACCTGCGTGCGGATCGTCGCCGAACGTGTGCCGGCGTGGAGCGCGCTGGCAAAAGTGCTGGGAGCTTGAGCGCCGTGTCCGGCATGGCCGGCCCGTGCAGGACGGTGGTCTGCGCGCCCGGCAGGGGAAAAATCGACCGGGCAAAAAGCAGGGTGCCTTGTGACGCCCGGTCGCTGTTCCAAATCGTCTGGTCGCGCGGCCAGGATGCGGCACAGGCATCCCTGCCCTCGTGCCTGCAAGGATCCGCGATCGCCAATCGGCCGTCTGTACGCCAGCGCACACCGTGGCGGATTCGCACAGCCGGAGGTATCGCGGTCGCATACGCCCGCAACGACCTGACGCTTCCTGCGTCGCAATGGCTTGCTCTCCTGTCCTATGTTCGTTACCGCACCGAAAATGCCGGCGCTCCGGCATACCGTGCAACTCGCATCATTCGCCATGCGACTCGCACAGCGGCACGACCGCCGGGCCGCGCGTCGAGATGGATGCCATCGAGTCAGGGTGAACGGGGCGATCGGCGATGAAAGGGCGCGCCGACACCAGGGTCTACCTCGGCGCTCACGCCTTCCAGAGGATCAGTCATGAATCTGCATCTGAGCATCGGTCCACTCGTTTCCCTGATCGCCGGCATTCTGATTCTGGTCATGCCGCGACTGCTCAATTACATCGTCGCGATTTACCTGATCGTGATCGGTTTGATCGGACTGTTCGGAACCGGAGCCCTGCATCTTTGAACCGGTGATCTTGGCCGATGGAAATCATCCGGACTGCCGATTCATGGATGGCGGGACGCGCTGATCACTGAAATGCAACGCGTCATTCGAGGAGAACCGAAATGCTGGGCATGATCCTGCTGATCGTTCTGATACTGCTCCTGATCGGCGCGGTTCCGAGCTGGCCGCACAGCCGCAGCTGGGGCTACGGGCCAAGCGGCGGACTGGGCATCGTTCTGGTCATCGTGATCGTGCTGCTGTTGATGGGCCGCATCTGAGACACGCGTCCAGCGCAGGGTAACCGGCGCCGCCGCCGGCGGTCCGATCCCGGCAAAGGCGCGCGCCGTGCGGCTGCCGTGATCTTTCGCACCCTCGCCCGCAGGATGGTTCCCGCATGACCAGCGCTGCGTTCGACGAAGTGAACACGCCGCTCCCTGCATGGGGAGCGGGTATGCCCGATGTGCTGACGGACGCGACCGGCTTGCGCGGGGACGACGGACCTGCGCGTGACTTGCATCCGGCTATCGAACCGCCGTCAGGGCGCCGCCGTCATGCGGAGCTGGCACTGCGCATCCAGCGCGGCATCGACGACTGCTCGGGCGGGTTGCTGGCACTGGCGACAGCCCTGCGTCGCAGCACGGGCCGGCAGGACGCGGCACCATCACCGGCGCCATCGCCGGACATCACGCGCATGGCCCGGTCCGGCGTCATCGCCTGCGCGCTCGAATTGCGCAAGTCGGTCGCCATGCTGGATGCGGAAATTCGATTCACCAACGATCTCGAACTGGAGTTGCTGGCCGTGCGTGGCGAACTGCGACAGGCGCGCCTGCTGCTGCTGGAGAGCCAGGTTCGCGAGCAACGGGCGCGGCACCGTGCTTACCACGACAACCTGACAGGTCTGCCAAACCGCTTCTCGTTCGAGGAACGCTCCAGCCATGCTCTGGCCCGGCACCGCCCGCAGCCACGGGCATTCGGCTTGATGTATATCGACCTCGACGGATTCAAATCCATCAATGACACCCACGGTCATGCCGTCGGTGACGAACTGCTGAAAACCATCGGCTCACGACTCAAGCATGCGGTGCGCGCGCGGGATTCCGTCAGTCGCCAGGGCGGCGACGAGTTTCTGTGCCTGCTGCTGGATGTGCGCAGCGAACGGCAGGTCACATCGATCGCCCGCAAGCTGATCGATGCCGTGTCCGCGCCCTGCCGGCTGGGTCCGATCACGCTACGCGTGACGGCGAGCATCGGCATCGCCCTGTATCCCACGGACGGCATCACGATCGAGGCACTGCTCGATCGGGCGGATCAGGCGATGTTCTGGGCCAAGCAAAACCGGCTGGGCCATGCCCTTTCCAGACATGTGCCGGAACAACCGGATTGCGACCGCGGATCCGGCCGGGATCAGGCTGTGCCGCACGTGATCAAGTCGCCGTCGCGATCGGCGGCAAGCTGCCGCATTGCATCTTGATATGGCAAGGAGCCGGGAATCCGGCGATCGCAACAGGCTTCGGTTCAACGTGAGGAGAGGGCGATGCTGCGCGATTTCATGAAACTGTTTGCACGGACCAAAAGGCAGGCCCTGCTTCCATTCAAGCCGCTGGCTTCGATCAACATCGCATCCGAACGCCGCAAGCTGCCTGCCTCGCTGCGCAAGGATCCGGTTAGGCACGCTCACCCGGCACCGGCCGGTGCCAAGCGTCCGAATCCGTCTGCCGATTGAGGGAGCGGTGAAAGCCCGCCAGGGTTCGTCGGCAAATCCGGCCAGGATCACACGGCTTCGTGCCCGCGATCAGGTCGCCGTCATCGCCGGCAGCAGGCGGTCGTACTCCTTCCTGACCACGGCATAGCACTCGCAGCAGCGCGCTTCGAGGGCGTGGCGGTCGAGCACCGTGATGTGGCCGCGCGCGTAGCGGATCAGTCCGGCCTGCTGCAGTCGCCCCGCCGCCTCGGTCACGCCTTCGCGGCGCACCCCGAGCATGTTGGCGATCAGCTCCTGCGTCATCACCAGCTCGTCGGACTGCAGGCGATCCAGACTCAGCAGCAGCCAGCGGCACAACTGCTGGTCCAGCGTATGGTGACGATTGCAGACCGCGGTCTGCGCCATCTGCGTGATCAGCGCCTGGGTGTAGCGCAGCAGCAGGTGCAGCACGGGCCCGCCCTGGTCGAACTCCGCCATCAGCAGGCTGGCGTTGAGCCGCAGGCCCTGGCCGGCGCTCTGCACGACCGCACGGCTGGGGGTCGATGCGCCGCCCATGAACAGCGAGATGCCGACGATGCCCTCGTTGCCGACAACCGCGATCTCGGCCGAAGAACCGTCTTCCATCACGTACAGCAGCGACACGATCGCCGTGGTCGGAAAATACACGTGGGTCAAGGTGCCGCCGGACTCGGAGAGCACCTTGCCGAGGGGCAGGTCCACCCGTTGCAGGAAAGGCGCCCAGTGCGACCGCGAGGCTTCCGGCAAGGCCGCAAGCAGCTGGTTTTGTTGCATATCGATGGGCGACGCGAGCATGCGAGCCTCCAAGGCAACACCACCTGCCGCTGCAACACGGGCCATCCGCCAGCAGCGCCCGGCGCGGGCGCGGGCCTGGGCAAAAAGTATAAATCGGTCCCCGAAACGTGGAAAGTTGCGAAAACAGACCTTGGCATACGGGGTCCCGGAACGACGCGACGCGGCCCGGTCCGCTCAACGTGACTTGCGTGCCCTGCCAGCGGCGCAGCGGGAAGCAAACCACCGGCACGAGTGCGCCTGCGGCAACGAGGCCCGTCACCCGGTCTCATGCGGCACAGCGACTGTTCACACATCGCTTGCTGCTGCTATGTGCGCTTGAGGACAGACCGCGGGTGCCGGTACGCCCATACTCGACTGGGCCCGGCTGTGATCGAGCGGCCTGCCTGTCAGCAGGGTCACGTCCGGACCCGGCTGACAGCCTCTCCGATGCCGACAACCGACCCGATCGGCATTTACGGAGCGCTTCGTGTCAGCGCAGAGGCATGCGACCATGACCAACCAATTGCTCGAATGCCTGCCAACCCGGGAGCGCGAGCGTTTCCTTGCCGATTGCACCCGGGTCAATCTGGTCCTGGGCAGCGTGCTCTGCGAGCCCGGTGATCGTATTCGCCACGTCTACTTTCCGGTCGCCAGCTTCATCTCCATCCTCGCCACCGTGGACGGGCACTCCACGCTCGAAGTCGGCATGATCGGCAGCGAAGGCATGCATGGGCATACGCTCATCCTCGGTGGCAGCGTATCGCCGCTGCGCGCGTTGATCCAGGGCGCGGGCGAGGCCTTGCGCATGAAGACCACGACCTTCCGCGAGCACCTGGAAGATCTGCCGGCGCTGCGTCCGCTGCTGCAGCGCTATCTGATCGTCCTGCTGAACCAGCTGGCGCAGACATCCGCGTGCACGCGTTTCCATGTTGTCGAGAAGCGCCTCGCGCGCTGGCTGCTGATGAGCCAGGATCGCGCGCATGCGGACGCGTTCGACGTGACCCAGGAGTTTCTGGCGTTCATGCTCGGCGTGCGTCGCGTCGGCGTCACCAAGGCCGCAGGCCTGCTGCAACTGCACAAGTTGATCCGTTACAAGCGCGGCAGGATCACGATCCTCAATCGCCAGCGTCTCGAAGCCGCCGCGTGTTCCTGCTATCAGTCCGATCTCGAATCCTATCGGCATGAGCTGCCGCACTGACCTGCTGGCACGCGGGTAACCCGCGCTCCACGCGGAACCCGATGCATGCAGGCCCGAGCGACTGTCTGGCGGCCATCCGGCATACCGGTCAGGGAGCCGTCATCGCCGGCAGCAGGCGGTCGTACTCCTTCTTGACCACGGCATAGCACTCGCAGGAGCGCTCTTCGATGGCGCGCCGGTCGAGCACCGTGATGCGGCCACGGCTGTACTTGATCAGCCGGTCCTGCTGCAATCGCCCCGCCGCCTCGGTCACGCCTTCGCGGCGCACCCCGAGCATGTTGGCGATCAGCTCCTGTGTCATCACCAGCTCGTCGGACGGCAGGCGGTCCAGACTCAGCAGCAGCCAGCGGCACAACTGCTGGTCCAGCGTATGGTGGCGATTGCAGACCGCGGTCTGTGCCATCTGCGTGATCAGCGCCTGGGTGTAGCGCAGCAGCAGGCGCAGCACCGGGCCAGCCCGGTTGAACTCCATCATCATCATGGTCGCATTGAGCCGCAGGCCCTGGCCGGCGCTCTGCACGACCGCACGGCTGGGGGTCGATGCGCCGCCCATGAACAGCGAGATGCCGACGATGCCCTCGTTGCCGACGACCGCGATCTCGGCCGAAGAACCG
>JAJXYE010000356.1 GCA_021780735.1 Pseudomonadota bacterium | reverse complement strand
TGGCTCACTTCGCGCGCGGCAACGCTGGTCTCGGTGGCACGGAAAGGATTGGCGTCGACCATGTCGACCGCACTGCTCTTGCCCCTGGACGCAGCCTCCGCCGCGGCCTCGGCGGTCTTTTCATCGGTGGCGAACAGCAGCAGCCGGCCCGAAGTCGCCGACGTGCCCGCAACGTCGAGCTGGACGTGGATGAAACGATGCGCGACAGCAGCATCCGTTCGTGCCTGCGCGGTGCCGGCCAGCAGGCCAAGCGACAGCAGCACGGCAAACGCGTAATGACGACAAGGCATGGTTTTCCCCTTTTGAGATGACGCGACAGGCAAGCAACAGCTGAATCAATCCCTGGCGGAAGCCGCCGCGTCGACTGCCACCGGATGCAGTCGCAGATCCTGGAAGTCGAAACTGAAATCGGTCAGCGGCGAGATCGGCTGCATTCGAACCTCGCGGACATGGCCATCCATGTCCAGGCTGAAATCGACGAAGGCATCGGCATTCAGCGAGCGGTCGTCCCAGCGCACGGTGAAGCTGTCGTGCTGCCACGGCCTCAGCGTACCGACAAGCTGCGCGGTCTTGCTGAAACGCAGGCGCAACCTGCCGTGCTCGTTGCTGATGACGACATCGCCGTACCACGGGTCGCTATAGGTGCCGGCGTAGCGGGCCAGCGGCAACGATGGCCGGCTGTTCCTGTTGCGCGCCTTTTCATGGCTGGCCACGCTCTGGTCGGCCTTGGCCTCGGAGGCTTTCACCGCTTTCCGGTATACCGCCACCCAATCGGTCTTTTTCCCCGGGTTGAGATAGGCATCGAGCACACGATAGGTGATCGCGTTGAATGCCGCGCCGGACTGCTGGTTGGTCAGCACCACCACGCCAAGATGCAACTCGGGCACCATCGTCACGCGCGAAACGAAGCCGGGCCAGCCACCGGTGTGCCAGGCCAGCTTGTGGCCGCGATAGTCGCTGAGGAACCAGCCTTCGCCGTAACCATAGAACTGTGGAACCAGCGGTTGCAGTTCCGGGATCGGCGGCTTGGCGATCGGGATCGGCGTCAGCATCGACCACATTTGCTGATGGCTCTTTTCGGAGAATATCCGCTGCGGCTTGCCGTCGGCACCTACCTGCGGCAGCGCACCGCCGGCCAGCTGCACGATCATCCACTTCGCCAGGTCATGCACGCTGGCATAGATGCCACCGGCACCGGGATCATTCAACCAGGCCATCGGCGGCACCGGCTTGATCTGCTTGAAGTTGTACGGCGCGTGGCCGGTGGCCACATCCATGCCTGGTTCCAGATACGTCTCATCGATAAGCGATTCGTCCATGCCGACCGGTTTGAACAGGTGCTCACGCACATAGTCGGCATAGCTCTGGCCCGACACTTTCTCGATCACCAGCGTGGCCACCGCGAACAGGATGTTGTCGTAGGCATAGTGGCTGCGGAAGCCGTTCTTCAGCGGCACCCGCGCCAGCCGCTCGACCACGTCCTTCGTGCTGTAGCTGGTCGGCGGCCAGTACAGCAGGTCACCCGCGCCCAGGCTGAGTCCGCTGCGATGCGCCAGCAGGTCGCGAATGCGCATCTCGTGCGTCACATACGGATCGGACATGCGGAACCAGGGCAGGTAGTCGATCACCCGGTCGTCCATCTTCAACTTGCCGGCCTCGGCCAGCTGCTGCAAAGAAGCGGCGGTGAACGCCTTGGTGTTGGAGGCGATCGCGAACAGGGTATGCGCGTCAACCTTGTCCGGCCGGCCGAGTTCACGCAGTCCGAAACCCTGCTCCAGCACCACCCTGCCGTCCTTGACGATGGCCACCGCGATACCCGGCACCTTGAAGGTGCTGCGGGCGCTGTCGACATACGCGCCGAAGTCCTGCAACTGCGGGGGCAACAGCGGCCGCACGATATCGCCGGTAGACACCGGTGGCGGCAGGCGCTGCGGCGCCTGCGCCCAGGCCGTGCCAGTCAGCATCCATGCAGCGCTGCCGGCAAGCAGGCCGACAGACAGGCTTCGCCGCAACAGGTTTCGTCGGGACATCGAGTGCTCCTCGGCAGACAATGCCGCCAACTATCGCGGCAAAGTCGAGACGATGCCAGCGCTGAAAATCGTCGCCTCCGGTCCGTCGCCAGGCGATGCCGGCCCACCACCTCGGTCAACACAGACGATGCCGCCGCACCAGCCTGGCTGGCGCCGTGCCGTGGACTGAACGAATATCGCGCCAGCGAATCGCGGAAATCCCGGCATGAACGACCTGTTTGCATCGCCCCGGCGCACCGAACCCGCCATCCGCATCGGCATCGGCGGCTGGACCTATGCGCCATGGCGCAACAATTTCTATCCGCACAAGCTGGTGCAGCGGCGCGAGCTGGAATACGCCAGCCATCAGCTGCGCACGATCGAGATCAACGGCACCTTCTACGGCGCGCAAAAGCCGGCCACCTACGCAAGGTGGGCAGCGGAAACACCGCCGGGTTTCGTGTTCTCGCTGAAAGCACCACGATACGTCACCGAGAGCGGAAGGCTGGCCGCGGCCGGCAAGGGCATCAGCACTTTCGTGCACGGCGGACTGGCCGAGTTGGGCGATCGACTGGGCCCGATCCTGTGGCAGCTGCCACCGTCGCGACGCTTCGATGCGGACGATCTGGCGTCCTTCCTGGACGCGCTGCCGCGCGAGTTGAACGGCAGCCCGCTGCGCCATGTGCTGGAAGTCCGCCACCCCGATTTCCTGTGCCAGCGTTATGTCGAGCTGGCTCGCGCGCAGCGCGTGCCAACCGTGTTCACCGACTCGCCGGACTACCCGTCGCTGGCCGACCTCACCGGCGACTTTGTCTACGCCCGCCTGATGCGCAGCGCCGATGACATGCCCGACGGTTACCCGGCGACCGCGCTCGATCGCTGGGCCGACCAGGCGCGCCGATGGGCGGCTGGCCATGACCTCGCCGCACTGCCGCATGCCGCACCGATGACCCCTTCGGGCGCACCACGCGATGTGTTCGTGTTCTTCATCGGCGCCGCCAAGCATCGCAACCCGGCGGCAGCGATGGCGTTGCAGGCGAAAATCGACGCGGGACCGTGATTGGCCACACTGGTTCTGCCGCCCATGCGCCATGAAATACAGCCAACGGTGATTCCCGATGCGTCAATTCAAACCCCTGCTGGTGCTGCTCGCCATCGCCTTTGCCACAGTCATGTGGAACCGGCAGCATGTCGCGCCCGCGACCCGACCCGACACCACCGTTCTGCCTGATCGCGACCATCCGCGTCATCAACCAGACCACAACCCCGCGCCCGATGCGTTGCTGCCGCCGCAGGCGCGCGACACGCTGGCACGGATCGCCCGCGGCGGACCATTCGAACACAGCCAGGACGGCGTGGTGTTCGGCAACTACGAGGGCCTGCTGCCGCGGCAGCCACGGGGCTACTACCACGAGTACACGGTGGACACACCCGGTGCGCGCAACCGCGGAGCAAGGCGCATCATCACTGGCGGCACGCCGCCGCAGGAGTGGTATTACACCGACGATCACTACCGCAGCTTTCGCCGGCTGGAGATCTCTCGTTGAACAGGCACGCCTTCGATCCGGACATGACCCGACCCGCCCAGAACGGCGTCTATTTCGTCGGCGTCGACGATCCGCCCCGGCTTGCGGCCAGCGCCGCGCGCGACGAGCTCTGCGTGTGTCGCATCGACCTGGCCGGTTGCGGCGACCGCGACGAGCTGCTGCGGCGGCTGGATCACACCCTGCACTTTCCCGCCAGCTTCGGTCACAACTGGGACGCGCTGGCCGACTGCCTGCGCGACCTGGGCTGGTTGCCTGCGTGGGGATACGTGCTGCTGTTCGAGCATGCCGACGAGCTGCGCCGTTCGGCCGAGGTGGATTTCAACATTCTGCTGGGCATCCTCGATGATGCGGCGACCTTTGGCAGCGAGCACGACACGCCATGGTTCGCCTTTCTCGCCCTGCCCGACGACGCATTCGGGCGCCGTCGCGCTGCACCGTGAAAACGTGTCACGCTTGTCGGCCCGCTGCCCCAACCTGCTTCCGGAACCCCCCATGCAAACCATCGAATTCGAGCTGCAAGGCACTTACGTCGAACTCAACATGCTGCTCAAGCTGGCCGGCCTGTGCGACAGCGGCGGCGCCGGCAAGGCCATCGTTGCCAGCGGTGCAGCCACGGTTGATGGCGTCATCGAGCTGCGCAAGACCTGCAAGATCCATGCGGGCCAGACCGTGCGCATCGATGACATCGAGATTCACGTCGTAGCCGATCCGCAGGGCTGAGTGGTCGTGGATTCTTCAATCTCTCACTCCAGCCACGGCTGGCCGGCCGCGAACCAGGCACGCAAGCGCCCGGTTTGCGTGTGCGAGTCCGGGCGTGTACCGGACTCGCGATAGAAGAAAACCAGGGGAAGTGCTTTTTCACAGGCGCTGAGCCGAGCCGCCCAGGGCCGGTTCGGGCGTCGCTTCAACTGGCCGGCCGATGCGCCGTGGCCGTGAAGTCACGTGGACTGCATCCGAAGCCACGTATCCAACGTACGGATGGAAGAGCGTGGCCAGCCCGGTTGCCAAGGTAACTCCTGGCCGGTGTCCGGCGAATGAAGGGCATCGGGCTGCTGATGGCCCGCTCATCGACCAGCGAGGCTCCCATGATCCGTCGTCGTGCGCTCCATGCCATTCCGCTTGCCGCCATGCTCGTACTGGCGGTGAGCGCCTGCCAGCAGGTGTCCGTTGCCAGCGAGGTGGCACTGCCTGCTCCCACCATGGACGCCCCGAAAGCCGTTGGCGCCGGCGATCAGACCGCCGTATTCGCCGGCGGCTGCTTCTGGGGCATCGAAGCCGTGTTCGAGCACGTCAAGGGTGTGCGCAAGGCCACCGCCGGCTACTCCGGCGGCGCCGCCGACACCGCCCACTACGACCTGGTCAGCGAAGGCGATACCGGTCATGCCGAATCGGTGAGGGTGGAGTTCGACCCCTCAAGGATCAGTTATGGCCAGCTGTTGCAGGTGTTCTTTTCGGTGGCGTTGAATCCCACCGAGTTGAATCGCCAGGGCCCGGACAGCGGCACGCAGTACCGTTCGGTGATCTTCTATGCCAACGCCGAGCAGCAGAAGGTGGCCAGCAGCTACATCGCCCAGCTCACCGCGGCGAAGGCGTTCAATGCACCGATCGTGACCCAGGTGGTGCCGCTGAAGGCGTTCTATCCGGCCGAGGCCTACCACCAGCACTACTACCAGCTGCACCCGGACAATCCCTACATCGTCTTCAACGACGCGCCGAAGGTGGCGCGTCTGCAGCAGTTGTTCCCCGGTCTTTATCAGCCGAACCAGCAGATCGTCGAGGTGCAACTGCACTGAGCCGGCAACCCGCATCGCATTTCCCGCCTTGGCTTGCGTGAGGCGGCACGGCCCCCATGTCGGGATCTTCGCGCCTCCCCACCCGCGCCTCCTGACATCATCCCCACGTGCCGCCTCACGCAACCATCAAGCACAACGAACCGACCGACCTCACCCGCAGTTTCCTCGGTGTGTTCCGCTACAGCGGGCGCGCACTGGAACTGGTCTGGAGCACCAGCCGCGCACTGACCATCGCGCTGGCATCGCTCACCCTCGTTGCCGGTCTGCTGCCGGCCGGCGTGGCTTTCGTCGGCGCGCACATCGTCGATGCGGTGGTCAGCGCCAGTCGGCTGTGGGCGGCGAACGGCCATGCGCCGTTGCGGCCGGTGTTCGAATGGGTGGTGCTGGAAGGCCTGCTGGTGACCGCGCTGGCCGGTGCGCAACGCGGACTGTCGCTGTGCCAGTCGCTGCTGCGCGCGCAACTGGGCCAGCGCGTCAACGTCATGATCCTGGAGAAGGCGCTGACCCTGGAGCTGGCGCACTTCGAGGACTCCGAGTTCTACGACAAGCTCACCCGCGCCCGGCGCGAGGCATCGAGCCGGCCTCTGTCGCTGGTCACGCGCACCTTCGGCCTGATCCAGAACGCGGTCACGCTGCTCAGCTACGGCAGCCTGCTGTTCCAGTTCTCGCCGTGGGCAGTGGCGGTACTCGTGCTGGCCGGCCTGCCCTCTTTTTTTGCCGAAACGAAATTCTCCGGCGACGCGTTCCGGCTGTTCCGCTGGCGTTCGCCGGAAACGCGCATGCAGCTGTACCTGGAAACCGTGCTGGCGCGCGAGGATCACGCCAAGGAAGTGAAGCTGTTCGGCCTTGGCCCACTGCTGCTGCAGCGC
>JAJXYE010000253.1 GCA_021780735.1 Pseudomonadota bacterium | reverse complement strand
CTTGTCGGCTTCCTTGACGCTGACGAAGTGGTACTGGTTGTCCAGGTCACGCATCTCGGTCGGTGAAAGCGAGGCCTTGGCCAAGGCTGTCTCCAGCGTCATCACCTGGCTGGCCTGAACCTTCGCCTCGCTGGCGGAGACGCCGGTCAGCTCCAGGGTCTTGGCAATATAGGCCACATAGGCGTCGCGGATGCCCTTCTTGTCGGCATCGACGTAGTACTGGTTCGTCGGCAGGCCGAGGCCACCCTCGTAGGCGTAGCCGATCTGCATCTTGGCATCGTGAAAATCGGCGCCGGAGCCAAACATGAACAGGGGGTTGTCGCCCTTGGCCGACTGTGCGTCGATGTAGTCGATGATGCCGGCGCTGTTCTTCAGCTCCCCGATGGCGCTGAGTTGGGGCTTGATCGGGTCGAAGCCCGCCTTCTCGATGGCTGCGTCGTCCATGCCCGACTGGTACAGGTAGCCGATCTTCTGCTCGATCGAACCGGGCTTGGCGCTCGCCACGTTCTTCGACGCCGCCTCGACGATTTCGTGCTGGGTGTTCAGGCTGTCCTCGGCCAGCTTGTTGAACGCGCCCCAACTGGTGTGGTCGGAGGGAATCGGGTTGGCGGCGATCCATTTGGCGTTGACGAACTGGTTGAAGTCCGTGCAGGCCTCGGCGGGAGCGCCCAGTTCGCTGACGTCGAAGATGCTTTTGTCGGTCGCGGCCGCGGCGGCTGCCGTGGTGGCGGCGGTGGCTGGCGCGCTGCTGGCGCTGGGGGCCGGCGCGCTCGCCGGGGGCGAGGACTGCTTGCCGCAGGCGGTCAGGGTGAGGGCGAGGCTGACCGCCAGGGCCAGGGGCTTCAGATACTGCTTGGTCATGGATATCCCTTGGATCAAGAGTGATGCCGCCGGACGAGCCGGCACGGCGAGGGTGAATCGGTTATGCGGCTGAACATCCCATGCCAGCTGCGACCCAACCTGTTCACGCTAGGTCAAAGTTCGCAGGCGAGACAGTGTCAAAGGTCAGGGGTGGGGAGGACGACAAACCGTCGGGTGCTCAATCAGGGCCGGCCGGCGCGGCTGCTCAAGATTTGCCGGGCAGCCGCGTGGTGGAGGCGGGAAGCGTGTCCGGCGCCACAGCGCCGCCGGAGATGATGAACGCCATGGCCTGATCCATGGTCCAGTCGGTCGGCGTGAGCTCCTCCACCGGCACCAGTTCCAGATAGCCGCCGGTGGGGTTGGGCGTGGTCGGAATGTATACCGCCGCCATTTCGCGGCCGCTGCCTTCCTCCAGCATCACCCGCGTGACGAAGCCGACCACCTTCATGCCCTGCCGCGGGAAGTCGATCAGCACCACCCGCTGCATGCCGCTGGGCTTGTTCTGCAGTACCGCCATCAGCTTCTTGGTGCCGCCGTAGATGGTCTGCACCAGCGGGATGCGCGCCAGCAGGCCATCAAAGCCATTGAGAAAGCGCTGGCCGATCACCCGGTTTGCGATGAAGCCCAACAGATACAGCGAACCGAGCGTAAGCAGCAAAGCGATGATGAAGGTCAGCCATTGGGTGTTCAGCGCCGCGGCCGCATGCGGCGCAATCAGTGCCAGTACCCGCAGCAGGGTGTCGACCAGCGGTGCGCCGATCCCGGCCAGCATGCCGAGCACGAACTTGAACACCAGCCAGGTCACCCACAGCGGGATGAAGGTGAGCAGTCCGGTCAGCAGGTAGCGTTTGATCCGAAGCGGCGGCATGGGTCGATCCAGGACAGGGCCGTTGCATTGTAGGGCGTGGCGATGGTCCGCCGTGAGTGACACCGCGCTTCCCGGCGTGTCTGTGCTCGCCGCAGGCGGCCATGGCAGCGCCGGCTGCACCGTGGCGGCATACTGGCGTAGTATTCATCCATGTCCGATGGATTTGGCCTGCAGGAACCTTCGCCATGCCTCCAGCCGCACGACTCACTGACATGCATGTCTGCCCGATGGTCACCGGGGTGGTACCTCATGTGGGTGGCCCGATTCTGGCGCCGGGTGCGCCGACCGTGTTGATCGGCGGGCTGCCGGCGGCTCGGGTCAGCGACATGGTGACCTGCGTGGGGCCACCGGACACGATCGTCATGGGTTCGCCCAAGGTATTGATCGGCGGCCTGCCCGCCGCGCGGCTGGGCGACAGCACCGCTCATGGCGGCACGATCGTGCTCGGCTGTTTCACCGTCATCATCAACTAGGAGCGTGGGCGGTAGAAACTTTGGATAGCGAGATGGAGCTATCGCCATAGGACGCGTCTATCGGAGGGTGCGCATGGTTATTCCATGCAAGCCCGACGAGAGGCGTGGCCTATGGATGAGAGCACCATCGCAGCCCAAAGATTTCTACCGCCCACGCTCCTAGCAGCGGAGCCGGGTGGTCTGGCGAATGTCGCACCGCCCCTTGCGGCAGGAAGCCCGGGTTTGCGGGGGGGAGAGGCAGGATGAGCGCTGATCACGGCCCAACGGTTCTGCGGCGGCGGGTGCCTGCATGAGGCGGGCTTCCTCCGATCGTGGTCGGCACAAGCATCGTTCGACTGCCACCGCCCGGGGCGTGATGGCGTTGCTGGCCGAGGCGGTCGCCGCGCATCAGGCCGGGCAGCTCGATGCCGCCGAGGCGCTCTACCGCAGAACGCTGCAGCACCAGGCCGGACAACCCGATGCGCTGCATTTTCTGGGGGTGTTGTGCCATCAGCGCAATCGTAGCGAAGAGGGCATCCGGCTGATCCGGCTGGCCTTGCGGGCGACGCCGCAACATGCCGATGCGCACAATAACCTCGGCAATATCCACAAGGAATCCGGCGAACTGGTTGAGGCCGAGGCCTGCTATCGCCGCGCCCTCGCCTGCCAGCCGCAGCATCACGATGCGCTGAGCAATCTGGCACTGGTGCTCGAGGCACAGGAGCGACCGCAGGAGGCATTCGAAGCTTTTGCGGAATTGCTCGAGCAGGCGCCCCAGCTCGGTCGGGCACACTACCTCATGGGCATGCATCGCTGCAGCCATGTCAAGGAAATCGAGGACGTGGAGCAGGCGGTTGTCTGCTTCAGAAATGCGCTTCGCTGCGATAGCGCACACAAGCGTGCGCGAGACGCTCTGGGTATTGGCCTGTACATGCTGGATCGGCAACAGGAAGCGATCGGGGTCTATCGCGAATGGCTGGCATGCGAACCCGACGACCCGGTTCCGCGCCACATGCTCGCAGCTTGCGGCGGCGAGGCGCCGCCGCCGCGTGCGGATGACGCCTACGTGCGCCACGTGTTCAATGGCTTTGCCGAGAGCTTCGACGAGCAATTGCTGGAAAAACTGAACTACCGCGCGCCTCAGATCCTGGTCGCGGCACTGGCCGGTGTGCTCGAAGCGCCGCAGGCTGCGCTCGATGTGCTTGATGCTGGCTGCGGCACCGGTCTGTGCGGCCCGTTGATCAGGCCGCACGCGCGGCGGCTGGTCGGCGTCGATCTCTCCGATGGCATGCTGCGGAAGGCGCGCCTGCGGGGTGGTTACGATGAGCTGATCGAGGCTGAGCTCGCGAGCTGGCTGCGGCAAGATTCGATGGTTTGGGACATCGTTCTGAGTTCCGACACGCTGAACTACTTCGGTGAACTGATTCCCGTCCTGTCAGCGGCGCACGCGGCGCTGCGACCGGGTGGCTGGCTGGCATTCACGCTGGAGCGGCTGGAGGGCGATGAGGATCGCATGGAGCTTTCGGCCAGCGGGCGCTATCGACATGCCAGGGCCTACCTCGAACGTGCACTGCTGGCCAGTGGATTTGCGGGTGCCAGCATCACCAGCGAGTCGTTGCGCAAGGAGATGGGCAAGCCTGTGGCCGGTTGGGTGGTGCTGGCGCGCAAAGCCGGTGCGAACCCCATCTGAGCAGGGCGGCTGGCCCGGTTCTGTCTGCAGGTGGCTACCCGCGGGCGCGCCAGAGGTATCCGTCCCGGCGTCGTCGGAGGTGCCTGGGGACTCCCGGAGCGGGCTGGAATATGGTACATAAACGGACTTGCCGGCCCGCGCTCCCGGGTCCGCTGGGGGAGAATGGATATGCCGCATCAGATGACACTGAAGTCAGACCTCGGTGACAAGCTGCAGCTCGCCAGCTTGTCCGGCAGCGAGCAGCTTGGACAGTTGTTTTCCTATCACCTCAAGTTGCTCAGCAACGATAGCGAACTTTCCTTGCTGCCCCTGCTCGGCAGCTCGATGACGGTGACGTTCGACACCGACGACTACAAGCGTCATTTCAACGGTATCGTTTCGGAAATTTCGCAAACCGGCTTCGAGAGCTTTTCGGGCAAGCGACAGGCCGAATATGCGGTGACGCTCGTGCCAAAGGCATGGCTGCTGCTGCACAAGGTGGACTGCCGCATCTACCTCAAGAAGTCGGTCCCGGACATCGTCAAGGACGTGCTCGGGGAAATCGGCTACAGCGACGTCAAGCTGAGTCTCAGCGGCAGCTACGAACCACGCGAGTATTGCGTGCAGTATCGCGAGGACTACTTCAATTTCATCAGTCGTCTGATGGAGCAGGAAGGAATCTACTATTTTTTCCAGCACGCGGATGGGGTTCATACCATGGTGCTGGCCGACTCGCTTGGCGCGCATGCGACGACGAGCGGATTTGCCGAACTGCCGTATCGGCCGCAAACCGGCAAGAACAACGCCGCCACCGAAGCTGCCGTCACCGAGTTCGCCTCGGCCCGTTCGGTTCAGACCATCAAGTATTCGCTGACCGACTACGATCCAATGAAGCCGAAGACGTCGCTGCTCGGCGTCGAGTCGATCAGCAACGCCGACAGCAATCATCCTGTTCCCAAACTCGATTCATTCGATTATCCCGGCGACCACGAGACCAGCGATGGCGGCAAGCATTACGCCCAGGTTCGGCTTGAGGCGATCAATGTGGTGCAGTCGCGCTGTACCGGCTCGACCAACGCCAGCGGCTTGTTGACCGGGGCGCTGTTCAAGCTGGAGAAGTTTCCGCGCGATGATCTGAATCAGGAATACCTGGTGATCGGTTCGACCGTACATATCGAAAATGCCTCGGAGGTATCCGGGCAGCGGTCGGGTGACCAGTTCTTCTGCCATTTCTCGGTGATCCGCAGTCGACAGCCGTTCCGCACCATGCCCACTGCCAGCAAACCCCGGATCGTCGGCCTGCAGACGGCCGTGGTGTCCGGCAGCGACAGTGCCGAAGACATCTCGGTGGACAAGTACGGGCGCATCCAGGTGACGTTCCACTGGAACAAGCCGGACAAGGAGAATTTCCACATATCGTGCCCTGTGCGGGTTGCCTCGTCCTGGGCCGGCAAGGGCTGGGGTGCGGTCAACATTCCAAGGGTCGGACAGGAAGTCGTGGTGAGCTTCCTCGAGGGTGATCCGGATCGACCGCTGGTCATCGGCAGCGTCTACAACGCCGACAACATGCCGCCGTACACGTTGCCGGACAACAAGACGCAGAGCGGTATCAAGAGCCGCAGCCACGAAGGCGGCGGAGCGGACGACTTCAATGAAATCCGCTTCGAGGACAAGAAGGGCAGCGAGGACTTCTTCCTGCATGCACAGAAGGACATGCACGAGGAGGTCGAGAACGATCATGTCGTCGCGATAGACCACGATGAGAAGATCACGATCGGAAACGATCAGAAGGTGACGATCTCGAACGACCAGACCGAGGACATAAGCGGTAACCGCAAGTTGACCGTGGGCAAGGACGACAAGCTCGATGTCGCCAGTAACGGCACCACCACCATCGGCCAGAAGTTCAAGCTCAGCGCCGGCACCGAGATCCAGCTGGTTACCGGCGCCGCCAGCATCGTCATGAAGGCCTCGGGCGAGATCGAACTCAAGGGCGTCAATATCAAGATCACCGGTGACGCCACCGTCGCGGCCAAGGCCAACGGCACCATGGAGGTGTCGAGCAGTGGCATGACCACCGTCAAGGGTACCGTGCTGTCGCTCAAGGGCGATGCCACGGCGCAATTGTCCGGCGGCATCATCATGATCGGTTAGGCAGGAGCACGCGCAGATGTCGGCAATCATGCAAGCGTCGATCCAGATGGAGCTGTCCGAGCCGGCCAGTGCCCTGATCCGGCCGGACATGTCGGCGCAGGCAGCCGTGCAGACCCTGGTCGATGCCGGCCAGGTGCAGGATGCGTTGAAGCTGCTGGCGCGACTGTTGCCCAAGCGCTACGCCGTGGCCTGGTTGTGCCAGTGCGCGCGGGATCAGGCGCTGGATCCGGAGGATCGGGCTGGTGCGTCGCTGGCTGAAAGGTGGGTACGCGAGCCGAATGAGAGCAACCGGCGGGCGGCACTCGAGTTTGCCAACGCTGGCGGCTACAAGTCAGCCGGTTCGTGGGTGGCGGCGGCGGCGGGCTGGTCCGGCGGCAGCCTGGCACCGGCCTCGCAGGAGACGCCGGTGCCGCCGGCGGATCATTTGACTGCCTGCGCAGCGGTTGCGGCAATCAACATGCTGGCCGCACTGGTGCTGGAAAAATTCGAGGCACGCCGTGCGGGTTTCATCGAGCCGGCCATGAACCTGCTCAATGCGGGTGGCGCCTGACACGCCTGCGGACAACCCCGTGCAGCTTGCCCGGTAACGTGTTGGACGATACGATGACGAGTGCCCGTTCGAGTGCGTCTGGCTGTATCGGTCAGGCTGTATCGGTCAGGGATTTCGTTGTCGCGGGGGCGATGACCACGCGGATGTGATGCACATGCATCGCGTACCGCCAGCCATGCGGCTGGCTCGATTACACGGACGAAGTCATGGCGCGGATCGAGCGATTTGTCCATCTTCAGATTCAGAGTTGCGGTTTTCGATAGGTTGCCTGGGAAATGCGAGTGTGCCGATGTCGCCGAGCCTGATCCTTGCTGTTGCTGACCATCAGGCTGCCCAATTCGGCAGCCGCAGCAACAGGACGTTTGCAGCCGTGGGTGGCAGCATCGGCCGATCGGAGGACTGCGACTGGGTGCTGAGCGCTTCCGGCGTATCGCGCGTCCATGCGATGGTGCGTTACCTCAACGGCATGTACTTCATCGAGGATCGCAGTACCAACGGCATGCTGTTGAACGACAAGCCGTTGATCAAGGGTGATCCGTCCGCACTGAAAGACGGCGACCGGCTCCTGATTGATACCTTCGAGGTGCAGGTGAGCCTGCGTGATTCGGCGTTGGGCCAGGCGATGCCCGATCCGCTCGAGCTGGCTCCTGCGGCAGTTCCCGCAATTCTGGATCCGCTCGACTTCGGGCTGCTCGACCCGGTGCCGCCGACGACAGCCCGCGCGCCGGCGGGCGCGGTGATTCCGAACGATGCGGAGCTGATCCCCGGATCCCTTGGTGTGGCCGATCCCGGCGATCTTGATCCGCTGAGCTTTCTCGGCTCGACCGACAGTTCGTCAGGCCTGCTGTCCGGCGCCACCACCGGCAATGCCAGTGCCGGCTGGAACCATTCGGCCAGCACCGAAGACTACTTTCATCCACCGAAGACGACCGAGCAGCGTCAGAGTCAGGCCCTGCCGGAGAACTGGGATCTGACGATGGGCGATTTCTCGCCGCCGGCGGCTGTTGCGCCGGCCCAGGCGTCGCTGGCTCCACCCGTTGCCCCGGTGGCTTCGCCAGCGCCCTGCATGCCGCCCGTGGCGGCGACCGAGACGACCGGTTCGCATGCGTTGCCGGCGAATGTCGACGAGATTTTCCGCGTTGTTGTCGACGGCGTGATGGACGTGTTGCGTGCGCGCGCCGAGATCAAGAACACCTTCCGTTTGCCGGTCACGATCATCCAGCGTTCCGAGAACAACCCGTTGAAATTCGCACCGAATCCGGAAGAGGCCTTGCAGAAGATCATGGCACCGTCAAACGGCGCCTTCATGTCGGGCACGGCGGCGTTCGAGGATGCCTTCGACGATATTCGCTGTCATCAGATGGCGATGCTGGCGGGTGTGCGCGCCGCTTTCGAATCGTTGTTGCAGCATTTCAATCCGGATCGCTTCGAGCAGGAGGCGGATGGCGGTTCCAAGCGGTCTGCCTTCGCCGGCAAGGGCAAATACTGGGAGAGGTACCGCGAGCACTTCGAAAGCCTGAACAAGGATCCCGACGAATGCTTCCGTCGGCTGTTCGGCGACGAGTTCGCGCGTGCCTACGAAGAACAGTTGTCACGCCTGAAATCGGCGCGGAGAATGCATAAGTCGACACATCACTAGGCGCGGGGGCGCCGCAGTCGCATACGAGACAGATCCATGGGACGCGTGGGCGCAGGACATCCTGCCGGCGCAGGAATACCCGGCAGCGCTGCCGGGAAAACTCTCACAGGGGCAGGCGCGACGCATGACGGATAACAACAAGGTGGTCTGGAGCGAAGGCCTGTTCCTGCGCCCGCAGCATCTGCAGCAGCAGGAACGTTACCTGGAGCGCTTCGTCGAACTGCGTGCCGGCAGCCTGCGGCCCTATACATGGGGCTTTTCAGAACTGGAGCTGGAGACCGACCTGCTGGCCATCGGCAAACTCGGCATCAAGCGCGCGCGCGGGGTATTCCCGGACGGTACGCCCTTCGCCATGCCCATCGATGACCCGCTGCCGCTGGCGCTGGAGGTTGATGGCAACTGGCGCGATCAGACCGTGTTCCTCACCTTGCCGTTGCGTTCGCCGGCCCAGCCGGACAGCGGCCGACCGGAAGCGCCGGCCGAGAAACTGTTTCGCTTCCGGGTGCGCGAGACCGAGGTGCGTGATGCTTCCGGCAGCGTCGATGGGCTGACCCCGCTGGAGGTTGGCGGCCTCAACAGCCGACTGCTGCCGCAGTCGCAGCCGCTGGAGGGCCTGGCCCAGATTCCGGTGGCACGGATCGTCGAATGTCGCTCCGATCGGCGGGTCATCCTTGAAGAATCCTTCATGCCGACGGCGCTCAGCTGTCATGCCGCGCCACGGTTGACGACCTTTCTCACCGAACTGCTCGGCTTGCTGCATCAGCGTGGCGAGGCACTGGCCAGCCGCGTTGCCGTGACCGATCGTGGCGGTGCTGCGGAGATCGCCGATTTTCTGTTGCTGCAGGTGGTAAATCGCTATCAGCCGTTGATTGCCCATCTGGCCGCGGCGCCTATTCTGCATCCGGAGGATTTTTACCGCGTGCTGACCGGCATGGCTGGTGAGTTGTCCACCTTCACCGCGCCCGGCAAGCGTCCGCCCGCTTTTCCGCCGTATCGGCATGAAGCGCTGTACGAGAGTTTCGAGCCGCTGATCGTGGCCTTGCGCAACAGCTTGAGCGCGGTGATGGAACAGACCGCGATCCCGATTCCGATGCAGCAGCGGAAGTTCGGTGTCTGGGTAGCCGTGGTGCCGGACTTGAGTCTGATCGACACCGCCTCGTTCGTGCTGGCGGCCAAGGCGGACCTGAAATCGGAGGATCTGCGCAGGCAGCTGCCCGCGCAATCGAAGATCGGCCCGGTCGAAAAGATCCGCGACCTGGTGAACCTGCAACTGCCGGGCATTCCGGTGGCACCGATGCCGGTGGCGCCACGACAGATTCCATACAACTCCGGTTACCTGTATTTCGAATTCGACAAGAATTCGCCGATGTGGCGGGCGCTGAAGACGTCAGGCGGAATCGCCTTCCATTTTGGTGGCGAGTTCGCCGGTCTCGACCTGCAACTGTGGGCGATCAGAGGTTGAGCGCATGAACAGCAACGGCCCCCATGACGACGATCCCATGCGTGACGCCACGGTAGTTCGTCCGCGCGGTGCGCCGACACCGCCGACGGCTGCACCAGCACCCGTCCCGGCAGCGTCTCCGGCCAGGCCGGCTGCCGCGCCGCAGCGGGCAACGCCGTCCCGTGCCGAGGCGGTTCCCGCTGCGACGATCAACGAATTTCTTGGGGGCGGATTGAACGCTCTGGTGCAGGCGGCCAGTCCGCTGCTGTTGCTGGCGGTGCAGTTGCGCAACAGCGTGTCACAGCCCGATGCAGGCCATCTGCGCGACCAGGTGATTGCCCAGGTGCGTCAGTTCGAGAGCAACGCGCAGGCCGCCGGCATCGCGGCGCAGACGATCACCGCGGCACGCTACGTGCTGTGCTCGACGCTCGACGAGGCGGTGATGAACACACCTTGGGGCGGGCAGAGCGGTTGGGCCGCCAAGACCTTGCTGGTGGTTTTTCACGGCGAGTCCTACGGCGGCGAAAAATTCTTCATCATCCTCGATCGCCTGTGTGCCGATTTTTCCCGGCACATCGACCTGATCGAGCTGATGTATATCTGCCTGGCACTGGGTTTCGGTGGTCGTTATCAGATCGAGGCCGATGGCCGCGCAAAACTGGCCGATATCCAGGAAGAGCTGTACCGCCGGATCAAGGCGCAGCGTGCCCCGGCGGCGGACGAGCTGGCACCGCACTGGAAGGGCCTGGAGGATCGGCGCAATCCGCTGGTGCGCTACGTGCCGCTGTGGGTGATCGTGGCGGCGGGTGCCTGCCTGCTGCTCGGTGCCTTCCTGTACTTCTATACACGACTGAACGAGTTGTCGTCGCCGGTCAGTGCCCAGGTGGCACAGATTGGCCTGAAGGGAGCGGTGCCACCGGACGATTCAAAGCTCAGGCAGACGCAGCCGAAGATCGAGCGCAAGAGCCTGAAGCAACTGCTTTCGCCGGAAGAGCAGGCCGGCGCGCTGACCGTGGATGAGAAGCCCGACGGCTCCGCGTTGATCCGGCTCAATGCGGCGGCGATGTTCGCTTCAGGCGGAACCGAAGTCTCCGCCAAGCAGATCCCGATGCTGCACGCGATCACCGCAGCACTGAACCAGGTGCCGGGGCGGGTGGTGGTGGTTGGACATACCGACGACCAGCCGGTCCATTCGCTGAAATTCAAGGACAACTACGCGCTGTCCGCCGCCCGCGCACAGGCTGTCGTGAAGATACTCAGCCAGGGTATCGACAACACCGGCAGGCTTGATTCGAGCGGGGCCGGGTCGTCGCAGCCGATTGCCTTGCCGGCGGATCTGCCGGCCAATCGCGCGCGCAACCGCCGCGTCGAAATCCTTTACAGCCCGGAGGACTGAACATCGTGGGCAAGCTTCTTGCGTTGTTCAAATCCCGCCTGTTCATCACCCTCGTCGGCTTGTTGCTGCTGTCGTTGCTGATCTGGTTCGGCGGTCCCTATCTTGGCTTCGGCGAATCGCAGCCGCTGGCCAGTCCCGTCGCCCGACTGCTGCTGATCATTGTGATCGTGGTGATCTGGGCCGTCTGGCTGCAGATACAGCAGATGCGCGTGCGCGGCAAAACCCAGCAGATGGCTGCCGAACTCAGCGAGGGCGAGCCAGCCGCCGGTGGCGAGCGCCATGAGCGTTCCAGCAACGAGCGCGCGCAATTGCAGGGACGCTTCCAGGAGGCGGTCGACACGCTGCGCAAGAACCGCAGCGGCGGCACCAACCTCTATGCGCTGCCCTGGTATGTGGTGATCGGACCGCCGGGCTCCGGCAAGAGCACGCTGTTGCAGAATTCCGGGCTCAATTTTCCGTTGTCGAACAAGTTCGGCAAGGAAGCGATCCGCGGTGTCGGCGGCACGAGAAATTGTGACTGGTGGTTCACCGACGAAGCCGTTTTCCTCGATACGGCCGGACGCTACACGACCCAGGATTCCGATCGTGGTGCCGATGCGTCGGCGTGGGGGGAATTCCTCAATCTGCTGCGCAAATACCGCAAACGGCGACCGATCAACGGCGTCATCGTGGCGATGAGTCTGTCCGATCTGCTTACCCTGGACGAGCAAGCAAGGCAGCAGCATATCCTGGCGATACGCCAGCGCCTGGATGAACTGGCCAAGCATTTGCGTATCGGTGTGCCAGCGTATCTGGTGTTCACCAAGTGCGATCTGGTCGCCGGCTTCACCGAGTTCTTCGATGACCTCAATGCGGAACTGCGCAGTCAGGTCTGGGGCATGTCGTTTGCGGTCGACAAGACCATGGACGGGACGGCCGCCAAGCAGTTTCTGGGAGAGTTCAACCTGCTGCTGGAGCGGCTCAATACGCGCATCCTGGATCGGTTGCATCGCGAGCGCGACCGCAGCCGACGTGCGGCGATCCTGTCGTTTCCGCAGCAACTCGGTGCCTTGCGCGAGATTACCCGCCAATTCGTCGAAGGCGTATTCACCGGCCATCAGTACGACGCGCCGTTGTTGCTGCGCGGTGCGTATTTCACCTCGGGTACGCAGGAGGGTACTCCGATCGATCGGATGATGGGCGCGGTGGCGCGCACCTTCGGTCTGGATGCGTCACGTCTGCATGTGCCCGGAGCACAGAGTCGTACATTCTTCGTCGAGCGCCTGCTCAGGGATGTGCTGTTCAAGGAGTCCGGCTTTGCGGGTACCAACCCGAAGCTGGAACGACAGAAGATCCTGATCCAGGCAGCGTGCTATATCGGTGTGCTGCTGGTGAGCGGACTGCTGGTTTTCGGACTGGCCAGCAGCTACCGGCGCAATGGCACCTATCTGTCCGAGGTACAGGCGGCGCTGCAAAAGTATCCGGGCCAGAGCGACCTGTCGCTGGCACCGAACCAGCAGGCGTATTTTGCCCTCGTCCTGCAGCGGCTGGAGGCGCTGTCGGGCGCGGTCGATGTGGCCGATCAGCACAAGCAGGACGTACCGTGGTCGATGCGCTTCGGTCTGTATCAAGGCAACGCGGTCGGCGACGAGGTGCGCAATGCCTACTATCGCGAGCTCAACGGCATCCTGCTGCCAGGCGTCGCCTCGCAGTTCCGCGCCGGGCTGGCGGCGAATGCCGGCGACCCGCAGATGTTGTACTACTACCTGAAAGGCTATCTGATGCTGGGCGAGCCCGAGCATCTCGACCGCGACCAGATCGTCGCGCTGGCAAACATCGAATGGCGCCGCCTGTTTCCGAATGATCCGGTATTGCAGAAGGCGCTGGGCAAGCATTTCGATGCGTTGGTGGCACACGAGGGGCGGCTGCGCCCCTTGAGCCTGGACAAGAATCTGGTGGAGCAGGCGCGCAATACCCTGCGTACCGCCGACCTGGCGACCTTGATCTACGGCAACATCAAGCTGAATGCGGACAACGGCGCTTATCCGGCCTTGCGGCTGGATCAGGAGCTCGGCCTGCTCGGCAACGTGTATCGGCGCAAGAGTGGTGTGCCGATGTCCGATCCGTTGCCAGCACTGTTCACCCAGCCAGTGTTCAGAAATGAGGTCGACAAGGGCATCGATCAGGCTGTCACGCAGTTCGCCGCGGACGACTGGGTGTTCGGTGCGGCCAAGATCGATTCGCTGGAAAAAGCCCGACTTGCACAGCAGGTGCTGGGTCTCTACGAGGCGGACTACATCAAGGCCTGGGACGGGATCCTGGCCGATCTGGAACTGCAGCCGATCAACAACATTCAGGACGCCAGTACCATCGCGGCCAAGCTGGCCGGGCCGAATTCGCCGTTGAAACTGCTGCTCAAGGTGGTGCGTGACAATACCTACGATCTGATGCGTGCACCGGCGGTCGATGACGCCGACAAGGCCAAGGCCGTTGCCGCGAACCTGGCAAAGAGAAAGGCCACGCAAACCGCCTTGGCGCGCGCGTTGGCCCAGGCTGGGGCGGGTGGCAGCGGCAACGCGGATGCGGCAGCGGCGAGCGAGAAGCCGGGCAAGGTCATCAGCGATCATTTTGCCCAGATCGACAAGCTCACCGAGGGACCCCCCGGAGCGCAGCCGATCGACCAGACCCTGAAGACGCTGGATGACCTCAGCAAGACCCTGTTGACCATGGGTGATTTCAGCTCATCCGCTGGCCAACCAAATCCGCAACTGCTGATGGCGCAGCAGGCAGCCGCGCAGTTGCCGCCTCCCGCTTCGGGCTGGTTCGCTGCGCTTACCGGCAAAAGTGAGGCACTGGTGGCCAGCGGTACCAAGGGTGCGCTGGACGACCAATACCAGCAGGCCGTGGCCAAGGACTGCGCCGACTTCACCCGGGGGCGTTACCCGTTCTCGCCTTCCAGCAACAACGACATTCCGTTGCAGAACTTCGGCGAGATGTTCGGTTACGGCGGCCGCTTCGACAGTTTCTACAACCAGACAGTAGGCAAGCTGATTGATGCCAGCGGGCGCTACTGGAAGTGGAAGACCGGGCCCGGAGCGGTCAGCGGCTCGGCCGGCATGCTGGCGCAACTGCAGGGTGCGGACCGGATCAAGCAGATGTTCTTCCGCAGCGGCAACATGCCCGAGGTCGACTTCACCCTGCTGACACCTGTACTCGACGCGGGTATCGGCAAGCTGGTGATCGATATCGATGGGCAGAAGTACGAGTACCAGCCAGGTGGTCCGACCAACGTGACGATGAAGTGGCCGGGTCCCAAGCCGGGGCGCGTCACGATCTCCGCCTACGACACTTCCGGGTCGCTGTTGACGACGTTCGACTATCGCGGTGACTGGGCCTTCTTCCGTGCGCTGCAGGCGGCCAACCTGCAGAAGCAGTCGGATCTTCGTTTCGTCGCCAGTTTCAATTTCGGCGGTCACGTGGCGAAGGTGACGTTGCAGGCCAACAACCTGAAGAACCCGTTCCTGAGCAACGCCCTGTCAAGTTTCAGGTGTGGAGGCTGAGCGCGTGGCGAATGCCGCAGCAGGCTTCTTCGGCAAGCTCCCCAGTGCAGGGGATTTCGTGCAGCGGCGCCTGCCTTCCAGTTTTGTCGATGCGTGGGACGGTCATTTTGAAACGGCCGTCGCGCAAAGTCGCGAGGCACTGGGCAGCCACTGGCACGAGGCCTATCTCTCCAGTCCGGTGTGGCGTTTTGTGTTACCTGCGGGAGTATGCGGCGAATCGGCGTGGGCAGGAGTCATGGGCCCGGGCAGCGATCGTGTCGGGCGTTGCTTTCCGATGGTTATTGCCGCGGCGATCGCCAGCGACCCGGCAACCGCTGCGCAGGCTTTGCTTGAAGGCAGCGGATGGTTTGATGCGGCCGAGAAGGCACACCAGGCCGCCCAGGCCGATGCGGCAGTGACGGTAGATGAATTCGACGGGCACGTTGCTGCGCTGGCTGGCCCACTGGATGCGCTGCAGCCGCACCCGCTGGAATACCTGCGTGGGGTGAACTGGAGCGATGCCCGACACTGGCGTCTGCCATTGCCCACACGCGCTGCAACCGCATCGTTTCTGGGCGGGCTGTGGACGCGGATCGCAGCTGGGTCGGGCCCATACTGCCTGTGGTGGACTGACGGCGCAGGGCGCGTACCGGCAAGCGTGCTGATCACGCACGGGCTACCGCGGGCCGCGGCCTATGCGGGCTATCTCGATGCCGACCACCCTGCCGAATGGCAGACCCTGGGCGGTTTCGAGGGCGTCCCTGCAGCGGTGCCGCCGATCAGTTCGGTAGTCTCCGTGGCGGCGGAGCCTGTGGCGAGCTGGTTGCCTGACGATCCTGAGCTGTTCTCCGATCTTTCCGTCGCGGCGGAAGCTCCGGCCGCACCTTCGCTCGCGCCAGTTGCCATGGCGCCCGAGGAAGTGTCGGATGAAGACGCTGCTGTGGTCGTACTTGATCGTGCGGATGGCGCGTTGCATCTGGTCGCTGCCGAAGCAGGGTGCTACGAATCCCGGCAACAGGCGGTGGCGGCGGTCGCTGCAATTGCACGTGACATGCCCGGTGCCGAGTTGGCCCCGGGTCTGCAATCGCTGCGTACGCAGATCATGGCCTTGAATCCGCAGCTGCGGCAGGCGAGCGAGGACCTGATCGATCCCGTGTCGGAGGACTGCGCGGTGATCGCGGCGCACGTTGCCTGCAGTCGGGCCGATCTGTTGCGGGTAGGGGCGGCCGCGGCATGGCATTGGCGCAGTGGCAGGCTGCAGCCGTTTTTTGCCAGGAGCGACGCGCCGGTGGCCGATCCCGCCAGCCCCGGTGACATCGACGACCTGCTGTTCGACACCGTGCCGCTGGCCGCGCTGGGCCTCGGTGCCTCAGCGCAGCCGACGTGTGGCGAGGTTTCCTGCGCGGTGGAGCCCGGCGATCGGTTGTTGCTGATGGCGACCCAGCAACTGCTGCAACTTCCGCCTGACATCCTCGCCCGCAGCCTGGCTTTGCCCTCCTGCGACGACGCGCGCTCGCGCATAGCCGCTGCTGCCGGACTTGGGGACGATTCCGCCCGCTGGCCGTTGGCGATCATCGAGATAGACGCATGACGACTCGATACGTTTCTGCTGGCCGCACCGTGACCGGGAAGGTGCGCAAGCACAACGAGGATGCCATCCTGCTGCGCGACGAGGTGGGCCTGTGGGTGGTTGCGGACGGACTGGGGGGCCACTCCGCCGGTGACTACGCCAGCACGATGATCGTTGAGCGCCTTGGCGCGTTGCCCCGTTCCGGCAGTGTTTTCGATTTCATCGAATCGATCGAGGACACTTTGGTACAGATCAATTCCGATTTGCTGCAGACGGCGGCCACGCGCGGTGTCGACCTGATTGGTTCGACCGTCGTGGTGCTGGTCAGTGATGCCGATTTCATGTTGTGTGGCTGGGTCGGTGACAGTCGTGCTTATTGCTATGAAGGCGATCGCCTGCGGCAGATCACCCGCGATCACGTGCATGGCGGCGAGGTGGATGTCACCCAGTTTGCCGGCGCATCCGCGCCGCCGCCGCCGCAGGCCGGCTCCGGAGTGCTGACCCGCGCCGTGGGTGCAGAAGATCAACTGTTCGTGGACTGGGTCGTCGCCGGCAACAGGCCGGGGGCGTCGTTTGTGCTGTGCTCGGATGGCATCAACAAGGAAATGTCCGATGCCGAGCTTCACGAGCAATGCCGCAGATATCCGCAGCCGCAGGAGCTCGTCGCCAGCCTGTTCGACCTGGCGCTGAGCCGGGCCGGGCGAGACAACATTTCGGCCGTCGTCGTCGGCCTCCAAGAATGAAGAACCATCCCCAGTCATGAATTCAATAGCCGAACTGGTCACCGCCTACCAGGCCGACAAACTCAAGCTTCCTGCCGTGTTCGAAGCACTGGGGGCGCGCGGAGCCCTGTCCGAGACGGAGTATCGTGCCGAAGTCGCCTGGGTTGAGCAGCAACGTACCGATGGCAAGCTCGATCCGTTGATCGCCAAGGCATTGCTGGCCAAGCTGGCGTCGGTGCAGGTATCGCCGCCAGCGCATGATGACGAAGTGACCATGGTCAAGCCGGCGACGCGGCGTCCGGCCGCACCGCCACCGTCGCCGGATGACGATGAGGTCACGCGTGTTTCGCCGACAACACGCCCGCCGCCGTCGCCGCTGGATGAGGCCACGGTGGTCAAGCCGAGCTCGAAGCCGACGCCGCCACCGGTGACCGATGAGGCGACCATCGTCAAGCCTGTGTCGAGCACGTCGCAAGCGTCCGCGGAAGGCCACACGGCAGGCAGCACCGGCACCCAGGGTGCCCAGCAGGGAATGACCGGCACCGGCTCAAGCATGAGCAGCAGCCAGTCAAGCTGGCAGCACATGGCCGATGTGGAGGCCGCCGATTTCGTCGCCGTGGGGTCGCTGCTGAAGGGGCGTTTCTATCTTGAAAGGGAGATCGGTCGGGGCGGTATGGGCGTTGTATTCAAGGCGCGCGACGAGCGCAAGGTCGAGGCGCGCGATCGCGACCCCTACGTTGCCGTCAAGGTGCTCAACGACGAATTTCGTCGTCATCCCGATTCGCTGATCTCGTTGCAGCGGGAGTCGCGCCGCTCACAGCAGCTGGCGCACGACAACATCGTGCGCGTCTACGATTTCGACAAGGATCGAACCATCGTCTTCATGACGATGGAGTACGTTGACGGCTCCGATCTCAAGCAGTTGATCCGCGAGCGAGCCTATAACGGCATGCCGCTGGAGCAGGCGAGACCGCTGATCGAAGGCATGGCGCGGGCACTCACGCGCGCGCACTCAGCCGGCGTTGTGCACTCGGATTTCAAACCGGCGAACGTGATGGTTACCCGCGAGGGCGTGCCAAAGGTGTTCGATTTCGGTATCGCCCGGGCCGGCAAGCACATGGGTGATGCGGCAGGGGAGCAGACGGTCTTCGACGCCGGTACGCTGGGCGCATTGACCCCGGCCTACGCCAGCCTGGAGATGATCCAGGGCAAGGATCCGGTACCCAGCGACGATGTCTACGCCTTGGGCTGTGTCACCTTCGAATTGCTCACCGGCAAGCATCCGTACGACAAGGTCAGCGCCGAAGTGGCGATGCGCGAGGGTCGCAAGCCGCCGCTGGTGAAGGGGCTGACGAAACAGCAGTACAAGGTGCTCTGTGCGAGCGTTGCGTTTACAAGCAGCCAGCGACTGAAGAGTGCCAACGAGCTGATCGAAGGTTTGCGCGAGGTAAGCCTGCGCGAGCGGGCCATACCTTACCTGATGTATGGCGTGCCTGCGATCCTGGTGATTGCCGGTGGTGTCTGGGGCTGGACCACCTATCGGCACAACCATCAGGTGGCGGAGGTGATCGGGCGCTTCGCACTGGCGCGGCCGGATCACTACACCAATGAGAAGCAGGCGCTGCAGGCGCTCAATACGCTGAGCGATGACGATCGCAAACGGATCGTGGTCGACCAGGGCGAGCTGATCCAGAATTTCCTGATGTCGCGTATCGATGCCTACTGGAGTCCAGACAAGGATCGTTATGACTATGCCGGCACGCAGCAGGTGTTCAAGCTTCGCGACGACCTGAAGTTGTACTCGCCTGCGCTGGACATCAAGCGCAGCGAGATCGAGAAGCAGCGCAACGACCTGCTCAATTCACTCGATACCCAGCTGAGTCAGCAGATCAGCGCTGGTTCCATCTTCGAGAACCAGCCCGACAACGTGGTCAAGACACTGGATCGCATCCGCGCGATCGATCCGACCAGCGCCCTGCTCAGGAACACCGAGCTGGAGCTCAAGTACGACACCGCTATCGGCAAGGCGCTCGATGCCGGCAAGGTGGACGAGGCCACGACCGAGTTCAAACTGGCCAATCGGCTGTTCCCTGATTCGGCCCGCCTGAAACAGCGCGGTGCGCAGTTGGAGGAACTGGGCAAGGCGCTCGCCGCACAGCAGTTGCAGGAGCAGCAGGCAAAACAGTTGCAGCAGCAGCGCGAGCAGAGCCTGCAGACACTGACGGCTCTGATCGATCATGCGAACAATGCCGACGACTGGCGCAACCAGGCGTCCGCTGCCTATCGCGACGCGAGCAAATTGCTCGCCGACGATCCGCGTCTGGCACAGCAGGCAACCCGGCTGAAGCAGGTACTTGGCGCGCAGGCGGCCGAAAAGCAGAAGGCTGGCGATCTGGCTGGCGCGATCGGCATTGCGGGGTTCGGCATCGACCTGTTCCCCGGCGATGCCGCGCTGTCCGCGACTCGCCAGAGCTTGCTGGATCAGCAGAACGAGCTGGCGCAGAAGGCGGCGACCGAGGCGCAACGCAACGCTCTGGCCAAGAGCCGGGTTACCGATCTGCTGGCCAATCCGCTGGGCACGGTGGTGTGGCTGCAGGACGTCAAGAGTGCATTGGGCAGCGCACGCAGCCAGATGGGTGCTCAATCGCCCGCTTATGCCGAGGTGCGTGGACAGGTTGACGCCAGCCTGATCAAGCTGGCGCGCACGCGGATGGCTTCGGGCGATCTTGATGATGCTGCCCGCATCGGCCAGGCCGGCCAGCAGCTGGATCCGGCCGCGGCTGGTTACGCGAAACTGCTGGCCGACGTCAGCGCGGCGCGCAATGCCGCCGCGCAGCGTACCCAGCAACAGCGGGCGCAGGAGATCGCCGCGGCGCGCACGACGCTGGCGGGGCTTGGCGCAACGCCGACGCTGACGCCTGACTGGCAGCAGTCGGTGACGACGGCGCTGGCAACCCTGCACGGGGACACGTCGCCCGCGACGCAGCAGGTGGTTGATGCACTCGGTGCGGCAATTGCCGGCCAGGCCGACCGGTTGACGGATCCGCAACACCTGCCGCAGGCCCGGCTGATTGTGGACTTCGGCCTCAAGAACCTGCCGAAGTCCTCGGCCCTGCTGGCGCAGAGCGCCAAGCTGGATGCGTTGCAACAGCAACTGCAGGCCAAGGCTGCGCAGGAAAGTGCCGATGCCGAGGTGAAGTCGCGCATCGAATCGATGAAGAGTGCGGCAGCGGCCGACGACGTCGTCAAGGCCAGCCAGTCGCTGGCGCGGATCAAGACCTTGCAGCCGGACAACCCGTTCCTGAAGACGGAAGGGCCCAAGCTGCTGGCCGAGGCGTATCTTGGCTTGGCCCAGGACACCTTTCAGAAAAGTCGCTATCAGAAGGCTGCCGAGGTACTCGGGCAAGGTCTCAATACCGTGGCGAGCAACGGCGAACTGCGCGCCACCAAGGCGCGTTACGACCTGGTGGCGGCGATCATGGCGGCGGGCAAGCGGCCGATCGGCACGGTGGAATATGCGCAACTGAAACGGCAGCTGGATGGCCTGCGTCGCAGCGATGCCAGTGCGCTGGCGGCGCTGGAATCGGATATGCGCATGCGCGGTCAGCTGCCCGCGAAGTCCCTGGCCGCGCAATTGGAACAGGTCAAACCCACCGCCGCTTCGGCGGCCGCCGCGCCACCCGCGGCCGCGCCGGTGGCACCGCCGCCAGTGACCGAGCAGGGAGCCTTGCCGGGTCGACCGGTACCGATTCCACAGCCCGGTGCGCCGGTGCCGGGTCGACCGGGGAGACCGGTCAATCCGGCTGCCACGCAGGCAGGGCCTGCCGGCCCGGATCCGTGCGCCAGGCCGGGCATGGCCGGCACTGGAAAATTCTGCACCGACAAGTTGGGCACGGAGCGTGGACCGTTCCTGGTGGTCATTCCGGGCCTGAATGGCGGCAGGGCCTATGCCATGTCGCGTGCGGAGATATCGATCAACGAGTTCAACCGGTTCTGCCGGGCTACCGGCAAGTGCGCGGCGAAAACCGTCACCGACCCGGATCTGGGCAACGCACCGATCAGCAACATCAGCCTGGATCAGGCCAAGGCCTATGCCCGCTGGCTCAGCGACGTCAGCGGCGGCTTCCGCTATCGCTTGCCGACCGACGCCGAATGGGTGCACGCGGCCAAGGCGGGCGGTCGTTTCAAGCAGGCGGACGACAGCAATTGCATACCGCCGTCAGCCGGAGGCAATGACGGCAGTGGTGCCGCCGTATCGGCCCGGGGCCGTTCACGCAATCCCTGGGGGCTGGTCAACATGACCGGCAATGTATGGGAATGGGTTGTGGATGGGGGTAATGTCATGGTGCGAGGCGGCAGCTACAACAGCTACTGGTCCGATTGCAATGTCAATACGGAACGTGCCGATTCGGGTTCGCCGCAGCGGGATGTGGGCTTCCGGGTAGTCAGGGAGTTGAAATGACCGAGCGCGAACGAGCCATTAACCAGGATCTGCATGTGCTGGACGAGGCACATCGACTGGGTCGGATCTCTCGCGGCGAATACCGCGCCCGGCGTCGGCGCGTATTGCAGTCCCTTTACGACAGCAGTGGCGTGGTCACGGCACGCAAGACGTTGTTGCCACGTGCGGCTACCACCACGCCACGGATGCGCACGGCCCATGCAGGGTCAGCCGAGGAGGTAGCTGGTTCCGGGCATCATGCCCTGACCAGCTTGTTGTCGATGCGTCCAGGCCTGAGTCGGGGACTGATGTTGGTGATTGTGCTCGGGGTCTTGCTGATGATCGGGCTGGCCGCCTGGTTGTTGCTGCATCATTGAAAAAATACCTGCCATGGCTGGCAGTATGCGGGCACGGCGGGCGAGGCTGCGGAGCAGCCATCGCAAGTGGTCGGGGCATCGTGGCAGATCGCCTTCATCGAGGTGACGCAGCAGAGGCGCCTGAACGCGGGTGCACCCACGTCCGCCAGGTCGAAACCAGTCCGGCGTGGTACTCGATCATTGATGTCGTGGTCATTCTGACGAAGTGGAAATCCTACTCACCATAAGGATGAAAGCCGATATTCCCGCGGGCGTGTCAGGGTGTATCCTCCCCGCGGTAACGCAAGCCTTCCGGCAGCAATTGCCGGAGTTCTCAAGCTTGTAGTTTCGCAGCTGGCGCGGCCTCGATGCTCAGGCGCGCTGTCGATGGAAAGATGATGCGACCCGGGGAGATAATCGTGCGAATTGTTCGTCTCGCAGCAGCGTTGACATCGGCTTTGGCCCTGACTGGTGGCATCGTCCGCGCGCAGGATGCCACGGTTCCGGCCAGCCACATGCCTGGAAGTCCCACTCCGACTGCTGGCAAGCCAGCTTCACCATCACCCGACGGTGTTGTGCCGCCCGTCAAGGATCGCGCGACGGCGGCCGAGCAGAAGATCGCCGTGCGCGGTTTTCGCGTCACCGGCGTCGCCGACCATGCCCGGCTCGGCATCACCCCGGCAAGCATCCAGGCACTGGCTGATGCCCAGTACCGCGAGTTGGCCGGCAGCGCTGGCACCCCGGCGCAATTGAGCTTCACCCAGATGGAGGGTGTGGCAAGCAAGATCGTCGATCGCTATCGCAGCGCCGGCTTCATCGTTTCCAATGCGTTCCTTCCCGCGCAAACGGTCGGCCCCGATGACATCGTGCGAATCGAGGTACTCGAGGGAAGGATCGGCAAGATCATCGTCAAGGGAACCAAGCGCTATCGGCCGAGTGTGATCTCGGCTTCGGCGCAGAAGCTGCGCGGCAAGCCGTTGCTCAAGAGCGACGTCGACACGGCCCTGCTCTATGCGCGTGACCTGCCGGGTGTCTCGGTATCGTCGACATTCCAGCCCGGCGAGCACACTGGCGACACCGACCTGGTGATGATCGCGCACGAGAAGCGGCCCTACCAGTTCACCCTCGGTGGCAACAACTACGGCACGAATCTCACCGGCAAGTACCGCGCGCAGGCGGGCTTCGAGTGGGACAACCCGCTAGGCATCGGCGACACATTCAACGCCAACGTCGATTACGCGCTCGATCCGAACAACAACCTGTATGGCGCGCTCACCTATCGTGCGCCTACCCAGATCACGCCTGGTCTCAGCGCCGTGGTCGGTGCCTCGCGCAGCCAGTTGCAGGTCAATACGGGGACGTTCTCGGCGCTGAACGTCAAGGGGCCAAGTTCACTGTATTACGGCGGCCTGGACTGGAAGTTCGTCAATGAGGACAACCTGCAGCAGGTCAGCACCCTGCATCTGATCCGCGAGGAATCCCGACTCAGCAGCCTCGGCTTCAACCTGTCGGACGAAAAATTCGACGTTGCCGAACTGACCTGGGGCATGCTGCATACGGATCGCCGATTCCATGGCGTGGACATCATGCAGGTCGGTCTGCGCAAATCGATCAATGACAATTCGCGCTCGCCGGATCTGGTCAGCCCGCAACACGCAAGCAGTTTTCTGGTCGCGAAGGTGTCGTATACGCGGCTGCAGTTTCTGACCAAGTCGCAGCGGATCAATTTCAAGTTCGTCGGCCAGTACAGCAACGACGCGCTGATTCCGCTGGAGCAGTTTGCGATGGGTGGCCCGGACAGCGTCCGTGCGTACCCGATCGCCGATGCCTTGCGCGACCGTGGCTTCTACACGTCGCTGGAATATCACGTCGACGCTCCCGGATTCGGCGATGTGGTGTCACCGTTCTACGCCAGGCCATGGCGCGAATTGCTCGAGTTCGAGGTGTTTGTCGACTACGCCAGGGGCTATTCGGCCGGAGCCAACCGGCAGTTGGCACCAGGCACGGCGGAGCTTAGCGGCGCGGGTGCGGGCCTGATCTTCCGCTTGCCACGCTTCAAGCATTTCGAGTTCCACCTCGACGGTGCCAAGGCGTTGAGTTCGCAGAACGCCTCGGATGGCAAAGGCTTCCATATCTATTCCCGCTTCAGCTTCGCGTTTTGACGGATGAAGACCATGAGCAAGCACACCAGCACTCCTCGTCGTGAACCGCGCATTGGCGCAGCCGCCCATCGCATGGCCATCGGGCCGGGCAAGAGCCTGCCGCTGAGCAAGACATGGCCGATCAGGCTTTGCGTGGGCCTGGCCATGGGTTCGATCATCTTCGCCGGCGACGCGTTCGCTGGCGGCCCTACCGGCGGTGTGGTGGTCGGCGGCTCGGGCAGCATCAGCCAGAGCGGCAACGAGACGGTCATCAACCAGATATCGAACAGGCTGGCCCTGAACTGGGACACGTTCAACCTCAAGGCCAACGAGTCGGTGCTGTTCAACCAGCCTTCGCGCTCGGCGGTGGCACTGAACCGCATTCTCGATCAGAACCCGAGCCAGATTTTCGGCAAGATCAATTCCAACGGCCAGATCTTCCTTATCAACACCCACGGCATCATCTTCGGTGCCAGCGCACAGCTGAATGTCGGCGGGCTGATGGCCAGCACGCTCGACCTGACTCCGAACAACTTCCTGGCCGGCAAGTACAGCCTCGACGCCGTCGGTGCGGGTGCCGGCGTCGTCAATCACGGCACGATCGAGGCTGCCACGGGCGGCTCGGTCAGCCTGATCGGCGGCAGTGTGCTCAACGACGGCCTGATCCTCGCCAACTATGGCAGCATCAATCTCGATGGCGCCGAACATGCCGTGCTCGATTTTGACGGCAACGGCTTGATCAACATCCAGATCACCGGTGAGTTGAAGCATCGGCTGGACGCCAAGGAGGCGGCGGTCACCAACAAGGGCACGTTGCAGGCCGACGGCGGCACCGTGGTACTGCAGGCCTCGGCCGCCAAGGACCTGTTTACCAACCTGGTCAACAACTCCGGCGTGATCGATGCGAAAGGCATAAGCACCAATGGCGGTGTGGTGCGGCTGGTCGGCAACGGTGGCAATGTCCAGAGCAGTGGCAGCATCGATGTGTCCGGCGTGCACGGTGGCAGCGCGCAGCTGCTTTCGGATCGAATGGTCAGCGTAACCGGAAGCATCGACGCCTCCGGTACTCGCGGTGGCGGCACCATCCGGGTGGGCGGTGGCAAACAGGGCGAGGGCTTGCCGATTGCTGCGGCGACCTACATCGGCGCGAATGCGAGGCTCACGGCAGATGCAACCCGCTTTGGCAACGGTGGTTCGGTGGTGGTTTGGGGTGGGGACACCAGCGTTGCCGGTGAGCTGAGTGCGCGCGGTGGCGACCTGGGTGGCAATGGCGGCTTCATCGAGACATCGGGCGATCATGTCCATATCGCCGACAGCGCCCGG
>JAJXYE010000150.1 GCA_021780735.1 Pseudomonadota bacterium | reverse complement strand
TCTCCAGCTCGCAGGAAAAGAGCAGGCCGGTGCCCTGCACCTTGGTGATCAGGCCGCCCAGTTCGCTCTTCAGTGCGTTGAGCTTGTCGACGAATTCCTTGCCGCGCTCGCTGATGTTGTTGCGCACCTCGTCGCTGAGTTCGCCCAGGGTGGCCAGGGCCACGTCCAGCGCGCGCGGGTTGGTGGTCATGGTGTTGCCGTAGATGCCCTTGCGGTAGAGCCCTGCCGTGCTCTCGCTGACCGCCAGTACCGACAAGGGATACTGGCCGCCGTTGAGAGCCTTGGAGAAGGTCTCCATGTCGGGCGCCGGCAGTTTCTCGAAACCCGGATAGCTGGTGATCGAGAGCACGCCGTGCGCGCGCAGGCCGGCCTGGATCGAATCGACCAGCAGCAGGCTGCCGTGCGCCGCGGTCAGCGCGCGAGCGGCCTGGTAGAACTCGGTGGTGACCGCGCGACCGGGGTCGCCTTCGCCCATCACCGGCTCCAGGAACATCGCCTCGATGAACCAGCCGTGCTTTTCCGCGTCGGCGAATGCCGCTTCCAGCTGGGCGACATCATAGGGCGCGACGGTGATGACGCTGTCCTCGTGACGATAGCTGGCCAGGTGTTGCTGATAGGTCTTGCGCGAGGAGTCCGAGTACAGCGCCGGTTTGTCGGTGCGGCCGTGGAACGCGCCCTTCACCACCAGCCGCTTGATGGTGCGGCCGGCATGGCGTGCGCCGGGATCGGTCATCAGCTTGGCATTGACGTCGGCAATGCGGCAGGCCAGACCGACCGCTTCGGAGCCGGAGTTCAGGCACATGTAGCGTTTGTAGGGGTTGCCATCGCGCTGCCGGCCCAGCTCACGATCCAGTGCACGGGTGAAGCGCAGCTGGGCGATGCTCGGCGACATCACGTTCGCCATCACCTGGGGCTCGCTCATCGCCGCCAGAATGGCGGCCGGATTGTGACCGAAACCGAGCATGCCGTAGCCACCGTTGTCGTGCAGCACGGCGCCCTTGAGGGTGACGATCCACGGGCCGCGGGCGGCCGCGGAAAGGTAGGGGTTGACCGCATCGTCCGGGTAGAAATTGATGAAGCCTGCCTGCGCCTGGGCCATCTGCTCGGCTTCGTCCAGGCGAAGGAAGTCAGCCAGGTCGGCGCGCAGCGACTGATGGCGCGCCAGTGCCTCGGCAATTGCCTGAACCAGCAGCGGATCTTGCGCTGCCAGGGCCTCGATGCTGGCGTCATCCAGCCCCGAGGTTCGCGGCTTGCCGCCGAAATCGCGCATTTCGCGCAGCTGATTGATCACACCCATGACTCACTCCTCGATGACGTCGACGCCTCGCACCCAGCGCAAAGCAGGCCGATCTCCTGCGCGTGGACGTGGCACCCCGGAGACCGACTGAAATCGACTGTTTCCGGGGCGACGCACCCTGTCCGAACCTCCGGATACGGGGAAAACGCGCAAGAACATCCCCGAGCATAACGCGGCGGCAGGGGTCTCCGGTACCCCCTGCATGACGGATGTCACCCGCGATGGCTGACGTCGGCGAATGGGGAAGGGGCCCTGATCTGCCTACCATGCAAGGCACAGGAGAGCCCCGCCATGAACGATTCCAACCCCGTTGTCGCCCGTCTTGCGGCGGTGGTCAAACGCTACGGCAGCCTCATCGCACTGGGCGGTGCCGAGCTGCAGCTGCGCCGCGGCGAACTGCTGGCCCTGCTTGGTCCCAACGGCGCCGGCAAGACCTCGGCCATCAGCCTGTTGCTGGGATTGATCCGCGCCGACGCCGGCACGGTCGAGCTGTTCGGCCGCGATCCGCAGGCGATCGAGGCGCGCCGCCATATCGGCGTCATGCTGCAGCATGCCGAACTGCCGCCGACCCTGCGCGTGGGCGAGTTGTTGCGTTTGACCGCCAGCTACTATCCGGCGCCTCGCGGCCTGGCCGAGACCGCCGAGCTGGCTGGTATCGGCGACCTGCTCAAACGGCCTTACGCCCGGCTTTCCGGAGGCCAGCAGCGGCGCGTGCAATTCGCGCTGGCGTTGTGCGGCCGGCCCGAACTGCTGTTCCTGGACGAGCCGACCGTGGGCATGGACATCGATGCGCGGCAGAAGCTGTGGGCGGCGATTCGCCGGCTGCTGGCCGAGGGCTGCTCGGTGCTGCTGACCACCCATTACCTGGAAGAGGCCGAGGCGCTGGCCGATCGGGTCTGCGTGATGGCGCACGGCAGGATGATCCACGAAGGCACGGTCGACGCGCTGCGCGCGCGCGTTGCGATCAAGCGCATCCGCTGCCTCAGCACGTTGCCGCTGGACACCGTACGGAGCTGGCCGGAGGTCTGCGAAGTGCGCCACGAACAGCAGCGCATGCATATCACCGTGGGTGAAGCCGAAGCGGTCGTGCGCCGCCTGCTCGATGCCGATCCCCATCTGCGCGAACTGGAAGTGCAGCGTGCAGGCCTGGCCGAGGCCTTCAGTGAACTTACCCGCGACGCCGACATCGCACCGGACGCTCAACAACGCGAGGCTGCCTGACATGAGAACCGCGATGCTTGCCACGGCGCCCGGCGCGATCGAACGGATGGCCACTCGCCGCGTGCTTGGCGCCTATCTGGAAGAGGCACGCAGCGAATGCCTGCGCTACCTGCGTGCACCGGGCTTCATCCTGCCGATGACCCTGTTCTCCACCGTGTTCTATCTGATGTTCGGCGTGCTGCTCAATCACGGCAATGCCGATGCGGCGCGCTATCTGCTGGCCAGCTACAGCACCTTCGGCATCATCGGGCCGGGCCTGTTCGGCTTCGGCGTCTCGCTGGCGATCGAGCGCGATGGCGGCCTGCTTACCCTCAAGCGCGCGCTGCCGATGCCGCCGGGTGCCTATCTGCTGGGCAAGATGGTGATGGCGATGATCGCCGCCAGCATCGTCACCGTGCTGTTGCTGCTGATCGGTGTATTCCTGGCGCATGTCGTGTTGTCCTGGGGCGAGTTGCTGGCCATGCTGCTGGCCGGCATGTTCGGCGTGTTGCCGTTCTGTGCGCTGGGCATGTTCGTCGGCACCCTGCTCAAGGGCCAGGGTGCCCCCGGCCTGCTCAACCTGGTGTACCTGCCGATGGCTTTCCTGTCCGGCCTGTGGCTGCCGTTGTCGATGCTGCCCCGTACGTTGCGGCAGATCGCACCGATCTGGCCCAGCTACCACCTCAACCAGTTGACCCAGGCAGCCGTCGGCATGAACAACGGTTCGCTGCTTCCGCATGTGCTGGTGCTGCTCGGCTTCACCGCGGGCTTCCTGTTGCTGGCAACGCGGCGCCTGCGCCGGCACGGTTGAAGTAGCATGCATCCAGGCCGCACTCCCAGCGAAAGTCACGCCATGATTCCCGACTTCATTGCCCGATGGTTCGCGCCGGCGCCCGACTCCGGCGTGGCCGACGACATTCGCCGGGGCAAGTCGCCGTGGGCCGACAGCGTGCACCTGCTGTGGTCGTCCTGGATCTTCATCACGCCGTTGTTCGATCACGGCCTGCACGGTTACACCGGAACGTGGCTCTTGTTCACCCTCGGCTCGTATCCGGTGTTCCTGCTGCTGTTCGCCAAGCTCCGGCTGGCGCCGCGCAAGACCGCCCCGAGGTATGCGTGGGGCATGGCGGTGCTCTGCTTCAGCTTGCTGCGCTGGTACCCGAGCGGTCTGAGCTATTTCGTCTATGCCTGCGTGATGCTTGGTCATTGCGAGATGCACCGGTTCCGCAACTACGTGATCCAGGTGGTGTTGCTCAATGCCGCGTACGTCGCGCTGGCCTGGTGGATCGGCTATCCGCAATCGATGCTGGTGATCATGCCGGTCACGGTCTTCGCCATCTGCACGATCATCGCCGTGGAGCAGATGAGCAAGCAGAAGGACGCCGCGCTCAGCCTCTCGCACGACGAGGTGCGTCGGCTTGCCGCCACTGCCGAGCGCGAGCGCATCGGCCGCGATCTGCACGACCTGCTCGGCCATACCCTGTCGCTGATAACGCTGAAGCTGGAGTTGTCGCGCAAACTGTTCGACCGTGACACCACTGCCGCCAGGCGCGAAGTGGAAGAGGCCGAGAAGGTTGCGCGCCTCGCGCTGGCCGAGGTGCGCAGCGCGGTCAGCGGCATCCGCGCCACCGATCTGGCCGCCGAACTGGCTTCGGCGCGATTGCTGCTGGAGTCTTCGCGCGTACACCTGGATTACGCTTCGCCACCGGTCGATCTGCCGGATGAGATCGAGCGCGGCCTGTCGCTGGTCTTGCGAGAGGCGGCCACGAATATCGCGCGTCATGCCCATGCCTCGCGCGCCCGCATCGAGCTGCTGCGCGAGCACGCCAGCTTGCGCATGCAGATCGAGGACAACGGCCGCGGTGGTGTCGGCGAGGACGGCAATGGCATCAGCGGCATGCGCGAGCGCGTGCGCGCGATGGGTGGCACGCTGGCCGTCGAGTCGCCGCGCGGGCAGGGTACGCGGCTGCGCGTGGTCGTGCCGGTGCCGGTGCTGCGGCTGGTGCCGTCGGCGCAGATGCCGCCCACAGAGATGCCCTCCGGGCAGGTCATGCCGGGCTATCCTGCGGCCTGACCGCGCTGACGCCATGCCGCGCTGTCCCTTCCTTCAGAATCGGGTGATCGCATGATCCGTGTGCTGCTGGCCGAAGACCAGGCGATGGTGCGCGGGGCGCTGTCCGCGCTGCTGGGCATGGAGTCGGACATCGAGGTGCTCGGCTCGGCCGCGGACGGCGAAGCCGCCTGGCGCGAGATCCAGCGACTCAAGCCTGACGTGCTGGTCACCGACATCGAGATGCCGGGTCTGACCGGGCTCGAACTGGCCCAGCGCGTCCAGCGCCATGAGTTGCCGATCAAGGTGATCATCGTCACCACGTTTGCGCGACCGGGATTTCTGCGGCGCGCTCTTGATGCCGGCGTATCCGGCTATCTGCTCAAGGATGCGCCTGCCGAGAACCTGGCCGAGGCGCTGCGCACCGTGCATCGTGGTGGCCGCTCGATCGACCCGCAGCTGGCGCTGGAGGCGTGGTCGGAGGCCGATCCGTTGAACGACCGCGAGCGTCAGGTGCTGCGCCTGGCCGGTGAAGGCCAGGCGGCTGGCGACATCGCCGCGCAATTGAATCTCTCGCACGGCACAGTACGCAATTATCTATCCGAAGCGATCGGCAAGCTCGGTGTGACCAACCGGATTGAGGCGTACCGACTGGCCAGGCAAAAAGGCTGGTTATAGCCGGTTATATAATCGCTGAAACCATTTTCCGAAAAAGTATTGCGAAAATGATTTGATGCGCGTATCGTTCGCCACCTTCGCCGCTGCCGGCGATCAACCAGAGCAAAAGACATGCTGTTTCATCGCCCCATCGCAATCATTCCGGATATGTCGCCCGAAAGGCGCGACCCGGGCTTGCGTGCGCCAGGCATGAAACACGCATTCGACGGCCGCTGGCCGACCATCGACTGATCCCGCTCGCGGAGATCGGTCACCCCGATCTCCCGAGGCAACGCGAACGCCCTCGGGTCGCCGTACCCGGGGGCGTTCTGCTTTTTGCGTTTGCAGGGGATGCGCATGCATCGAATTCTTTGAAGAACATCGTTTCGCCCTGAAGCATCCGGCTGTGCGCAGTCGAGGCAGGGGCACGACTGCGACCGGCGCGCTGCGCTGCGTCCCGATGCTTCGGCGCGGGTTGTGTCCGCAACGGTGTTCCATGAACAGGGTCGCGAGACCCGACCGAATGGCCGGTTGGCGACAGCCGGTCATGGCGAGCATCAACCACCAGGTCTTCAGCGGCGCGGGTTCCCAAGGCCCGCCCGGTGCGCGCGGCGATGCCGTGAAGCGTATGCCGGGACCTGGGTGGAGGTGTTCCACGATGACGTTAGCTCAGCGGTAGAGCAGCAGCACGCGCTGCTGGCCGCCGGTTCGAATCCGGCACGTCAGCCCCTGGATAGCTCAGATGGGTAGAGCATCGGTTTCAGATACCGAGTGTCGCGGGTTCGAATCCCGCTCCAAAACCATGACCTGTCGTGTCATGACATCAGGAACGAAAGTTCCGACCAGGAAACGCCTCGTGCGTTGCCCGACGCGCTTGCCAGGGATGGCGGGGGATCGGGTGAGGCAGCGGGGATACGACCGGGCCTTCGCCCTGAAAGCGGACGGTCGGTGGCCGAAGTATCGCCTGCAGGACATCGCAGGGATTATCGAGGCGATCGATTCTCAGTCGAAGCGCGCGGGTTTCGTCGCATTATCGT
>JAJXYE010000398.1 GCA_021780735.1 Pseudomonadota bacterium | reverse complement strand
CGTACCGAGGTTGGCCTGACTGAGATCGTGGCCCGCGTTCACAGCCAGACCCGCCTGTTGCGCGCGCCGAGCCGTATCGGCGCAGGCGGCCAGCGCCACGGCGGGCCGGCCGTCGGCAAAGGCTCTGGCGTAGGGGCCGGTGTAGATCTCGACGCGCTGCACCCCGATAACTGCGGCCAGGTCGAAATCCTGGGTGCCGGCGTCCACGAAAAGGCTTACCCGACAGCCGAGCTCGCATAGCTCGGCGACCAGCGGACGCAGCCGGGCAATGTCATGGCGCAGGTCGAAGCCGTGATCGGAGGTGATCTGGCCGTCGTCGTCCGGCACCAGGGTAACCTGGGTCGGGCGCACCTGGCGTGCCAGCGCAACCAGACCGGGATAATCGCCGCGTGGCCCGGCAAACGGGTTGCCCTCGATGTTGTATTCCACCCGGCCACGCAGAATGCCCGCCAGCGCATAGACGTCATCAGGCCGCACGTGGCGTTGATCGGGACGCGGATGCACGGTGATGCCGCCGCAGCCGGCTTCGATGCAGGTCTGCGCCGCGCGGCATATGTCCGGCTCGCTGCCACCACGTGAATTGCGCAGCACGGCGATCTTGTTGAGGTTGACGCTTAACAGGGTCATCGCAGGAGCAGCTCTCGAATCAGTGAGGCCGGCAGGGAATCACCAGCCCGGCTCGAAACAGTGCGCCGATCAGACGCCGCTGGCAAGCACGCCGAGTCGAACCTCACGCGCTGTGCCGCGCCATGCGAGTGCGCCCACCAGCCCAGGCGCGGGCGCCAGTCTCCGCAGCTGCCAGTCACCGATATCCTCGCCGTCAAGCTGCTGCAGCTGAAGGCACCCGCCGGCGCCTGAGAAACTCAGACGATCCAGACCAAACCCGATGCCACGCCCGAGTGCCTTGGTCACGGCCTCCTTTGCCGTCCACAGCTCCAGGAAGGCGAGGCCACGGGCATCCCCCTCAAGCTGGGCCAGAGCAGCGGCTTCCTCGCGCCTGAAGAAGCGCTGGGCGATTGCCAAAGCCTTAGGCCGCGGACGCTGCTGCTCCAGATCGACGCCGGGAGTGATGCCGCGAGCCACCGCAACCAGCGCTTTGTCGCCGCTGTGCGACCAGTTGAAGCCAAGTGACGAGTCCAGCGAGGGCGCCAGTTGCGGACGCCCATGCGGCCCTTCCAGCAGCATCACGTCGGTGGCATCCATGCGCAGATAGGCGGCCAGAATCCCGAGCAAGGGCGAGCGACCCTGCGCACGGTGATAGTCCAGGCACCACACGTGAATCTCGCCGTCGTGCAACTGCGCGACGGCATCGGACAAGCTCGAAGCGGGCGTGGTGATCATTCCGGCATGGTGAAGGCGCCTTGACGCCCGCACAAGGCCAACCCCGTCCGGACCGAACCGGCGTCAATCGCCTTAACGGGGTAGCGTCGAACTGCCCATCAGGAACTCGTCGACTGCGCGTGCGCATTGACGGCCCTCGCGGATCGCCCACACCACCAGCGACTGGCCCCGGCGCATGTCGCCCGCGGCGAAAACCTTGTCCACGCTGGTGCGATAGCTGGCCGTGCCGTCGCTCGTGGCCTTGGCATTGCCGCGTGCATCGCGTTCGACACCGAACGCATCGAGCACATGCCGTGCAGGCGAAACAAAACCCATCGCCAGCAACACCAGATCGGCCTGGAGTTCGAACTCGCTGCCGGGAATCTCGCTCATCCTGCCGTCCTGCCAGGCCACCCGCACGCCCGTGAGGCTCTTCACATGGCCCTTGCCGTCGTCATTGAAGCTCTTGGTGGCCACCGCCCAGTCGCGCTGGCAACCTTCCTCATGCGAGCTCGACGTACGCAAACGGATCGGCCAATACGGCCAGACCAGCGGCTTGTCTTCCTGCTTCGGCGGCTGCGGCAACAGTTCAAACTGGGTGATCGCGGCGGCACCGTGGCGATTCGATGTGCCGACGCAGTCGGAGCCGGTGTCGCCGCCGCCGATGACGATCACCTGGCGGTCGGTAGCCACGATCTGCCGCTCGAGCGCATCGCCCGCCACCACCCTGTTCTGCTGCGGCAGGAACTCCATGGCGAAATGCACGCCCTTGAGCTGTCGCCCCGGGACAGGCAAATCCCTGGGCGTTTCGGCGCCGCCGGCGATCACCACCGCATCGAATGTCTGCTGCAGCTGGGCTGGCGTCACCACCTCGACCTTGCCCAGACCGCCGGCATCTTCCGCTGCGCCGACAAAGACACTGCAGCGGAAGACCACACCCTCGGCGCGCATCTGCTCGATGCGCCGGTCGATGTGCGACTTCTGCAACTTGAAGTCGGGAATGCCATAGCGCAGCAGGCCGCCGATGCGGTCGTTCTTCTCGAATACGGTCACCGCGTGGCCGGCGCGCGCCAGCTGCTGTGCAGTGGCCAGCCCGGCCGGGCCGGAGCCAACCACAGCGACCTTCCAGCCGGTCATCTGCGCCGGCGGTTGCGGCAGCACCCAGCCCTCTTCCCACGCCTTGTCGATGATCTTGTGTTCGATCGACTTGATGCCCACGGCGTCGTCGTTGATGTTGAGAGTGCACGCCGCCTCGCATGGCGCGGGACAAATGCGGCCGGTGAACTCCGGGAAATTGTTGGTCGAATGCAGGACGTCGCTAGCGCGCTGCCAGTCCTGCCGATACACCAGTTCGTTGAAGTCCGGAATCACGTTGTTGACCGGACAGCCGTTGTGACAGAACGGAATGCCGCAATCCATGCAGCGCGCCGCCTGGATTCTCGCGCTCTCATCGCCGAGCTGCTGGGTGAACTCGCGCCAGTGCTGCTTGCGCTGGAGCGGCGCCTCGCTGGTTTCCAGCTGGCGCGGGTAGTCGAGAAAGCCGGTGATCTTGCCCATCTTTCGTAACCCTCTGGCAGCTCAGGCCGACACTTTTGCGGTGGAAAGCGACGCGGCCTGCCTGCCTGCTTCGCCGAGTGCGCGCTTGTACTCGCTTGGCATCACCTTGACGAAATGCGTGCGTGCGTTGATCCAGTCGTGCAGGATGGCCTTGGCGCGGAAGCTGCCGGTGTAGCGGAAATGGGCTTCCAGCAGGCGGCGCAGGATCGCCTCGTCGGTCTCGCCGCCGCCGCCGCGGATGGGCGCGTGCCAAAGCGCGCGCGGCACCCGCAGCTCCTGCTCCACGCCGGACAGCAACGGCTCCAGCCCGACCATGCTGAGGTTGCAGCGGGACTGGAACAGCACCTCGGGATCGTAGACGTAGGCGACACCGCCGGACATGCCGGCAGCAAAGTTGCGACCCGTGTCGCCGAGCACCGCCACGGTGCCGCCGGTCATGTACTCGCAGCCGTGGTCGCCAACGCCTTCCACCACCGCGGTGGCGCCGGAGTTGCGAACGGCGAAGCGTTCGCCTGCGACGCCATTGAAATAGGCTTCGCCCTCGGTGGCGCCATACAGAACGGTATTGCCGGCGATGATGTGCTCCGGGCCGAAGCCATGGAAATCATTCGGCGAACGAACAACCAGGCGGCCGCCGGAGAGGCCCTTGCCGACGTAGTCGTTCGCCTCGCCCACCAGATCCAGCGTGATGCCGCGGGCGAGGAAGGCGCCGAAACTCTGCCCGGCGATACCGTCGAGCTGGATGTGGATGGTGTCGTCGGCCAGTCCGGCATGGCCATGGCGGCGCGCCACCTCGCCCGACAACATGGTGCCTACGCTGCGGTTGATGTTGCGCACCTCGACGATGAAGCTGCTGCGCTCCCCCCTTTCCAGGGTGGGACGTGCCTTCTCGATCAGTGCGTGGTCGAGCGCACGACCGCCCTTGTCGAGGCCGTGATCCTGCTGCTCCACATGCCGCCGCGCGACTGCCGCCGGTACATCCGGGCGATGGAACACCCGCGAGAAATCCAGCCCGCGCGCCTTCCAGTGCTCGATACCCTGGCGGGTCTCGAGCAGGTCGGTGCGACCGATCAGCTCGTCGAACTTGCGGATGCCAAGCTGAGCCATGATCTGGCGGGCTTCCTCGGCGACGAAAAAGAAGAAGTTGACGACATGCTCGGGCTTGCCCTCGAACTTCCGGCGCAATACCGGATCCTGCGTCGCGACGCCGACCGGGCAGGTGTTGAGATGACATTTGCGCATCATGATGCAGCCTTCCACCACCAGCGGCGCCGTGGCGAAACCGAACTCGTCGGCGCCCAGCAGCGCGCCGATCACCACGTCGCGACCAGTCTTCATCTGGCCGTCGGCCTGCACCCGGATCCGCCCGCGCAGGTGATTCAGCACCAGGGTCTGCTGGGTTTCGGCCAGGCCCAGCTCCCACGGCGTGCCGGCATGCCGGATCGACGACCAGGGCGAGGCGCCGGTACCGCCGTCGTGGCCGGCGATCACCACATGGTCGGCCTTGGACTTGGCCACGCCGGCGGCAACCGTGCCCACGCCCACCTCGGACACCAGCTTGACCGAGATCGACGCCTGCGGATTGCAGTTCTTGAGATCATGGATAAGTTGCGCCAGATCCTCGATCGAGTAGATGTCGTGGTGCGGTGGTGGCGAGATCAGGCCCACGCCAGGCACCGAGAAGCGCAGTTTGGCGATGTATTCGGAAACCTTGTGACCGGGCAGCTGGCCACCTTCGCCCGGCTTGGCGCCCTGCGAAACCTTGATCTGGATCTGATCCGCTGAAACCAGGTAGGCGGCAGTGACACCGAACCGGCCGGACGCGACCTGCTTGATCCGCGAACGCAGCGAATCGCCAGCCTCCAGCGCAATGTCGCTCTCGATGCGGCCGGCGCCGATGATGCTGCCGAGGGTGTCACCCTGCTTGATCGGGATGCCGCGCAACTCGTTCTGGTAGCGCGCTTCGTCCTCGCCACCTTCGCCGGTATTGGACTTGCCGCCTATGCGGTTCATCGCCACCGCCAGGGTGACATGCGCCTCGGTCGAGATTGAGCCCAGCGACATCGCGCCGGTGGCGAAGCGCTTGACGATCTCCCGTGCCGGCTCGACTTCCTCCAGTGGAATCGCCGTGGATGGATCGGCGCGGAACTCGAAAAGACCGCGCAACGTCATGTGCCGACGGGTCTGGTCGTTGATCAGCGCGGCGTATTCCTTGTACGTCTGCGGGTTGTTGGCGCGGGTCGCGTGTTGCAGCTTGGCGATGCTGTCCGGCGTCCACATGTGCTGCTCGCCGCGCACGCGCCAGGCGTACTCGCCGCCGGTTTCCAGTGTTTCGTCCAGCAGCGGATCTTCGCCGTAGGCGGCATGGTGCAGGCGCAACGCCTCGGCCGCCACCTCGAACAGGCCGATGCCCTCGATATTGCTGGTGGTGCCGCTGAAATACTTGTCGACCAGTTCGAGGTTGAGCCCCACCGCCTCGAAAATCTGCGCGCCGGTGTAGGACATGTAAGTCGAGATGCCCATCTTGGACATCACCTTCTGCAGGCCCTTGTCGATCGCCTTGACGTAATTGCGGATCGCCTTGTCCTGGGTGATCCCGCCCGGTGCGCCGGCAAAGGCGTCGGCCAGGGTCTCCATCGCCAGATACGGGTGGATCGCCTCGGCGCCGTAGCCGGCGAGCAGGGCGAAATGGTGGACTTCGCGGGCGGAACCGGTTTCGACCACCAGCCCGCTGCTCGTGCGCAGCCCCTTGCCGACCAGGTGCTGGTGGATCGCCGAGGTGGCGAGCAGGGCGGGAATGGCCACCCGCTCGCGGCTGGCGCGGCGATCGGACACGATCAGGATGTTGTGGCCCTGGCCGATGGCGTCGGCGGCCTGTGCGCACAGCGAGGCCAGGCGCGCCTCGATGCCGGCCTTGCCCCAGCTGGCCTGATAGGTGATGTCGAGTTCGAAGCTGCGGAACTTGTGTTGCGAGTAGCGCTCGATATCGCGCAACTTGGCCATCTCGGCGAAGTCGAGTATCGGCTGCGCGACCTCCAGTCGCAGCGGCGGATTGATGTTGTTGATGTCCAGCAGGTTCGGTTTTGGACCGATGAAGGACACCAGCGACATCACCAGTTGCTCGCGGATCGGGTCAATCGACGGATTGGTCACCTGCGCGAACAGCTGGCGGAAATACTGGTACAGCGATTTGTTCTGATCGGACAGCACCGCCAGCGGCGTGTCGTTGCCCATCGCACCGATCGCCTCCTCGCCGGCCTGGGCCATCGGCAGCAGCTGGAACTTCAGATCTTCCTGGGTGTAGCCGAACGCCTGTTGCCGATCGAGCAGGGCATCGCCGGCACGGCTCTCCACCCGCGCATCGGGCA
>JAJXYE010000336.1 GCA_021780735.1 Pseudomonadota bacterium | reverse complement strand
AATGCCCGCCACCGCAACATCGTCGACCACAGCCACGCAAACCGTGACAACCACCACCTGGACCAGCAACAGGCCCAACGGTGCCTTGAGCGAACACGAGATCAAGGCAGCGATCGCCAACACCGGCTACAAGGAAGTGAAGGGCCTGAAGTTCAAGGACGGTGTGTGGCGCAGCAAGGCGCGCGGCGGCAACAAGGACTGGGTCAAGCTGGCGGTCGGGCCGGTCAGCGGCAAGGTCTATCCGGCGGATGCGCCGTCCCGGCTCGACAAGGACGAAGTCAGTGCCAAGCTGGTGGCAGCCGGCTACCAGAACGTCAAGGACGTGGAATTCGACGATGGCCTGTGGAGCGCCGAGGCCACGACGGCCCATGGCTCCGAGGTCGAACTGCTGGTCGATCCGGACGATGGCAGCGTGGTGGCCAGGTCGCACGACTGACCCATTGCGCTGGTGCGGATGTCCGGAACCCGGCGCCGTGCCGGTGCCGGGCTTTTGGGCGACGCACGGGCCGTGGTGGGATCTTGGTCGGGGTGATCCCCGGCGCAAGGTTCGCCAGGGTCAAGTGACTCAATGCGCCGCTGGCTTGCGCTCCGCATCCACCGCACGCTTGACCGTGGCGACGAATTCGCGGCGCGAGGCGACCAGGGCGTCGGAGGTGGCCTGCGGCCACGCCGCCACCTGGGCGATCACCAGCTGGCGCGAGGGATCGACGTAAACCATCTGGCCAAAGATGCCGATCGCGGCATAGCTGCCGTCGGCATCGGTCCACCACAGATAGCCATAGCCACGGTCGGGCTCATCCACGCTTTCCTCACGATGCAACGCGCCCTCGAGCCACGCCCTGGCGATCACCGGCTTGCCTGCGATGCGGCCACCGTCCAGCATGAATTGCCCAAAGCGGGCGTAATCCCCCAGCGTCGCCGACAAGCCGCTGCCGCCGGTATCGCTGCCATCGCATTCGTCCTTGATCCAGTACGCATCGGCAGACATGCCATACGGCTTCCAGATGGTCTGCGACAGATAGGCGGCCAATGAGCGGTGCGTGGCCCGCTGCACCAGGATGCCGAGCAGATCCGTTTCCGCGGTGTTGTAGTTCCAGTGCGTGCCAGCCGGCCATTGCCGCCGCTGCTTGCGCAGGTAGGACAGCACATGCGCCTGGCCATCGACACAGGGGTGCAGGTACATCTGCGCCACATCCGACCTGGCGTCGGCATAGTCCTCGTTCCAGTGCACACCCGAGGTCATCGTCAGCAACTGCCGTACCGTGACATCGGCATAGGCGCTGCCTCGCAGTTCCGGGATGTAGCTGCCCAGCGTGTCGCTCATGCTGTGGATGTCACCGCGCTGCAGGGCGATTCCCAGCAGGGTGGAAGTGACCGATTTGGCTACCGAGAACGACTCCCAGCGCTGCGCTGGCCCGAAGCCCAGCGCATACCGCTGCAAGCGAACGCGACCGTTCTGCAACACCATCACCCCGGCGACATGGTGCTTGCCCATGTAGTTGGCCAACCACGCATCACCGTCCTTCCCGTCCAGCGCCAGCGGCCGGCCCTGCCGCAATGCGTGGACATGCGTGCCATCGGCGGCGCGATCACTGGGAAAGCGCGTGTACATATGCCGGAACCGGGCCTCGCGCTGCGCCTGCGGCCAGAACAGCACGGCCTCGCGCTGCTGGCCAATGGTCGGTGCGCGCTGCCCGGTTGCCGCCGATGACGGCGACGCAGTCACGCACAGGATGGCGGCGAGCAGGCATGTGCAGAAATTTGAGCGCATGGCGATGCACCACCGGATCGTGACGAGATCGCCATCTTACCGACCTGCAGCCGTCGGATGGGCCGGATTTCCAGCCCACCCGACGACTCGCCGGAGCTCACGGCATCTGCGGCAACTCTTGCGGACGCAGATCGAACACCAGTACCTCGGCATCCTTGCCAGCGGCGAGCTGCAGCGACTGCGGCTTGCGCAGGCGCACACCGTCTCCGGCCTCCAGCCTGACGCCGTCCAGTTCGATGCTGCCGCGGGCGACATGCACGTAGGCGTGGCGGTTCTGCTCCAGTGTCAGCGTGGCGCTCTCATCGCCATCGAACAGGCCGGCGTAGACCCGGGCGTTCTGCTGGATGCGCAGCGAGCCGTCGCGACCATCCGGCGAGATGATCAGGCGCAGTCGTCCGCGCTTGTCCGCTTCGTCAAAGTGCTGTTGCTGATAGACCGGCTTGCCACCGGCATGATCCGGCACGATCCAGATCTGCAGGAAGTGCACCGGCGCCTCCCTGGAACCGTTGAATTCACTGTGGGTGACGCCGCTGCCGGCGCTCATCAGCTGCACGTCACCGGGCTTGATCACCGACCCGGTGCCCATGCTGTCGCTGTGTGCCAGGGCACCTTCCAGCACGTAGGAAAAAATCTCCATGTCGCGGTGTGGATGCGTGCCGAAGCCCTGGGCCGCCGCCACACGATCCTCATTGATCACGCGCAGGTCGGAGAAGCCGATCTGGCCCGGATCCATGTAGCCGGCAAAGGAGAAGGTGTGGCGGGAACTCAACCAGCCGTGCTCGGCGACGCCGCGCTCGGAAGCCTTGCGTACTTGCATCATGGTGTTTCTCCTCGTTGATGGCGTGCGGGGGCGTGTTGGCCCCCGCATCCGAAGCGATCAGTGGGTCCGGGTGCGGCGCAAGCGCAGTGCATCCAGTGAAAAGCCGCCAGCGCCATACGCCGCGACCTGCAACAAGCCACCCGTGATGGCGACGTTCTTCAGGAAGTGGATCATCTGGTTCTGGTCGGCGAAGTGCATGTGGAATGCGAATGCGGTGGCCACGGTAAAGGCCGCCATCAAGGCCGCCGCCACGCGGGTGCGGTAACCCGCCAGCAGGGCCAGTCCCAGGCCGACCTCGACCAGTACCGCGATCAGATAAGCCACGTCCGGCAACGGCAGGCCGGCATGGACAATGTAGGCCTTGGTGGCAGCCGGTGCGGCCAGCTTGCCGAAGCCGCTGATCAGGAACAGCGAAGCCAGCAACACCCGGGCTGCGGCAGGAACGAACGATGGTTGACGATTCATGGCGATGCTCCGAAGTGAAAGGGAATGCCGTGGTTGCTGCATCTGGAGGGGAATATTAGAGTCGCCATACGCTTCAATAAAGATGCTTTTTGGCTTAACACTGTCGCCGTGAGAGAGACAATGAACCAGCTCGAAGACATGCGGATCTTTGCCGAGACGGTGGAAGCGCAGAGCTTTACCGCGGCGGCCCATCGGCTGGGGCTGTCCAAGCAATTCGTCAGCAAGCGCATCGCCGCACTGGAGAGACGGCTGGGCGCGCGACTGCTGCTGCGCTCCACGCGACACCTGCGCGTCACCGACCTGGGCCTGGCCTATCACGAGCGTGCCCAGCGCATCCTGCTGGACGTCGATGCGGCAGAACAGATGATCACCAGCCAGACGGCAAGCCCCCGCGGCGTGCTGCGCCTGAGCGCACCGATGAGCTTTGCCACCTTGCACCTGGGGCCGCTGATTCCGGCCTTCATGCAGCGCCATCCGCAGGTGTCGATCGAACTGGAACTCAACGACCGCACCGTCGACCTGATCGGCGAGGGTTACGACATGGCGGTGCGCATCGGCGCGCTGGCCGACTCCAGCCTGATCGCGCGACGGATCACCGCGGTGCAATTGATCACCTGTGCCAGCCCCGATTACTTGCATCGGCACGGCATGCCGGCGATGCCGGAGCAACTCGCCGCGCACGCCTGCCTCACCTACGGGCATGCCGGTCGCGGCGAATGGACCTTTCGCGTCGGCGAGCGCACGCGCAAGGTGTCTGTCAACGGGCCCATGCGCTCCAACAATGGCGAAATGTTGCGCGACGCGGCCATCGCCGGCCTGGGCCTGACCACCCTGCCCGACTTCATCGTTGCCGCCGCGCTGGCCGACGGGCGGCTGTTGCCGGTGCTGGAGGCGTTTCGGCCCGAGGAATTCGCCGTCCATGCCGTGTACCCACAGCATCGCCAGTCCTCGCTGCTGGTGCGCGCCTTCAGCGACTTTTTGCTCGAGTGCTTCCGTCCATCGGCCGCGTGAACGCCGTCAACGCGGATGGCATCAGGGACGAGGGCACATCCTGTACCGACCTGTCGCACCAGGCCGGAGGCTGCAAGAGGACGGTCGGAAGCGCTGTGGCGTGACTGCCCCGACCCGGAATTCCTGCATGGATCGCCGATGGCGGTGCGCGGATGGTGTGCCTGATCGGGCTCGCCGACGTGCCCTCGCCTCCCCAATGGGATGCCCGTCCAGCGCACCTGTCCGACTTTCGTCTAACACTCATGCCATGAGGGACAGCACGGCCGGGTCGTATCATGCTCAGTCAGGCAACCCGGAGTCTCCCCTCGATGGAAACACGCATACAGAATCCGCAGCTGGCAGCCCGGTTGATGCCGGTTGCACAGGCAGTGGGGTTGATCCGCCCCGGCATGACCGTGGGCATGAGCGGCTTTACCGGCGCGGGTTATCCCAAGGCGGTGCCGCTGGCTCTGGCCGAACGTATTGGCGAAGCGCACGCACGAGGCGAGAAGTTCGGCATCAGGATCCTTACCGGCGCATCCACGGCGCCGGAGCTGGATGGTGTGCTGGCGCGCACCGGGGGCGTCGACTTCCGCCTGCCGTATCAGTCCGACCCGGAATTGCGTGCGCGCATCAACCGCGGCGAGATCGAGTACATGGACATCCATCTGGGCCATGTCGCGCAATACGCCTGGTTCGGCTTTTTCGGCAAGATCGATGTCGCGGTCGTCGAGGCCGCCGGCATTCTGCCCGATGGACGGCTGATCCCGTCGACCTCGGTAGGCAACAACAAGACCTGGCTGGATCTGGCCGACCAGGTGATCGTCGAGGTCAACAGTGACCAGCCGAAAGCGCTGGAAGGCATGCACGACATCTATTACGGCACGGCGCTGCCACCGCACCGCAAGCCGATTCCGCTGCTGGCGCCGGGCGACCGCATCGGCGAACCGTATCTGCGGGTGGATCCGGCCAAGGTGGTCGCCGTGGTGGAAACCCGCGGCCGCGACCGGCTCAGCCGCTTCGCCGAGCCCGACGACAACTGCCAGCGCATCGCCGGTCATCTGGTGGAGTTCTTTCGCCACGAGATCGCCAAGGGCCGCCTGGGCGAGCACCTGCTGCCGCTGCAGTCGGGCGTGGGCAACATCGCCAATGCGGTATTGACCGGACTGCGCGCGGGCGGATTCGAGCAGCTCACCGCCTTCACCGAGGTGATCCAGGACGGCATGCTGGATCTGATCCGCAGTGGCAACATCACCATGGCGTCGGCCACCGCGTTGTCGCTGAGTCCGGACGCCGTCGACGACTTCATCAGCCACATCGACTACTACCGCAGCCGCATCGTGCTGCGTCCGCAGGAGATATCCAACCACGCCGAACTGGTGCGGCGGTTGGGCTGTCTCGCGCTCAACGGCATGGTCGAGGCCGACTTGTACGGCAACATCAATTCCACCCATGTCGCCGGCAGCAGCATCATCAACGGCATCGGCGGCTCGGGCGATTTCGCCCGCAATGGTTTCCTGTCGTGCTTCCTCACCCCGAGCACGGCCAAGAACGGGGCGATCTCCAGCATCGTGCCGATGGTCAGCCATGTCGATCACACCGAGCACGATGTGGCGGTGGTGGTGACCGAACAAGGCCTGGCCGATCTGCGCGGCTTGTCGCCCAAGCAGCGCGCACGCACGGTGATCCGCAACTGCGCACACCCGGATTACCGCCCGCTGCTGGAAGATTATTTCGACCGCGCCTGCCGCGACAGTCGTGGCAAGCACACCCCGCACCTGCTGACCGAGGCGCTGTCATGGCATCAGCGCTTCCTCGACACCGGCAGCATGAAGCCCTGACCATCAGGGATGCCCTGATCCATCCGACGCAGGCCTGGATGGATTGAGATCGCCTGCCAGTGACATGGACACAAGCGCGGCCCCGTCGCTTTGACGGGGCCGCGGATCTCAGTGCAGTGTTTGTCGATTCATCGTCACTGCGGCAACCCGCGCGACAGGTCACCGGCTAGGGATGCCCCGTGCCATTCTCGTTGTTGTCTTTCTTGTCCTTCTGATCCCTGCCCTTGCCCGGCTGACCCCTGCCACCCTTGCTGGCAGCGCCGCGGGCCTTCTGTGCAGGCTGAGCACGTTGCTGCTGGACGCTCTGCTGCTGCCGAACCTTTTGCTGCTGTTGCTGCTGAACGTTCTGCTGCTGCCGCGTCGTCTGCTGCTGTTGCTGCCG
>JAJXYE010000383.1 GCA_021780735.1 Pseudomonadota bacterium | reverse complement strand
GTGCGCACGCGCTGCCGCCGGTTTGGCAGCAGCTTGGCTTGACGATGAGTTCGCTGCAGCGGTGGGCGCGGTCTGCGCCAGCGAGGCAAAACCGAGGCCGAACGCAGCGATCAGCGCCGGGGCGAGGATGACGAGTCGGGACATGGGGTAACCTCGGAAGTGGCTGACAGGGTGGTCGCTTTATCCTGCGCCGATCGCCAGGCGACGGCAATTTTCCAGCGGAACACAGCTTGCCTCCATTCAGCTTTCGGCTCACAAGCGAAGGGCTTCGGTACGGCGCCGCTCCGTTATGCTTGGTTTTTGCCAAGTGCCCCGAAGTATGCGAACCATTCGACTCCACGCCGACCTGCCGCTACTCGTTGGTGCCGAGCTCGCGCTGCCGTCACAGGCCGCCGAACACGCTGCCCGCGTGCTGCGACTGGTGGCAGGCGACTCGCTGACCCTGTTCAACGGCGACGGCTGCGACTACCCGGCGCGGATTCTCAGCAGCGGCAAGCGCGAAGTCATGGTGCTCGTGGAGGCGAAGCAGCCGCTGTGCAACGAGTCGCCACTGCCGCTGACCCTGGCCCAGGGCTTGGCGCGCGGCGAGAAGATGGATCTTGTCGTGCAGAAGGCAACCGAACTTGGCGCAGTGCGCATCGTGCCATTGCTGACTGAACGCTCGGAAGTGAAACTGGACGCCTCGCGCATGGAAAAGCGCATGGCGCACTGGCGCGCGGTAGCGGCCAGTGCTTGCGAGCAGAGTGGCCGCGCCTGCCTGCCGCAGATCAGCCCTGCGCTGCCACTGCAGGCATGGCTGGACGATCTGATCCCCGACACGGCACTGCGCCTGGCGCTGTTGCCGGAGGCTACCCGCTCGGCGCGTGGGTGCAAATTCTCCGCAGCCGGGGGAATTCTGGTGGTCGGTCCCGAAGGCGGGCTGGGCGAGCGCGATGTCTGCGCCCTGCGGCTCGCTGGTTTCGAGGGTCTGCGGCTGGGTCCGCGGATCCTGCGTACCGAAACAGCGGGACTGGCGGCACTCGCGGCGTTGCAAGCGCTGCACGGCGACGGTTGAATAGCCGTGCAGCTGCCCTTGCTCAGTAGCTGCCGTCGAAAGACTCAGGTTCGTCGACAGCCTCGTCGGCCTCCGGCTGACTGTGCACGTTCAACTCATCGAGCATGTCCAGCAGTTGGGCCTCGATCCATTCCAGATCCGGAATCACCGCGACGTCATCGCGCACCAGCACATGCGCGCGCACCCCTGGCGGCAGCTCGCTGCCATCATGGGTGGGCAGGATCAGCTCGGCATTCAACGTGGTCAGACGTGGAAAGCCCTGGGTCAGCACGGCGATGAAGGGCAGTTTCGGGTCACCACCCAGTGCCTTCAGCACCGCCACGCGCATGCTGAGCTCGGCGTCGCCTTCCGGGGCGCCGGCCAACTGCGTGAACGACACCAGCGGTACCTGCCAGCCGCGCCAGGCGATCCGGCCAAGCATCCAGTCCGGTACACCGGCCAGTGGTGCGGGCGCGCTGTAGGTAACGACTTCGGCAATCGTGGCATTGGGCAGAAGCATGCGCAGATTGCCAACGGGCACCAGTACGCAACGGATTTCGCGGGGCAGCGGATCACTCATGAAAATACCTCGGACAGGTGCGCTGCAAGTTCGTGCGGCGTACCGGAAAAACTGACCAGTCGTTCGGCAAAAATTCCGCTGACCATGTCGGCGAAATGTTCACCTGACGACGACTCTACCCAGACCTCGCCACCCCGATCATGAATCGCCTGTGCACCGGCGACGGCATCATTGCCGCGACCGGCAAACACGATCGCCAGGGCATCCCGGCCAAACGCACTGGCCGCCATGGTCAGGCTGGCGTCGATCGATGGCTCAACTGCCTGCTCACCGGCCAGCGCCTGCAACTCGATGCTGCCGTCTCGACGCAGCCGAACCTGCTGCCCCGCCGGCACCAGCAATACCTCACCCGCCTTCACCCTGGTCGCACCGTCGGCAAGCCGTACCGGCAACGCGCAACCCGCTGCAAAGCGCTCGACCAGCGCACTGTCCGACTGGCCGCCGAGATGCTGGGTATGCAGAAACGCCAGCCGGGTGTTCGCCGGCAAGGCTGCCAGAAACTCGCATACCGAAGCCACGCCGTCGACCGCCGCACCAAGCAGGACGACTCGGCTGAGCGCCGAACCCAGCTCATCCAGCAGCATCTCGTGTTCCGGCACATAAGCCTGCGGAGCAATCGCCTCCTCCATCGAAACCAGTTCGAGGCTCATGGTCGGCTCAAAATGCTCGGCACTGGATCCGGCATCAGGCGCGAGGAACTCGGCAGCAGACAGTTTCTCGATACCGAAGTCGGCGGGATTGGGCTTGTCGGCCACCGACGAGGTCACCGGCGCGGCATCGTCGTCAAGCAGTGCCCAGCTTTCCGGAGCCTTTGCAGCTGGCGCGGCCACGGCAATGACGGGCTCGGCGGCGGCAGCCGGGATGGTGGCTAGCGAAGGGTCGATCATGGCACTGAGCTGCAGATCGCCAGGCGCGGCAGGTACGGCCGGCACTCCAAGGCTCGGCACCTCATACACGTTGCTTGCCGCCGTTGCTGGCTGGGGCAGGCTGAAATCACCATCGTGCAGAGCTGGCGGCTCATCGTCGCCGACAAAGCGCAGACCCGGGCCCGTTACCTCATCATCATCCGGCAGATCGCCCGATGCCAGCAATGCCTCGAGTTCAGCGGCAAGGCTTTCCGAATCGCCGGCGGCATGCTCGTCATCCAGGCTCTCTACCGCAGCCTGCACGGAAACGCTTGGCAGCGTGTTCTGATGTTCCGGCTCCGGCTCTGCCGGTGCCAGCCAGTCCGGCTGCGTCCCGGGAAGCGGTTCCGCTTGCAGGTGTGCTTCCGGCTCGACCATCGAATGCAATGGCGGCTCCGCTTGCGGTTCTTGCTGCGATTCGGGTTCCGGCTGGAGTTGCATGTCAGGCATCGACAGCAACCTCTCCTCAGGCGATGCCGAGGGAGAGGTCACAGCCGGCTCTTCGATCGCCATCGGCGGCTCATCGTTGTCCGCTTGCGCTGGCGACCCGGGCGTGACGAAGGCCGGTTCAGCCTGGACGGGAGAAAATTCCTCGACTTGATCGACAGCACGGGTGTCCTCTGGCCGCGGCGGGTCGATATCACCGATCGCGAGCACTTTCACCGCAAGATGCCGTGCCCAACGGGCACGATCCCAGCCGGCCAGTGCACGGCTGGCCTGGGCATCATTGAAGACCACCCGTGGCTGGTCGCCATCTATCACTTCATAAAGGCTATCCAGCGCATCGTCCGCGTTGTCGTCCAGGTTGACCACCAGAACATCTGCACCCACTCGTTGCAGCACCGAGCGACTGAATCCGGAAACGCCGCCTTCGTGGACAATCCGCGCACCCCGCTCCAGCAGCGCAGCGCGCAACTGGCCACCGAGTTCACTGTCGTCAAAGAGCAACGCAACCGCGGGCGGCCTGTCAGTCATGAACACGCTCCACCGAGCGCTGCTGCAGGACTTCGCTGATCTGGGCCAGCAGCTCGGCTTCCTGATACGGCTTGCCCAGGTAACGATCGACGCCGATGTCGAAAGCTCGCTGGCGATGCTTGTCGCCGCTGCGCGAGGTGATCATGATGATCGGCACATCGCGCAGGCGGGGGTCGGCCTTCATGTGGGTAGCCAGCTCGTAGCCGTCCATCCGCGGCATCTCGATATCGAGCAGCATCAGATCGGGCACACGCTCGTGCAGCTTCTCCAGCGCGTCGACACCATCCTTGGCGGTGCTGACTTCGTATTCGTGGCGTTCGAGCACGCGACCGGTCACTTTGCGCATGGTGATCGAGTCGTCCACCACCATCACCAGCGGCTGTTCCTTCACTTCCTCGATGACCGGCGCCTGCACCGCACTCAGGCCTTCGGACAGACGCTGGTCGCGACGGATCATGCCATGACGAACCAGCGGGGCCAGATCGAGAATGATCAGCACCGAGCCGTCGCCCATGATGGTTGCGCCGAGCAGGCCGGGCACCGAGCTGATCTGCGGGCCAACCGACTTGACGACGATTTCGCGCGAGCCGAGCACTGCATCGATGCGGATCGCCGCACGCAAGTCACCAGCACGGGTCAGCAGCAGCGGCTGCTGCTCGCCCTCGGCAGGGAGGCCTGGCGGCAGACCGAGCAGCTCGGCCAGATCATGGATACCGTAGCCTTCGTTGCCATACTGGAACGATGGCTCGTCCGTGGTCAGCAGCTCAGCCAGATCTTCCGGATTGACTCGTGCCACACCCTGCACCGAGGTCATCGGAATGGCGAATGTTGCCTCGCCGATGCGCACCAGGATCGCCTGCGTGACTGCAAGAGTGAACGGGAGGCGCAACACGAAGGTCGTGCCTTTGCCTTCCTCGGATTCGATCGAGAGCGAACCGCCCAGTTGCTTGATCTCGTTCGCCACCACGTCCATGCCGACGCCACGGCCGGCCAGCTGGGTCACCTTGCCCGCCGTGGAGAAGCCCGGCTGGGTGATCAGGGAGAGCAACTGGTTGTCGGTGGGTCGACTGTCGGGACGAAGCATGCCGCGCTCGATGCCACGCTGGCGAATTGCTTCGCGATTCAGGCCGCGACCATCATCACTGACCCGGATCACTACCTCGGTCGCTTCGCGCGCCACCTTGATGTGCACTGCCCCTTCGCTCGGCTTGCCCGCCTGGCGACGCTCCGCCGGCGTTTCCACGCCATGCGCAATCGCGTTGCGCAACATGTGCTCAAACGGCGCCTTGATGCGGTCGAGCAAGTTGCGATCCATTTCACCGTGGGCACCATCCACATAGAGCTGGGCATGCTTGCCTTGCTCCTGTGCAGCCTGACGCAAGGTGCGGCGCAGGTTTGGCACCATCGTGTCGAACGGCAGCATACGGGTGCGCAGCAGACCATCCTGCAACTCGGTGCTGACCCGCGACTGCTGGATCAGCAAGGTCTCGGCCTGACGGGTGAGTTCGTCCAGCATGTTCTGGATCGAGACCAGATCGGATACCGACTCGGCCAGCGCTCGCGAATACTGCTGCAACTGCGAGTAACGATCGAGTTCCAGCGGATCGAAAACGGTGAGGCCCGCTTCGCGATGTTCGCGCTGGAAGCGCGCGATGATCTGCGCCTCGGTCTCGATCTCCAGCATGCGCAGCTGACTACGCAGACGGGCAACCGTCTGTTCGAGCTCGACCAGATTGAAGCGGTAGCCGGCTACCTGCTGCTCCAGGCGAGATCGGTAGATCGCCACCTCGCCAGCGTGGTTGACCAGGCTGTCCAGCAGATCGGCGCGAACGCGAATCTGCTCCTGCGAGGAATGCACTTCCTCTTCCATCTCCGGCAACAGCTCGGGTAGATCGAGCGCATTGGCCTGGGCCGGCTGCTCTGCCGCCCTGGGTTGCTCCGGCACAGCTGCCGGTGTCGGCATCACGATCGCCGCCAGCAATGCGTCGTCGGCCAACTCGGTTTCACCTGCCATGGCCAGCAGGTGATCGATCATGCCCTGCGGATAGTCTGGCTTCTGGCCCTGTGCAACCTGCTGCACCAGCCCATGCAATTGGTCGAAGCTGGCCTCCAGCGCGGTGATCAGGCCGCCAGATCTGGCGCTCTCGCGAATCGGCTTTTCGAGCAGGGTCTCGATGGCGTGAGTAAGGTCACCCACCGCGACCAATCCGGCGATGCGTGCGCCTCCCTTCAGCGTATGCAGATCGCGCTGCAACTCGGCGACAAGGGAAAGCTCGGACGGCTCTGCGTGCCACTGTGCCAACACACCGTCGGCGTGATCGAGGATTTCGTTCGCCTCGTCGATGAAGACCTCCAGCAGATCGGCGTCAATCTCGCCGAATCCAGCCATGGCTCCGTCATGACCAGGCGTGGCGGCGTGATCAGTTGCAGCAAGACGCGCTCTCTCAGCCTGCTCGGCTGCGGCCTGCTCCGCTGCAGCTTGCTCCGCTGCGGCCTGCTCCGCTGCAGCCTGCTCCGCTGCAGCCTGCTCCGCTGCAGCCTGCTCCGCTGCAGCCTGCTCCGCTGCAGCCTGCTCCGCTGCAGCCTGCTCCGCTGCAGCCTGCTCCGCTGCGGCCTGCTCCGCGGCGGCCTGCTCCGCGGCGGCCTGCTCCGTTGCAGCCTGCTCCGCGGCGGCGTGCTCCGCGGCAGCGTGCTCCGCGGCAGCGTGCTCCGCTGCAGCCTGCTCCGCTGCGGCCTGCTCCGCTGCGGCCTGCTCCTCTGCAGCCTGCTCCGCTGCAGCGTGCTCCGCTGCAGCGTGCTCCGCTG
>JAJXYE010000259.1 GCA_021780735.1 Pseudomonadota bacterium | reverse complement strand
GCGAGCGGCTGGGCAGCTACATCATGACCGGCTGCGGGCTGGACTACTGCGATGCCTCGTTGAACTCGCTGGATGACAAGCTGGTGCCGTCGTTGAAGCTGTTTGCGGATATCGTGCGTCATCCGGCGTTCCGCGAAGACGACATTTCGCGGCTGCGCGGCCAGTGGCTGGCTGGCATCGAGCAGGAGAAGTCGCAGCCGATCAGCATGGCATTGCGTACCTTGCCGCCGTTGCTCTACGGCAAGGGCCACGCCTATGCCATCCCGTTCACCGGTACGGGTACCGAAGCGTCGATCAAATCACTGACCGCCAGCGACATGCGCGACTTTGTCGGTGACTTCATCCGCCCCGACAACGCCACCCTGCTGGTGGCCGGCGACACCACCCTGGCGAAGATCGTGCCGCAACTCAACGCGGTGTTCGGCGACTGGCAGGCACCGGCGAGCAGGATTCCGCACAAGAACATCGCCACGGTGGCCTACCCGGGCAAGGCACGGGTGTTCCTGGTGGATCGGCCGGGATCCTTGCAGTCGGTGATCCTGGCCGGCGAAGTGGCACCGTCGACCGAGGCGAAGAACGACCTTGAAATCGGCACCATGAACAGCGCATTCGGCGGCACCTTCACCTCGCGCCTGAACATGAACCTGCGCGAGAACAAGCATTGGGCCTACGGCGCCTTCAGCTTCCTGCAGAACGCGCAGGGGCAGCGCCCGTTCATGCTCTACGCGCCGGTGCAGACCGACAAGACCGCGCCGTCGATCGAGGAGACCCTGAAGGAGGTCAATGGCGTGATCGGGCCGAAGCCGCTGACCGCGGCCGAGATCCAGAAGATCAAGGACAACGACATCCGTGCCATGCCCGGGCAATACCAGACCATCGGGGCCGTGCTCGGCGCGATGCAGAACATCACCTTGTACAAGCGGCCGGATGATTACGTGCAGACGCTGAAGTCGCGCATCGAAGCACAAAGCGACAAGGCGGTGCAGGCCGCGGCCGAGGAGGTGATCAAGCCGCAGCAGCTGACCTGGGTGATTGTCGGCGACCTCGGCAAGATCGAGGCGCCGATCCGGGCGTTGAACCTGGGGCCGGTGCAGGTGCTGGACGCCGACGGCAAGCCGGTGGCCGATCCGGTGATGAAGGCCGGCAAGGCGACGGCATCGAAGTAGATCCGGGCGCGGTGGCGGACTCCTTCCGTCGCCGCGCGTTTCGGATTCATTCGGGGACGCGCTGGCGTCGCCGCGTTACGATGGAGGCCGGGTCGGCGACGGCCCGGCCTCTTTCATTGCAAACCTTTGCCGCGGAGCCAACCAATGCGCAAGATCCTGTTGTTGCTCGTCCCCGTCATGCTGCTGAATGCCTGCAGCTGGGGCATCACCATGGATCCGGCGGCGAGGAACGTACGCACCGCCTGGAGTGGCGATGTCTCCGCTTGTCACGAACTGGGCAAGGTCACGGTGTCGGTGATGGATCACGTCGGTCCGGTCGACCGCAACAACATCACCGTGCGCGACGAACTCGAAGTACTGGCCCGCAACGAAGCGGCCAAGATGCATGCCGACACGATCAAGCCACTGGCCGACCCCGTCGACGGCTCGCAGCCGTGGGGGGCTTATCAGTGTGGTGCTCGCGGACTGAAGCCGGCCGGTGGTCCTGCGCCCGCGAAGTCCTCGGCCGATGTGCAGACGTTTCCGATCAAGGGTGACTGAAACAGCCTGTTCGCCGTGGTTGCCGCTGGTCAGGCGGCGTGCCTGCGGCAGGTATAGAAGCCGTTGAGCGTCAAGCGACCGCTCAAGGGATCATCGTTGAGCCGGTCAGGGTCGGGGATGTCGCTGGTATGCAGGATGGTGCCGTCGTAGAACACCATCCGGTTCCAGCGTGCGGCTACGCCGCCAATGCGGTTGAAGTAGCGATTGGAGTCGACCAGATAGCCGGGTTGCAGACCGTAACGCTGGGCGAACTCGTCGGTGGGAAGGCGCAGGGCGTCGTCGAACAACGCCTTCATCTCGGCTGCCGGTCGGGCGGCTTCGTAGAAGGCGGTGCCACCCAGGCCGGGATCCTTGAACAGGTAGAGCACCGAGGCCTGGATACTCTGCTCGGGCGCCACGCCGAAATTGTCGCTGTGGCACAGCCACTGCGCCGGACGCAGAACATCAGCCGGCAGGGTGACCATCGCCAACCGCATGTGCATCCTGATCAGTCGCCGTGCGTCGAACAGGGGGCGCATCCGCTGCGTGAACCAGGCGCTGATGGAAGCGTCGAGCTGGGACGGAAGCATGACGTACTGCCCCGGATACGCACTGAAGTCCACCGGCCTGAACGCGGCCTTGCTGGCGTCGGCCCAGCCGACCAGCAACTCCGGCTCAAGCAGGGCGTTGTCCATCACGTAGCAGCACTGCCCATTGGACAGGGTCAGCTTTTCCAGGCTCATCCGGGGATTGAAGAACGGCAGGGCCTGGGCAACAGTCATGGCGGAATTGGATCGACGGGTTTGCGGGATGGGTCGGATGCGAGCGGAACCGGGAGCGGTATCAAAGTGCACTTTCGGATACGCGGTCAGCCATGACCCGTGCGGTTGCCGGACACGATCTGTGCTGGATCGGTGACAGCGACAGGCAGGCTGGCGTGCTCCGGCGTCGTCCGGGCAAGGGTAATGCAAACGGCGATCCATTCCACTCAAGCCCAGGGTTCTTCGACAACGGTTGCTGTCTCGGCCAGTCATGAACCTCGCGATGCCCGGCGATTCACAGTGACGGGTGTGCCTGGCCGGTCTGCGCTGCCCGATCGACTCAGTCGTGTCCGCGGTGGCCCACCACCACTTCGGTGATCTGCCGCACGGGCGCCAGGTCGGTGCAGTTGGCGATGTCCGCCATGATCTCCTGCGGGTGCGAGCCAATCCCGGCCTGAAAGCTCTCGACCGAGAGGCAGAAGATGTGGCACATGCCGACCCGGGTGACGGGGGCATCGGCTGTGCCGCAGGCGAGGCCTCTTGTCCACGTTGCAGTACAGGCAGGTATCACCCATCAGACGCTGCAACAGCGGCATGGGGCTGTCGCGGTAGCAGCTGTGGTCGAAGCGTGCACCGGGAGTATCCGGGTACATGACGCTTGCCTTGATGATCGTGGTTCTGCTGCGGCCAGGTTCGGGCCGATGTTCGCTGAGCGATCATGGTGGGCAAGCCGTCCCCGGTGGCGGGTCGGGCAACGGACTCACTCAACCCGGGGCGTCCGGCCAGGCCTGCGGCACCTTGCGCACCTTGTCGATCGGGTAGCCCAGCGCCTTCACCTTGGCCATCAGGGCCTCATAGTCGGCCGGCGAGACGGTCGGGGTGCGTGCCATGATCCAGGTGTAGTCGCGGGCGTCGCGGGCGACGATGACCTGGCTGTAGTCGGGCTTGAGCCAGGCGACGATGTATTGCGCCTTGATCGGCCAGAACACCTGCACGCCCCATACCGCGTTGCCGCTATCGCTCTTGACGAAGCCGGTGGAGTGGATGTGCTTCAGCTTGCCGTCGAAGGCGCCATCGTTGAAGCGGAACGAGGTGGCAATGTCGCCATCGGCTTGCAGCTTGTAGGTTTCCACCGCGTTGTAGGCGGTTTTCTCGAAGCGGGTGGGAATGCTGGCGATCACGTACCAGTTGCCCATGAAGCGGGGCAGGTCGATGTGCGGTACGGGCTTGATCGGCGGCAGGGGGCTGGCGCAGGCGGTAATGGATGCGAACATCATGGTGCAGGCCAGTAGTGGGAGGATCTTGTGCAGGTTCATCGGCTGTCTCCGGGAAATGCGGGGGTCAGGGCCGCACGAAGCGGTAATGGGCGACCAGCCACTCCTGCCCGTCGGCATAGCCGAACAACTCGGCGCAGGACATCCAGAACATCCGCCAGCGCTGGAACCACAGCGGTGCCGACTGACTGCCATAGGCCCTGGCCAGCACCTCCATCACTTCGTCGCGGCGCGCGTCCTGGTTGGCCAGCCAGTGATTGGCGGTGCGCTGGTAATGCGTGCCGTCGACATGCCAGCGCTGCTCGATGTTCAGCGCCGACTGAAACCACAGCAAGGTGTCGGAGGCAGGCATCAGGCCGCCGGTGAAGAAGTGCCGGCCCATCCAGTTGTCGTCGCCTTCGGTCTCGAACGGATACATCGCCGTCTTGTGCGCAAAGATGTGCACGAACAATTTGCCGCCGGGGCGCAGCCAGCGCGCGATGCGACTGAGCAAGGTGTCGTAGTTGCGCATGTGCTCGAACATCTCGATCGACACGCAGCGATCGAACTGCGCCGGCTCCAGTTCCAGCTGGTTCACGTCGCGGGTAATCACGCACACATTGCACAGGCCGCGCTCGCGGCACTGCGTCTGGATGTGTTCGCGTTGCTGGCTGGAGTTGGAGACGGCCGTGATCCGCGCATTCGGAAAGCGCCCGGCCATCCACAGGGTCAGCGAACCCCAGCCGCAGCCCAGCTCCAGGATCGACTGCCCGTCGGCCAGTTCGGCACGCTCGCCGTACAGCGCCAGCATGGCGTCCTCGGCCTGCTCCAGCGATTCGTCGCCCTTCGGGTAGTAGCAGCTGGAGTATTTCAGGCGCCTGCCAAGGCACAGCTGAAAGAACGCCGGAGGCAATTCGTAGTGCTGTGCATTGGCGGCATCGGTATGGATCGCCACCGGGCTGTGCCGCAGCATCCGGATGCGTTCGGCAAAGCGCGTGGCCTGGGCCTCGAGTCCGCCGGCCTGTTCCTCGCGCAGGCGCTGCGCGCACAGCCGGCGAATGCCCTGGCGCAGCAGCGCGTCGGGGATGTGGCCACGCTCGGCCATGCCGAGCAGTCCGGAGGCTGGGCGCTCGTGCGGCAATCCGGTCGAGGCATGGGCGGGTCTGTTCATCGTTCGGTCCTCTTCGGAAACCATGGAATCAGCATCGGGGTGCTGCGCTGGTAGGCGCGGTAGTCGTCGCCGCGGCTGCGCAGGGCCTGCGTTTCGGTGAACGGAATGCCGCTGATCCAGCGCAGGAACACGTACATCACCACCGGGCCGGACCAGGCCAACCAGCCGATCGGCGAGCCAACGGCGAGGCAGACGTAGGCGAACCAGTGCAGCCACTCGAAGAAGTAGTTGGGATGGCGCGAGTAGCGCCACAGGCCTTCGCGACAGGTACGGCCGCGGTTGGCCGGGTCGAGGCGAAAGTTCGCCAGCTGGGCATCGGCGATCGACTCGCCCCCCACGCTGAGCAGCCAGATCATGGCGGCGATTGGCAACCACACGCCGGAGACCGCGGGGTTGCGCGCTGCGGCCAGGAACGGCAACGCGAACAGCACGACAAGTACGGCCTGGAACTGGAAAAATGCGAAGAATTTCAGCTGATCGCCATGCCAGTGCAGGCGCAGGTTCTGGTAGCGCCCGTCCTCCGGTTCGCAGCGCACGCGCGTCCACAGATGCACCGCCAGGCGCAGACCCCAGGCGCCACCGAGTGCGGCCAGCGACAGCCGCGTCCAGGCTGCGCCGTCGCCGATCACCGCGAGGAACGCCGCACTGCCACCAACCCCCAGCGCCCACAGTACATCGACGATTCCCGCGTTGGCGCGGGCACGCTGCCACAGCCAGCCCAATGTCATCATCGTCGCGGCCAAAAGCCACAGTGCCAGCAACGGCCCATACGGGTTCATGATGCGTGCTCCTGCCATGGCAAGCGATTGCCGCTGGTGCCGGAAGACCAGCGCCGGGCCAGCCAGGCCAGCAGCGGCGTGGCGATACCCCAGCCCATCGCCAGCCACAGCAGCGCGTGCCATGCCGGCGGCGCAAAGCTCACCACTTGCCATCCGCGCGCTGCACCGAGATAAGCCATCGGACCACCAATCGCGCCGAGCAGAAAGGCCGGCCACAACCGCGTCTGCAGGTAGCGCAGGGACTGCGTGAACGTCAGCGCGAAGGTGGCCCACAACGCCAGGATCCAGATCGGCGGCAGTGCGGCCAGCGGCCCCGTGGCGGCATAGCGGGCAAGGCCAAGCCGGATCAGGCCGCCATCCAGTACGCAGCCAAGTGTGACCGCCGCCAGCATCATTTTCAGGTCGGTGCGGCGGCTGGCGGCATCACGCAGCTGCCACGCTGCGTAAAGCATCAGGCCCAGCACGCCGGGCCACACCAGGCCATGGCCCGCACCGATCACGCTGGCGAACCAGACCAGCTGGTAGCCGATCAGGCTGATCCAGAAATTCATGCCGACAGCTCGCCCGGCATGACGATTTCCGGCAGCAACGAGGCGCGGCGGTTGCCGGGCTTGGCCAGCAGAAGATGGGCCACGCCGATCGAACGCTCGCGAAAACCGCCTTCGCAATAGGCCAGGTAGAACTCCCACATGCGCACGAAGCGTTCGTCGAAACCCTGCGCGCGAACCTGGGCGAGCTTCGCCAGGAAGCGCTCGCGCCATGCCTTGAGGGTGAGTGCATAGGAATGGCCGAAGTCTTCCAGCTGGGTCAGTGCCAGGTCGCTGGCGCGGCTCTTCGCTGCGAGCAGGGCGTTGATCGACGGAATGAAGCTGCCGGGGAACACGTGGCGCTTGATGAAGTCGACCGACTTCAGTGCCTGCCGGTAGCGGTGGTCCTCGATCGTGATCGCCTGCAGCAGGGCCAGGCCATCGGGCTTCAGCAGGCCGCCGAGCTTTTCAAAATAGACGTCCAGATACGCTGCGCCGATCGCCTCGACCATCTCGATCGAGACCAGCTTGTCGTACTGGCCTTGCAGATCGCGGTAGTCCCTGAGCAGCAGGGTGACGCGATCGCCCAGGCCCGCGGCCGTGATGCGTTCGCTGGCCAGTGCATGCTGCTCGCGCGAGATGGTGGTGGTGGTGACGTGGCAGCCGTAGTGCCTTGCCGCGTGCAGAGCGAAGCCGCCCCAGCCGGTACCGATCTCGACCACGCGGTCGCCGGGCTTCAGGTCGAGCTTGCGGCAGATCCGCTCCAGCTTCCGAGCGGAGGCCGTCTCCAGCGTATCGGCCGGATCGGTCCAGATCGCCGAGGAGTACATCAGATCCGGCGACAGGAACAGGCTGAAGAAGTCGTTGCCCAGGTCGTAATGCGCGGCGATGTTGCGCCGGCTGCCCTCGCGCGTGTTCCGGCGCAGCGCATGCCAGCCGCGCATCGCCATGCCGCCGAGCCGGGCCAGTCCGCTCTCCATGCCGTCGAGCAGGTCGCGGTTGCGCAGCAGCAGCTGGATCAGCCCGACCAGGTTGTCGCAGCGCCACTGGCCATCCATGTACGACTCGCCCGCGCCGACGCTGCCGTTGCGCGCCACCGCGCGATAGAAGCCGGGATCGAGCACCTGCAGGCGAATGGGCAGGTCGGCATGCTTCGCCTCACCGAGTTCAATCGTGCCGCAGGCGTCCTGAAGAAACAGCCGGCCATGGCGCAGGCCGCTCATCTGGCCGATCAGCTGCTGCCGCAGGAAGCGGTCGAAGCCATCGAACGCGGGTGTCTCGTCATCGGCGGTGCTGGCGATGTCGTTCATGGAAAACCTCAAGGTGGACGGGTTCAGTCCGCGTGCCGGGATGGCGTGGTGGGGTGATCGTGGACGGGGTTGCGCTTCAGCCACAGCCGCAGCGCCTGCCAGTGGATCGCGCCGACCACCTGGGCGGTCATCAGCGGGTAGCGCCACAGCACGCGGGCCAGCGAGGCGCCAGTCAGCGGCAGGCGCTGCAGGCTCAGCGTTGCATCGAACGTCGGCTGGCCCTCGCGCTCGACGTTCATGTGCACCAGCAGGTCGTCACCGGGCACGGTGAAGCGCCAGTCGTACTGGCAATTCATCGGCATGAACGGCGACACGTGGAAGGTCTTGGGGAAGGTCCAGTGCAGTGCGCGCCCGTGGATCTGCGCACGCTCGATCGGCAGCACGTAGGCGTGGCGTTCCTTCCACGGGGTGTTGGTGATCTCGGCCACGATCGCCACCAGGGTCTGGCCGTCCTCGGCGTAGCAGTAGTAGAAGCTGACCGGGTTGAAGACCATGCCGAAGTAGCGCAGATGGGTCAGCAGCCGAACCGGCCCGACCGGCCGCTGGCCGGTGGCCTGCTCGACCCGCTGGCGTACCGCCTCGGCCAGCGACAATTCGCCCGGGCCGAGGTAGTCGCTGCGACGGAACTGCGCCACGTTGGCGTGTTCGCTGGACCACAGCCAGCGGCCGGCGAACACCCGGTCGACCTCGTCCAGATCCAGAAACAGCTGGGCCATGCGGTAGTCGAACTCGTGCGCATGCGGCGCGAACCGGCGATGGCGCACCACGCCCTCGTAGACCGCGCTGGCCAGTTGCAGCTGCGTGCTGGCGGGCTTGACGGTCACGCCGCCAACTCCTGCTCGCGCCGTTCGGGCAGCGACGAGGAAGCGTTGCCGTGTGGCCAGTGCACGCCCAGCGCCGCGGCGACCTCCACCGCGCTGCGCATGCCGTCCTCGTGGAAACCCCAGCCCCAGTAGGCGCCGGCAAACCAGGTGCGTCGCCAGCCCTGGATCTCGGCCTTGCGCGTCTGCGCGTTGACCGAGGTCTGGGTGTAGACCGGATGGTGGTAACGCATCCGCGCCAGCACCTTGCGTGGGTCGATCGCCTCGCTGCGGTTGAGGGTCACCACGAAGGGCTCGGGCGAGTCGACGCGCTGCAGCAGGTTCATGCAGTAGCTGACCGTGCAGGCGGCCTCGCGGTCGCGCGGCAGCCAGACATTCCACGCCGCCCACGCCTTGCGCTGGCGCGGCAGCACGCTGGCATCGGTATGCAGCACGGTGTCGTTGGCCTGATACGTCATTGCGCCGAGAATGGATTGCTCACGCTCGTTGGCGTCGGCCAGCAAGGCCAGCGCCTGATCGCTGTGGCATGCCAGCACGATCTGCTCGAAATGCTCGACACCGGCTGCGCTGTGCACCTCGACGCCATCGCTGCGGCGACGGATCGCCTGCACCGGGCAGTTCAGTCGCTCCGATACCGACCAGTGCGCGCGCAGCGCCGCCACATAGGTCGACGAGCCTCCCTGCACCACCCGCCACTGCGGGCGGTCGCTGAGCTGCAGCATCTGGTGGTTTGCCATGAATTGCACCAGGTAGCGCGCCGGGAATTGCAGGATCTGCGTGGCCGGCGACGACCACAGCGCCGAGGCCATCGGGATCAGGTGCTCGTCGCGGAACGCCGCGCCATAGCAGTGTTGCTCCAGATACGCGCCAAGACTGGTCATGTCGTCGCGCTGCAGCAGCAGCGTCGGCGCCTCGCGATAGAACCGCGTCAGGTCGCGCACCATGCCGAGGAAACGTGGTGACAGCAGGTTGCGGCGCTGGCAGAACAGCGTGTCCAGGTTGGTCGCGTTGTACTCCAGTCCGCTCGCTTCGCTGTGCACCGCGAAACTCATCGTGGTCGGTTGCGAGGCGACGCCGAGTTGCTCGAACAGCCGGGTCAGCAGCGGGTAGTGCAGCGGATTGTGCACGATGAAGCCGCTATCGATGCGATAGCAGGTGCCGCCTTGCTGCACGTTGTGGGTATGCGTGTGGCCACCGAAATAGCTGTTCGCTTCGAACAGGGTGACCTCATGCTTCTTCGACAGCAGCCAGGCGCTGGCCAGCCCGGCAATACCCGATCCGACCACGGCGATACGCATGGCCTAGTTCCTCGCCCTGGCCAGCACCCAGGCGGGCACCGGCTTGAGGCCGCGTACCAGGCCCAGCACCGACATCAGCTTCAGGCCGTACCAGGTCAGGTCGACTTCCCACCAGCGAAAACCCTGGCGGCTGGAGCCGGGGAAGAAATGATGGTTGTTGTGCCATCCCTCGCCGAAGGTGAGCAGGGCCAGCCACACGTTGTTGCGGCTGTCGTCCTTCGTCTCGAAGCGGCGCCGGCCGTAGCGATGCGCCAGCGAGTTGATCGTCACGGTGGCGTGGAACAGCACGACGGTGGAGACGAAGAAGCCCCAAAGCAGCATCTGCCCGCCGCTGGTGCCCAGCTGCGGGGCGACGTGCTGCAACAGCAAGCCCAGCCCGAACATCGCCAGCGCCAGCACCACCGGCACGGCGATATCGAACCGATCCAGCCAGCGCAACTCGGCGTACCTGGCCAGATCCGGTACCCGCGACAGGTCGGTTCGGAAATTGCGCGGAGTCAGGAACCAGCCGACATGGCTCCACAGGAAGCCCCACACTCCTGGCGAATGCGGGTCGCGCGTGGTGTCGGCGTGGCGATGGTGGTTGCGGTGGTGTGCCGCCCACCACAACGGGCCACGCTGTACGCAGGAGGCGCCGATCAGGGCGAAGAAAAATTGCACCGCACGCGAGGTCTGGAACGTGCGATGCGAAAAATAGCGGTGATAGAAACCGGTCAGTGCGAACATGCGCAGGGCATAGAGCGCGGTCGCCACGACCAGTGCGATGGGCGACACGCCGACCCAGAACACGCCGAGGCAGGCCAGGTGCATCCCCACGAACGGCGCCGCGCGCAGCCAGTCGATGCGATCCTCGCGGCTTTCGTCGGTCTCCACCTGGGCACTGGTATCGAACCAGCGCCGCATCGTGCGCACCAGCCAGGCACCTTTCGGGCTGACGCGATCCAGACCGCCGGCAGTGGCAGTGTCGACCTGCCGCGGCGGTGCAATCACGAGTGGAGGGGGGGTGGCCATGGAAACTTACCTGTCAGCGGTTCAATCACAGATACGCAAGAAGCCCTCCGCTGGATGCATGGGCCGGCAACCCACCGCTTTCACGCCGCCTCACCGCCGTTCGTGCGAAGAAGCGCATCCGCAGCGCCATCGTTTGCGTAAGCAGTCAGTCAACCGGGAGACACGCATGTCGGGTTTCAAGCAGACCATGGGACTGATCGGCTGGCTGCTGCTGAGCTTTGCCGCCGCCACGATCGGCGCGCTCGCCTCGGTGCAGGCCGCCAGTTTCTACCAGCAATTGGCGCAACCGTCGTGGGCGCCGCCTTCGTCGGTATTCGGGCCGGTGTGGTCGCTGCTGTACGCCCTGATGGGCATGGCTGCATGGCTGGTCTGGCGCGAAGGCGGCTGGCGCCGGCAGCGCGGTGTGCTCAGCCTGTTCGTGATCCAGTTGGCGGTCAACGCACTGTGGAGCTGGCTGTTCTTCGCCTGGCATCACGGCGCGCTGGCTTTCGCCGACATCGTGCTGCTGTGGCTGCTGATCGTGGCCACCGTCATCGGCTTCCGGCGCGCACGGCCGCTGGCCGGCGCCTTGCTGTTGCCGTACCTGTGCTGGGTGAGCTTTGCTTCGGCGCTGAACTTCGCCGTGTGGCATTTGAACCCACAGATTCTGGGCTGAGTCGGTGGCTGGGTCTTGCTGCAACCGTTGCGGCTTTCATCGTGCCGGAGCAGACCCGGCATGCCCATCCGCAGAAACGGGTTCGGGTTCACTCACCACCGCCATCAAAGGGGAGTGGGGGAACCAGACTCTGGAGTTTGCGGGAAATGCAGCGGGTCAGAGGCCAATGCGTGACGCGGCGGTGAAACAGCTCCCGGAGCGGCCATTCGTGCGTCGCCGCGCCAAGGTTTGCGTGCGGCCGTCCGGACGGCCGTTTCAGACGCAAGCGTCAGCGCATGCGGACGGAGCACATGAGCCCGACCCTCTGTTTCACCGTTCCCTAGTAGATGATGGTTACGTAGCGTATGCCGGTTTGCGGATCCACCGGCCCGAGGCTGACCAAGGGAGAAATGCAGGGTGAAGCGACGCAGCTGGTGGTGACCATGCCGGCTTCTGTCCGCGTGGCGACGCGTTGAACCACGGTCACACTGACGCCGAAGCTTGTGCCCCGATTTTCGGCCATTCCGGGCAAACACCAGGTTGCGGCCAGAAGCATGACGATCAATCGACGCATGACCCCTCCTTGACACCGACAGCCAGTCAGCGCTGTCGAACGGTGGTCAACTACCCAGGCCCGCAGGCCTCGCAAGTGCGATCAAGAAAGTCGGTGCCTCACGCGATCGGCTCATCCTGGTCACTGCCGAACTGCAAACCGTGCTGCCATGCCCGAGTCAACTCGCTCCCCTCGGGATAGGGGCAGGTGTAACGGTTGGGGAATGGGCGACGCCCGCAAGATGCCATTCAACCAGGCCTGCAACGGCTGCCGAAACTGCATCCGCACTGCCTTGCCGCACGCGATCCCGCTCCCTGGGAGGATATGTACGCTTGGCAAGCGCGACGGCTCTTGACATGAATCAAGTCACGAGGGTTCGCGTTCGGGTTTCACCTCGCCAATGAGAACTGGGTCACAGTCGGCGGCCTTCGCTGCCGCGTTCCGCAGGGCATGGGCGAGCACGGCCTGGTGGGTGGACAGCATGCACGTTTCAAGCTCACAGTAGCCGCATGCACCCAGGCGTTGCCATGGAGTCAGCTTTGCCCATCATTCGCCGAACAGAAGCATCCGATGCACTGCGTCTTGCCGAACTGGCGGAGCTGACGTTTCGAAGCACGTTCGAGGCAGCCAACACGCATGATGACATGACCCTGCATTGTGCGACCCACTACGGCGAGGCCATTCAGAGCCAGGAAATTGCCGACCCGAACATGGCGACCCTGGTCTGTGAACACCAGGGTCAACTGATCGGATTCGCCCAGCTTCGCTGGGGGCGCACTCCCGACTGCATCAAGGCCGAGCGGCTTGCCGAGATTCAGCGCCTTTATGTTCGCCCGACGTGGCACGGCATGGGCGTCGCGCACGATCTCATGGCCCAGTCCATGGCACTGGCGCAGGCTGCTGGCGCCGACCAGGTCTGGCTGGGGGTGTGGGAGCACAATCCACGTGCCCTCGCTTTCTACACCAAGTGGGGCTTCTCGGCCGTGGGTGATCACACGTTTGCCGTGGGAACCGATCCGCAACGCGACATCATCATGACTCGACGGGTTGGCCCCCGGTGAATGAGCAGTCGAGGACGGGGGCAGCGTCAATTTCTCCGAGCGCACGCATGATCCACGGATTCAAGTTCTGCAGCCGGCAGCGCCCCGAAGCGGAAGCCCGCCGCCAAGCGAGATGATTGGCGTGTGCCCGTCTGCTCGAGGCAGCCCCGCGAGTCGCTTGATTTCAGCGTCAGGCAGCGCAAGGATTTCACGACATCCCGCACGATTGGCGCGGGGCGCTTCCCGTACCAGCGCCGTCCCCATCGACCGAGTGTGCCCGAGCGCGATTCTGTTGCAAGGATCATCTGGCCCGTTTCGGCCCTTGCAGGCGTGATGACGGTGCGGCAAGCCGCGACAGTCAGCGATTCGACCCGAACCAGACATCCACATGACGCCCCTCGTTCAATCCAGCTCGATTCAATCAAGGATGAAAATGCACAGATTCTTTCTGCTGATCCTGCTCGTCACATCGCAAGCCGCTCTTGCCGGACAGCTTTCCTTCATGAGCGCCAAGGCTCTCGCAGATCACGACGAAGCCTCATTGTCGGGGGAAAAGGATCAAGAGCTGATCCAGTCCCAGGCACCAGTGATTCAGAAAGCGCTGTCGTCGTGCCTTGCCCTGGCCACCACGACGAATCCACCAGGATTCGTCGTGGTCGTCGAGCTGGATTCGTCTGGAAAGGTACGCAAGACCTGGCGAAACGGGAATTCGGCGCTGGCAGTCTGCTTCGGGAAGGTGGTCGCAGAAGCAACACTGGTTTCGCCGCCACACGCTCCGTTCTACTCATCTTTTGAGATGGATTTCAACTCGGATGGTGCAGGCTCAAACTAGAGCGCTGGCAAGCCCTGGATCACATGCAGACAGAAAAATCTGTTGTCGACCCGAATCAGGCATTGCAGTGACTGACCCTCTCCCCGCTTTTTGACGATGGACGCACCGTGACCCTTCATGTCGAAACACCTCTGGTCGAATCGCGCACTCTGAGCCTGTCGTCCGGACGCTCCGTCTGGCTCAAGCTCGATGCGCTGCAGCCACCGGGCTCGTTCAAGATGCGCGGCATCGGCCATGCCTGCGAAACTTACCGGGCGCGCGGCGCGCGGCGGTTTGTTTCTTCCTCCGGTGGCAACGCCGGGCTGGCCGTGGCCTACGCCGGGCGCCTGCTGTCGGTGTCCGTCACCGTGGTGGTGCCGCAAACCACCACGGCAAGGGCGGTCGAGCTGCTGCGCCAGGAACACGCCGAGGTTGTCGTGCACGGCGCGTCCTGGCAGGAAGCCAACGAGCTGGCGCAATCGCTGGTGGGTGCATCGGACGCATTCATTCATCCCTTTGACGACCCCCTGCTGTGGCAGGGCCACGCGACGATGATCGATGAAGTGGCGAGGTTCGGCCTGAAACCCGATGCTGTCGTGCTGTCCGTCGGCGGCGGTGGACTCCTGTGCGGCGTGATGGAAGGCCTGGATCGACACGGCTGGGGCCAGGTTCCGGTGCTGGCCGTGGAAACGCAAGGCGCGGCTTCGTTCAATGCGGCAATGAAGGCCGGGCATCCGGTCGAGTTGGAAGCCATCACCAGCATCGCGACCTCGCTGGGGGCGAAGCGCGTGTGCGAACGAGCCGTACAGTGGTCAAGGGAAAGCCCGATCCAGAGCGTCCTCGTGTCGGACACGAGCGCGCTTGATGCCTGCGAACGGTTTCTCGCCGATCACCGCATCCTGGTCGAGCCCGCCTGCGGTGCCAGTCTCGCTCTGGCGTACGAAAAAGCGCCGGAACTCGAGCCGTTTTCCACCATCCTGGTCGTGGTCTGTGGCGGCGCCACGGCCACGATCGATCAAATAAGGCAATGGAGCGCCAAATTCCGGTAGCAGAGGCGAACAAGGCGTCCCTCTGCCGGTGGTCGAATCGAGGCATGCGCAGCCCTGGAAAATTCCGCGCAAAGCGGAAGCTCTTGCTCCGGGCGCTGCAGCACTCGCCACCGCGCAGCGGGAACCGGCGGGACGCCGGTTCCCTTTCGCCCGCGCAGGCGGCGGCATCGATGCCGGAGTTGAGGCAACGCAGGGGCGCTTGCCCGATGACCGGCAAGCGCCAGGCGGGGTGGCCTTCTCTGTAGGCTGTGCAAGAGACAGGTGACTCGGGCCACGAAACGCGTCGAAACGCTCTTGCTCTCAGCGCCCGGGGCGACGCTGACCAGTGGACGGCCAAGGGCACTGGATCCCGTCTTGGGCAGCACCCCGGCTGTCGGGAGCCGCTGAGGTCACGAAGCAGGAAGTGGAAACGTCGTGGTCAGAGTACAACTTCAAGCACCTCGTGCTGGCCGCTGGGTCTGAACCTGATTGTTGTCGGGATTAGAGTGCGGGGCCAGCGCACTCTGCGCCCGGCTTCACGCCCCGGATCCCCGGCGGCCATCTTTCCCGCATCCATGCCCGGGAAACGCGTTGTCCGGCCTGGTTGTCATCCACCACGAGCACCAGCTGGTTGGCGTGGTCGCTATAGAGAACCTCGATGTTCACGCCCGCATCCGCCATGCACTGACATAGCTCTCCAAGCTGGCCCGCACGATCTTGGCGCAGACGTTGGATCAGGACCTCACGCACGGCAAGCACCTTGATGCCTGCTGCTTCGAGTGCGAGTCGCGCTGCTTCGCCATCCTCGACCAGAAAATGAGCGGTACCTTGCCCACCCACGACCCAGGCGCCCCCGCCCTCCACGCTGACGCCCGCCCGTCCGAGTGCCTGACCCATCTGCGCCAGCGCGCCCGGACAGTCATCGAGCATGATTGCGAGATCGTTCACGTCGGGCGCTCCGATGTCGAGACGGAAACTGTGCCCGAATTGTCTCGGATAGTTGCCCGGTGCTCGACCGGAAAGTTGCAGGAGCTGGCGATGTAACACGCTGAGTGAGCCATGACGTGCAGCTCCTTCGCCCGTTGCAGCTGGGCGGCGTGGCTTACTGTCACTGACGGGTGGAGCATCACACCGTTGAAACGACCTCCGCCGCGGGCATCAAGTTGCAGCGTACCCTCGGGGTGATCGAGGTAACTTGTGACCACCAGTCCTTCGCGCGCGCACAGCGCCAGATAGGACAGCATGTGGCAACTCGCCAGTGCGACAAGCAGCAATTCTTCCGGGTTGTATCGGGTGGGGTCGCCGCGAAACACCGGGTCGGCCGAGCCTTCCAATCCTGGCTTGCCGTCGATTCTCGCGTCGAACTCCCGGCCATAGCCGTCGTAGCTGGCGGTACCGGCACCCCGGTTGCCGCGCCACTCCAACTGCGCAAGGTATGAGTGAATCCTGCCTGTCATCAGATCGCCCTCGTTGGTCGAGAGGCGACATAATGCGGTCACGACCACTTCCTCGCTTCGACGTGCATCGAACCATGGCTCCGAACGTCGCTACCGCTGCTGCACTGATCGCCGATCCGACGCGTGCCGCCATGTTGCTGGCGCTGATGGACGGCCGCGCCCTGACCGCTACCGAGCTGGCCTTCGAGGGCCAGGTAGCATCGTCGACGGCCAGCAGCCATCTGGCTCGCCTCACCGATGGCGGTTTGCTGGCCATGCTCCGCCAGGGGCGTCATCGCTACTTCCGCCTCGCCAGTGCACCCGTGGCCGAATTGCTGGAAAGCCTGCTGGGTCTCGCTGCAAGCGACGAACGCGTCGCTGTGTCCGTTGCTCCGGGCGACCTCGCGCTACGCCACGCGCGCAGTTGCTACGACCATCTTGCTGGCCAATGCGGCGTGGCCCTGTGGAATCGGCTGCACGCGCATGCGCACCTGTCCGAGAGCGACGGCGCGACCTTGCTCACCCCGCGAGGCGAAGCGTGGTGCAAGCAGCTTGGAGTCGATGTGGCTGCCCTGCGCGCATCGCGGCGCCCGCTCTGCCGGCCGTGCCTGGACTGGAGCGAACGCCGCATGCACCTGGCCGGTGCGCTGGGCGCGGCGCTCTTCGACCGCATGCTGGCGCTTGCCTTGATCAAACGCCAGACGCAGGGACGGGCTCTCCAGGTGACAGCCAGAGGCGAACGATTTCTTACAAGCTTGTCGCTCGATTGATAAGCCGAGGCAGCGGCTTACCTGCGAGTTGCCAGATCAGAGCGCACTCGCCAGTGGCCTCTACGCCGCAGACGCGAACTCAGCGCCCGAGCGCTCCGTAGGCATCCAGCGCAAGCTGGCGCGACACTCCCAGATCCACCATCGGTGCCGGATACCCGCTGCGTCTGAGCAAGTCGGGATCCCTCCACGGCTCATGCAACAACGCCAGTGGCGCCTGCGCCAACTCCGGCAACCAGCGCCGCAGATAGAGGCCGTCCGGGTCGAAGCGCTTCGCTTGCGTCAGCGGATTGAACACCCGGAAATACGGCGCGGCATCCGCACCGCAACCAGCCACCCACTGCCAGCCCAGCGTGTTGTTGGCGAGATCGGCATCGACCAGGGTGTCGAGGAACCAGCGTGCGCCGTGATGCCAGTGCTGGCGCAGGTTCTTGGTCAGGAAACTGCCCACGATCATGCGCACCCGGTTGTGCATCCAGCCGGTATGCCACAGCTCACGCATGCCGGCATCGACCAGCGGGATGCCGGTGCGGCCGCGCTGCCAGCGCTCCAGCGCGGCCTGATCCGCGGGGGCCCACGGAAAGTCATTGAAGCGAGAATTGAAGTTGGCGGTCGGCGTATGCGGGAAGTGGTACAGCAGGTGATGGGCGAATTCGCGCCAGCCCAGCTCGCGCAGATAAGGCTCGATGTCGGGGCGGCGTTTACCGTCGGTGGCGCGGGCGCGACGATCGAGTTCGAAGTGGATCTGCCGTGGCGAGATCTCGCCGAAGTGCAGGTGCGGCGACAAACGCGAGGTGCCATGACGCGCGGGCAGGTCGCGGGCGTGGGCGTAGTCGCCGATGGCATCGTCGCCGAAGATTTCCAGCAACTCCTGCGCGCCGGTTGCGCCCGGCTGCCAACTGGCGGACAGGCCATCGGCCCAGGCGATCCGCGGCAACAGCTCGAGCGCCGCCAGTGGCAGCCCACCGGGCAGCTCGCGCCAGCCCGGCACGGACGGCGCGGGCAGCGGCTCCACGGCCTGCAGTTGCGGACGCAGGTTGCGCCAGTAAGGCGTGAATACCTTGTACGGCTGGCCCTGCTGCGTGGCGATCTGCCAGGGCTCGCACCACAGCGTGGCGTTGTAGCTGTGCACCGCGATGCCGTCGTCCCGCAGCGCGCTCTTGATCTGCGTATCGCGGGAGATGGTGGTCGGCTCATAGAGCCGGTTCCAGTACACCGAGTTGGCGCCGCTGCGTGCGATCAGCTCGCGCAGTATCGGCAGCGGCTCACCCCGGCGCAGGTGAAGGCCGGCTCCTGCATCACGCAGATCCTGCTCGAGCGCGGCCAATGAATGATGCAGCCACCATCGACTGGCGGCGCCGGCCGGGCACGCGCTGTCGTCGTCGCCGTGGATGAACACCGGCAGTACCTGTGCGTGTTCGGCACAGGCCGTGCTCCACGCAGGGTTGTCGCTCAGGCGCAGGTCGCGCCGAAACAGCACCAACGCCGTGCTCATGCCGGATGCCGTGGTCAAAAGCCGAACAGCGGCTGCAGGGTGCGCGCGACCCAGCCGGAAAACTTCAGCGGTCCGTCGGTGGCGGCCACGCAGATGCACGGCACGCCCGGCGACGTCACCGGCTGATGCAGCGTCTCGCCGTCCAGGTCGGCAACGTCGCCCGGGCCGAAGTGACCGAGCATGTCGTCGTAGGCGCCGTCCAGGATCATGGTCAGCTCGTTGCCGCTGTGGCTGTGCAGCGGCAGCTTGCTGCCCGGTGCGATGCGCAGCAGCATCAGGTCGCCACCGGCAATGCTGCTGGCCAGGATGCGCTGCACGCCCGGCGCCACGCGGCGCCAGCGCAAGGCGTGCATGGACTTGCCGAACCATGGGTGCAAGGCGCTGGGCAGTCGGTCGGGGTCGTGCGCTTCCACGAAATCGGCAGGCAAGGCCATGGGCGCGAGCGCCGGCTCGTGGTCGAGCAGGGACAGCATCGCGGCACGCGCGTCGTCGTCTGGTGCCTCGACGCGTTGCTGCTGCAACAGCATGCCGCCGATCTGGTCGGCGTCGAGCAGATGTTCGCGGCACGTCGCGCAGCGTTCCAGATGGGCCGAGGCGACCACGGCCAGCGCGGCCGGCAGCGCGCCGGCGGAATAGCTGAGCAGGGTGGCGTCGTCGAGATGGTGAGTCGGTTTCATCGCGGCGCCCTCATGCTGCCCTGCAGTTTCGCGAACGCGCGCCGGATTGACGATTTTACCGAACCCAGCGGCATGTCCAGCTCAAGGGAGATCTCGCTGTGGCTCTTGCTTTCGAGGTAACACATGCGTACCAGCTTGGCCTGTACCGGGGGAAGGCGATCGATCGCCTGTTTAAGGATGTCCTGGTCGACGGACGATTCCGGTTGTGAGTCGCGCCGATCGGACTCGGCATGATCAAGCCGGTCAAGACCGTCCTGGACTGGTAGCCAGTGCGGTTCCTTGCGCACGTGATCGATGTACAGGTTGCGCGCTACCCGGTACAGCCAGGTGCTGAGGCTGGCCCGCGCCGGATCGAACATGGCCGCTTTGCGCCACAGCGTCAGCAGCGCTTCCTGCACCAGTTCGTCGGCCATCGACTCGGCCACGCCCAGATTGCGCAGGTAGCGCTGCAGACGCGGCGCGAAATGGTCGTAGATGCGCATGAAGCTGGCGCGGTCGCGCTGCAGCGACACGGCGGCCATCTGTGTCGACCAGTACAGCGCATCGGGCACGGCATTGTTCACGGAAGGGGGCACGGGTCGTTTCGCCCGGAAGGACGCTACCTTGGCGAGAGTTCGATCTGAATCCATCATACGCATGTTTCCGGCAGACACTGCCGAATCTTTCAACCCACCGGAATGATGGGTTTCCTGTCGCTGGCATACGTCGTCGGGCCGTTTTTGGATTCACCCGGCGCTTTGGTAGGCGCGGGCGGAGCGGTTTGCGATGATGGGTGGCATGAATGATCGCAACATCCTGATGTCGGCTCCGGGGCGCCTGGCCAGGCGCCTGCTGCCGTTTCCGCGCCGTTCACGCGCCCTGCTCGACGCATTGCCGGCTTTCGCCGTGGCGGCGGAGGCGATCGAGGAGGTGCCCGACCCGGCTTCGTTCCGACAGACTTTGTTGCAGCTGATCGGCCAGGCCAGTCGGCGCATCATGATCGTGGCGCTGTACCTGCAGGACGACGATGCCGGGCGTGAGGTACTGGATGCGCTGTATGCGGCCAGGGCACGTCAGCCCGACCTGCAGGTGTCGGTGTTCGTCGACTGGCATCGTGCTCGTCGCGGTCTGATCGGCAAGCAGAGGAGCGAGGGCAACGCCGGCATGTATCGTGCGTATGCCGAGCGCCTCGGTGACGGCGTGGCGATCCACGGCGTGCCGGTGCAGAACCGCGAACTGTTCGGCGTGCTGCACCTGAAGGGCTTCGTGATTGACGATGTGCTGCTGTACAGCGGCGCCAGCATCAACGATGTGTACCTGGCGCGGCACGGGCGCTACCGGCTCGACCGCTATCACCTGCTGCGCCACGCGGCCTTGGCTGAGGCGATGGTCGACTTCATGCAGCAGACCATTGCCTGCAGCCCGGCGGTGCGACGGCTGGATCGGGTGGACGTGCCGACCACGAAGAGTCTGCAGCCGGCGATTCGCCTGCTGCGCCAGCAGTTGCAGCAGGCGCGCTATGTGGTGCCACACCAGACACCTGGCACGGGCGAGGTGGCGGTGACGCCGCTGCTCGGCTTCGGCCGTACCGACAACAAACTCGACGAGGTGTTGCTGGCGTTGCTGCGTGATTGCCACGAGCGGGTGATCCTGCTGACACCGTACTTCAACCTGCCGCGGCCGGTACGCGTGGTGATTGGCCAGCTGCTGCGGCGAGGCTGTCGCATCGACATCATGGTCGGCGACAAGACTGCCAGCGACTTCTACATTCCGCCGGGCCAGCCGTTCACCACGATCGGCCTGCTGCCCTACCTCTACGAGAACAATCTGCGCCGTTTCGCCCGGGCACACCGGCGCCAGATCGACGCAGGCCAACTGAACCTCTACCTGTGGCGCGACGGCGATAACAGCTATCACCTGAAAGGCCTGTTCATCGATGATGACGTGGCCGTGCTCACCGGCCACAACCTCAATCCACGTGCATGGTCGCTGGATCTGGAGAACGCGCTGCTGCTGCGCGACCCTGCCCATCGGCTGCTGGCACAGCACCAGGCGGAGTGGGCGGGGTTGCAGCGGCATGCCGCGCGCCTGTCCGATTATCGCGCGCTGGAAAGCCCGCGGCAGTATCCGCCAGCCGTGCGCAAGCAGTTGCGCCGGTTGAACCGCACACGGCTGGATCGATTGCTCAATCGTCTTCTGTAACGCGATTTCGCCGCTATGGCTGCTCGATCCGGCGCTCCGCCAACCGTGCCAGCCGCAGCGCCAGCCAGCGGTTGACGTCGGCCCATTCACTGGCCAGGATGCTGTAACAGACCGTGTCGCGCAGGCTGCCGTCGGGGCGCCGCTTGTGCGCGCGCAGCACACCTTCGCGGCAGGCGCCGAGGCGCTCGATCGCGCGCTGCGAGTCGAGATTGCGATGATCGGTGTGGAATTCCACGGCAATGCACGCAAGCGACTCGAATGCGTGCCGCAGCAGGAGGCGCTTGCAGGCCACGTTGAGGTGGCTTTTCTGCCAGCGTCTGGCGTACCAGGTATAGCCGATGGCCAATCGCGCAGGATCGGCCACGATGTCGTAGTAGCGGGTGGTGCCGACGATCTCGCCGCTGCCTGACTCGCGTATGGCAAACGGCAGCATCAGTCCGTCGGTCTGGCCTTGCAGCGCCTTGGCCACATAGGCGCGGGTTTCGCCCGGCGCCGGCACGCTGGTGAACCACAACTTCCACAGCTCACCGTCGGCGGCGGCAGCCTCAAGCGCCGCCACATGACTCAGCTGCAGGGGCTCCAGCACGACATGCTCGTCCTGCAGATGGGTCGGGGCGGGCTGCTTGATCGGCATGGCCTGGCTCAGGCGTCGAGGTCGGGAATGAGTTTGCTTTCCAGTCTTGCAATGTGATCTTTCAGCAGCAGCTTGCGCTTCTTCAAACGGGTCAGCTGCAGTTCGTCGCGACCGATCGCACAGGCCAACTGCTCGATCGCAGCATCAAGATCGCGATGTTCCAGTCTCAGCTCGGCGAGCAGGTGGACGATTTCGGAGTGATCCTTGACCTGCATGGTGGTAACGATCGCGTGGCGGTTTTCCCAGTTTAGCGCGTTGCTGCTCCGGCCGTGGCGCAACGCACTACGCCAGGGGGAAGCGGGCGGCTGGGGAGTGCGCAATGCAAAGATCCCCGGCAGCAGGGCTGTCGGGGATCGGTTGCAGGCTGTGGCGACGAGGTCGTCGCCACAGCCTTTCTTGCGCCCGGATGGATGGGCTTACGGCAGCATGGGCGGTGCGTTGACGAAGGCACGCCAGGAGATCAGCAGGTTTTTGGCGTTCACCGAACCCAGGCCCGAAGCGAAGCTCCAGCCAGGCTGTGCCGCGTACGCCTTGTTGCTCATCCCATATCCGGTGGGGGTGGCGTCCGTGGTGGTCAGGCCCAGCTGGAAACGCCCCTGCTGAACTGTTCCGTAGTAGTAGCAGTTGTCAGTGGTGAAGAACCCGTTCGCCGGCTGGTAGCACTGGGTGGAGATCGCGCCGCGGGTGACGTTGTGGAACACGCAACCGCTGGTGCCGTTGTTGCCGTTGTCGGCACTGCAGGTGGCCAGGCTGGCCGGTGCCGGGCCGCTGGCACCGCCGTATTCCTGTGCCGCCAGGGCATACAGGGTCGGTGCGGCATTACCCTGGTTGGCGGGCAGGCCGTTCCGCTGCAGGCCCTGATCGATCACCGCCTGGATACCGGCAAACATCGGCGAGGACAGTGACGTGCCACCGCTGAGTGCGGTCGGGCCGGAGAAGTCCGGCGAGCAGGGGTAATACGTGGTGCAGGTGATGACCCAGGTGTAGCCACCGTAGGATCCGGCGAACAACGACACGTCGGGAAGATCGCGCGAAGAATCGGCCGCCGCACCGTAAACCTGTCGCTGCCATGTCGGCTTGGCATCCACCGACGACGGTCCGCCGCTGCCGGCCTCCGAAGTGGCGTAGTAGCCCTGCGGGTCGTACTTCAGATATTCCTTGCAGAAGTCGACGGCCGAGCTGAAGCCCATGGCCTTGGCGGCGACGCCGTTGGCGCAGGACTGATTCCACGGAATCTCCGGCACATAGCCCAGTGCGGAACCGCCGACCACGCTGGGCGTGGGAGCGAAATACTGGCTGGTGGTGCCATCGAGTACGTCGGCCAGGTCGTTACCGCCGACGCCGGTCACGTGCGGCGAGGTGGCGAACGAATTGGCGTCCACGGCGGTGTTGCCGTAGTAGCCGTTGATCAGGCCGCCGTTGAAGCTCGGATTGGAGCCGGAATCGCCGGTGGAGACGAAGACCGAGATGCCTTCGGCATCCGCCTGCGCCCACATCAGATCGATCGCCTGCTTGCTGGCAGGGTCGGTGAAGTACTCGCCGTAGCCGTAGCTTGCGCTGATGATATTCGGACGACTGGCCGGATCGGTGGCATTGATCAGGTTGTCTGCCGCCAGGTAAACGCCGCCGAAGAAGTTGGTGGTGGTCGGATAGGTGGGATATCCGTTGACGTCCACGGCATAGCCGGAGCAGGTCGCCACCCAGATGTTTGCGCCAGGTGCCATGGCGGTGGACCATTCGGCATCGAGCAGGGTTTCACCGGATTCGCCATACGCGGATGGGTAGGAATTGCAGTTGTTCGGGCCGCTGGGCGGCGCTGGATTGAACTGCTGGAACGAGCCGCCGTATTGAGCGAGGTTGAACACGGTGGTGAAATTCGTCCAGTCGTTCGGATTCATGCCCTGGTCTTCGACCACGGCGATGTTGATACCCGCACCGGTCAGGCCATTGGCGCGCAACGGCAACACGTTGTAGATGCGCGCCAGGTCGTTCGGTGCGAGACCACGAACCGCGCCACCGTTGTACGAGATGGCCTGGCTGAATTTCGATCCGTTGGCGTCCTTGCCGGTCATCACGAAGCCCTTCTTCGCGGCATCCCACTTGGCGATTTTCGGGGTCTTGGCCAGACGCGTCGGGCGGAAGTCGTTCAGCCCCATGACCCCGGCTACCACCGACTTGAACGCCGCCGGGATGCTGATGTTGGTGGCGTTGGCAAGGTGCTTGCCGTTTTTCATCGTGTAGATGTTTTCGGTGGTATGGAAGGCCTGGTTCACCTGGCCCACCGTACCGCTGAAGTCGATCTGGGTCTTGTTGGGGTAGACGCTGTTGACCGTGAAGCCCTGCGAGGTGAGCCAGGCACTCACCGCCGCGATGTCACTGTCGGCCACGCCGAATCTGGCGCCGAATTCCTGCGGCGAGAGCCACTTCTGAAACTCGGCGGATTTGGGGTTGTGCTGGTTGCTGATGAACTGTTCCATCTGCGCGTGGCGCAATGGGCTGGGCGAAAGAACCAGCTGCAGGTGGTTCATTTGGGTCGAGTCGGGCAGCGGTGTCACGGCGCTCGCATGGGCGATGAAACCGAAGTGGCTCTTGGGTACGGCGAACAGATGATTGTTGTTGATGGTCTGGGTAATTTGCGCCGTAGCCTTGCTGGCAACCATCGATGCGGGTTGCGCCAGCAGCATCGCCGGCGCGCCGGCAAGTGCGGCTGCGATGGATGCGCTGAGGATGAAATACCGCTGTTTCATGGGAAAGCTCCTTTTGTGTAAGTCGATCAAAAATTGACGGCACATCAGCCGGATCCACTTTGCAAGCAACACCTGCGACTTTTCCGGCCACATCTGCATGTCTGCCACGGTTTCCGATTTTCTGCGTTGCCCCCTTTGAGTTGCTGTGCCATGACCGTCCACATGGGCGATCTCTTGCGTCTGGACTCCAACGCCATTCGTAGCAGGCATGTTTCGCGGAAACAGACGGGCACGCCGCCCGTTGTATCGGATCAAATCACCCTTGGCCTCTGGCCCTGCCCGGCATGCTCTTGCCCCGTTCCCCACCGTCCGGGCTGGTTGATCAGTGATCGCCGGGCGGTAGCAACGAGTGTGAAACGATGTTGCTGCATCTGCAACTGTTATGTGCGCGATGACACAAATTCCGCTCTCGCAACAGCTTGCGGGGAATGGTTGGCACGAAATAAGTTGCGAAAAATCAGCAGAGCCGCCGACGCTATTCGACGATAGCTCGGGAAGTCTGGCGCGCACCAGTCTGTGCGGCAGACAAGAAAAAACCCCTGGCGATGACCTATCGCCAGGGGTTGCTCAGGCAGTTGCCGTAGCCGGGATTACTTCACGCTGAGAGTAGCTACCGGCGGAGCCGCTGGCGCATGGACGAATGCGCGCCAGGCGACCAGCAGGTTCCTGGTGTCCACCGAGCCCAGACCCGATGCAAAGCTCCAGCCCGGACGGGCAGGGAACGCCTTGTTGGTCGCGGTGTAGTCGGTCGGGTTGGCGTCGGCGGTG
>JAJXYE010000332.1 GCA_021780735.1 Pseudomonadota bacterium | reverse complement strand
CGTCGACATCAGCAACGACAAGGGCGCCGTGCTGGCAACCGCTCCGGCACAGCCGCCGGTCACCCGAACCGACGTGTACCAGCAGATGGCCGCCAAGGCCGATGCGGAAGCGGAGCAGATCATCCGCGCCAACCTGGGCCCGGCGCACAGCACCCGCCCCGATCAGGCATCGCGGGACTGAATCCGACGCCATGGCTGCCAATTCCTCCGACACCGCAGCGGCTGGCGATGCGCCGCTGAAACCCCTGCAGGGCGGCATGCTGGCCCTGATGACGATCGCGGTCGCGTTCAGCACGTTCATGGAAGTGCTGGACATGACCATCGTCAACGTGGCCGTGCCGCATATCGCCGGCAGCCTCGCGGTGAGCCCCAGCGAAGGCACCTGGGCGATCAGTTCCTACTCGATGGCCAGCGCGATCATGCAGCCGCTGACCGGCTGGATCGCCCGTCGCTTCGGTGAGGTGCGTACCTTCGTGTTCTCGGTGTTTCTGTTTGTGATCTTCTCGATGCTGTGCGGCCTGGCCACCAGCATGCCGATGCTGGTGGTTGCGCGCCTGCTGCAGGGTGCCGGCTCCGGTCCGATGGTGGCGCTGGCACTGTCGCTGCTGCTGGCCAACTACCCCAAAAGCAAGCAGGGCATCGCACTGGCGTTGTGGGCGATGACCGTGGTGATCGCCCCCGTGCTCGGGCCGATCCTCGGCGGCTGGATCACCGACAACTTCAGCTGGCCGTGGATTTTCTTCATCAACCTGCCGGTCGGCGTGCTGGCCGCGGTGACCACCTGGTTCCTGCTGCGCAAGCGCGAATCAAAAACCGTGCATGCACCGATCGACGTGGTCGGCCTGGTCTTGCTGGTCGCCGGTGTCGGCTGCATGCAGTTCATGCTGGACAATGGCAACGACCACGACTGGTTCTCTTCACCGCTGATCCTGACGCTCGGCCTGATCGCACTGGTCAGCCTGACCTTCCTGGTGGTGTGGGAGCTTGCCGCGAAGCACCCGGTGATCGATCTGGGACTGTTCAGGCAGCGCAATTTCACCATCGGCGTCAGCGCGATGTCGCTGGGCATGCTGGCCTTCTTCGCCATCAACGTGGTGTCGCCGCTGTGGCTGCAGACCACGCTGGGATACACCGCCAGTTGGTCCGGGCTGACCAGCGCATGGGTCGGTGTGCTGGCATTCGTGTTGTCCCCGGTGGTGGGCAGCCTGCTCGGCAAGCTCGACCTGCGCGCGATGATCACGGCCGCTTTCGTGATTCTCGCCGGCACGTCGTACTGGCTGTCGACGTTCTCCAGCGATGTCGCCTACATCAACATGGTGTGGCCGCGCCTGGTGATGGGTATGGGTATTCCACTGTTCTTCATTCCGCTGAACCAGATCTACCTGTCCGGCCTGCCGCCGGAACAGATCGCCAGCGCCTCGGGTCTGGCCAATTTTTTCCGCACACTCGGCTCCAGCGTCTCCACGGCGGCCACGGTGACGCTGTGGCAGCACCGTACCGAGTTCCACCATGCGTCGCTCACCGAGAACATCACCGCTGCCTCTCCCGCCACCACCAGCTTCCTGCAGCATCTGCATGCTGCGGGGCTGACCGGCAAGCACGGCCTGGCCGTGGTCAACGAGTTGCTCAGCCGGGAGGCGGCGACGCTGGGAGTGAACGACGTGTTCTGGCTCTGCTCGGTCATCTTCATCCTGATGATTCCGCTACTGTGGCTGGCCAGGCCCCCGTTCGGCAGCGCCGCCGGGGCGATGGGCCATTGAGCGATGTCCGGACCCCTCCAACGGCAAATGCGGCGCCGGGCGGCTGCCGCATGAATCGCCAGCCGCCGCTGGTGCGCCGCAATATCTTCTGCTAGCTTTCGCCGCATGGCACAAACTAAACGCACCATCAAGAAGTATCCGAACCGTCGTCTCTACGACACGGAGATCTCCAGTTACATCACCCTGGAAGAAGTTCGCCAGTTGGTGCTGGACAACGAAAACTTCGAGGTTCGCGACGCCAAGAGCGGCGAGGATCTGACCCGTTCGGTACTGCTGCAGATCATCTCCGAGCATGAGGACAAGGGGCAGCCGATGCTGTCGCCGCAGTTGCTCAGCCAGATCATCCGCTTCTACGGTGATTCGCTGCAGGGCTTCATGGGCCCTTACCTGGAACGCAGCCTGCAGGTCTTCCTCGATCAGCAGACCCAGTTCCGCAGTCAGCTCAACAGCCTGATGGGCCAGACGCCCTGGAATACGCTGAACGATCTGACCGAGCGCAACATGGCCGCCTTTCAGGCGCTCCAGCGCGGCCTGATGGACACTGCTGCACAGGTGATACCGACCCCGGGCGGTGCCACCCGCAGCGGCAAGAAGACTGGCTGATTCCAGCCCGTACCGACGGCGCGTCTCGACGCGCCGTTTTCCTTTTGGTGGGCCGATCGCTGCAGCACAACACGTGCTGCCGTGCGGCATGACTCTGTCAAAGATCGAACTCCATGAACCTAGCTGCCACATCAAGTCGCGTCGCCCTCGTCACCGGTGGTATCGGCGGCCTTGGCACGGAAATCTGCCGTCACCTCGCCCGCGCCGGCGCTCGCGTCATTGCGGTGGATCTCGCTTCGCGCGAGGAACGGGTCGCTGCCTTCCGTGGCGAAGTTGCCAGTTTCAAGGGCGCCATCACCTTCGAGCCGGTCGATGTCAGCGACTTCAGCAGCTGCCAGCAGCTGTTCGCGCGCGTCGAGCAACAGTGCGGCCACGTCGACATCCTGGTCAACGCGGCCGGCATCACCCGCGACGCCAGCCTGCGCAAGATGACTGCGCAGCAATGGCACGAACTGATGCAGGTGAATCTGGACGGCGTGTTCAACATGTGTCGCAACGCGGTCGAAGGCATGAGCGAGCGCGGCTTCGGCCGCATCGTCAACATCAGTTCGGTCAATGGCCAGACCGGCCAGTTCGGCCAGACCAACTACTCGGCCGCCAAGGCCGGCGTGCATGGCTTCAGCATGGCGCTGGCGCGCGAGGTGGCGCGCAAGGGCGTCACCGTCAACAGCGTCTCGCCCGGCTACTGCGATACGCCGATGGTCGCCGCGGTTTCGGCCGAGATTCGCGCGCAGATCGTCGCCGGCATCCCGGTCGGCCGGCTCGGTTCGCCTGCCGACATCGCCCGCGCCGTGGCCTTCCTTGCCGCTGACGAGGCGGGCTATATCACCGGTGCCAACCTGCCGGTGAACGGCGGCTATTTCATGAGCTTCTGAACGCACCGGCACGGCGACCACGATGCGGCGAGACGCAGGCGTCGCCCGGGCCGGTATCCGGCCTGGCAGATTCGAGCTAGGCTCCGCCCTTCCGGGAGAGCGCATGAGCAAAGACAGCAACGAGCGGCCTCGTACGTTCTTCGGCCAGCCGATGGCACTGGCCTACCTGAGCTTCACCGAAGCCTGGGAGCGCTTTTCCTACTACGGCATGACGTCAATCCTGGTGCTTTACATGAGCCAGGCACTGCTGCTGCCCGGTCATGTCGAGGGTATCGTCGGCTTCACCGCTTTCCGGGCCGGGCTGGAAGCGGTGTTCGGCCCGATGAGCACGCTGGCGCTGGCCTCGCAGATCATGGGCCTGTACACCGGCCTGGTGTATTTCACTCCGGTGCTGGGCGGCTGGATCGCCGACCGCTGGATCGGCCGGCGGCTGGCGGTAATGATCGGCGCCGTGCTGATGAGCGCCGGTCACCTGGCCATGGCTTTCGATGCCTCCTTCCTGCTGGCGCTGACCCTGCTGATCACCGGTTGCGGCCTGCTCAAGGGCAATATCTCGACCCAGGTCGGCGAGCTCTATGCAGAGACGGATGGCGAAGGGCGCACCCGCGCGTTCGCGATCTTCTCCATCGGCATCAATGTCGGTGCCGTGGTGGGCCCCCTGTTGTGCGGCCTGCTGGCCCAGCTCTACGGCTGGCATGCCGGATTTGGTCTGGCCGGGGTGTTGATGCTTATCGGTCTGGCGACCTACGTCGCCGGCTTCCGCCACCTGCCGGCGGATCGTCGGCGCGCCACGTCCTCGGCGCCCAGGGTATCGCTGGATCGTCGCCAGTGGCGCGTCGTCGCGGCACTGGCGGTGGTGTCGGTCATCACCATCTTCCAGAGCATCGGCTACTTCCAGAACACCAACCTGGGGCTGGTGTGGATCGATCGCAGCGTCGATCTGAACCTGCTCGGTTTCCACGTGCCGGTTGCCTGGTTCAATTCGATCGATCCGCTGGCCAGCATCGTCGGCGTCCCCGTGCTGTTCGCGCTGTGGCGATGGCAGGCCGCACGGGGCGGTGAACCGGACGACCTGGGCAAGGTCGCCGGCGGAGCCTGGCTGACCGCGCTTGCCAACCTGCTGCTGGTGGTTGCCTGCATGGCCAGCAACCGCACCAACGTCCTGGTTCCCATCGTCTACGACACCCTGCTCGGCATCGGCTTCCTGTACTACTGGCCGACCCTGCTTGCACTGGTGTCGCGCGCCGCTCCAGCCTCGGTCAAGGCGACGCTGATGGGCGCGGTATTCCTCACCCTGTTCATCGGCAACAGCATCATCGGCTGGCTGGGCAGTTTCTACGAGCACATGACACCCGCCGGATTCTGGGCCATGCATGCAGGCATCTCCGCGGTCGGTGGCGTGCTGACGCTCGGCTTGCGACGACCGTTGCTGCGGGCGCTGACCTTGGACTGAAGGCCGGGATTGCAGTCTCCCTCCGCTTGCGGAACAGTGGGCAGGTTTCCCGCATGGTTCCCGACATGGCACGACAATCCATCACCCTCATCGGCGGCGGCCTGGTTGGCGCGCTGCTGGCCATGCAACTGGCCCAGCGCGGTTTTGCGGTGGACGTATTCGAGAAGCGGCCGGATCCGCGCCACGCCGGCTTCCTGGGTGGCCGGTCGATCAACCTGGCACTCGCCGAACGCGGGCTGCAGGCCTTGCGCATTGCAGGTCTGGCCGAGGATGTGCTGCAGCGCGCGGTGATGATGCGTGGGCGCATGGTGCACGATCGCGACGGCAACAGCGGTATGCAGCGTTATGGCGTCGACGACAGCGAGGTGATCTGGTCGGTCTCGCGCGGCGCGCTCAACATCCTGCTGCTGGACGCCGCGGAGGCCGCGGGTGTGACGCTTCATTTCGGGCAGTCACTGATCGCCGCCGACTTCGAGCACCAGCGCGTCCGCCTGGCCGATGCCGACGGCAGCGAACGCGACCTGGCAGTGAACCTGCTGATCGGCGCAGATGGCGCGGGCTCCGCCCTGCGCGCGGCGATGAACGCATACTCGGCGCTGGGCGAACGGGTCGAATCGCTGGGGCACAGCTACAAGGAGCTGGAGATACCGCCCGCCGGCGAACTGCCCGCGGCGCTGCAACAGCTCGGCGGCGGCCGTGACCAGTACGCGCTGGAACCGCATGCGCTGCATATCTGGCCACGCGGTGGCTATATGTGCATCGCGCTGCCGAATACCGAGGGCAGCTTCACGGTGACCTTGTTCCTGCCGACCCGCGGAACCGGCCCGAGTTTCTCCGCCCTGCCCGATTCGGCCGCCGCCGCCGCGTTCTTCAGTGAGCAGTTTCCGGGCCTGCTGCCGCTGCTGCCGCGTTTCAGCGAGGACTATGACAACAACCCGGTCGGCACACTGTCCACGCTGTACCTCGATCGCTGGCACCTGGACGGCCGTGCGCTGCTGATCGGCGACGCCGCCCACGCCATCGTGCCGTTCCACGGCCAGGGCATGAATTGCGGTTTCGAGGACACCGTGGAGCTCGCCAACCTGATGGCGGCGGCTCCGGATGACAGTGCTGACGTATTCGCCGAGTTCCAGCGCATGCGCCAGCCCAATGCCGACGCCATCGCGACCATGGCCATCGAGAACTACATCGAGATGCGTGACTCGGTCGCCGATCCGCACTATCTGGCCAAGCGCGAACTGGGCGCTCTGCTGGCGCAGCGCCTGCCCCGCCATTACATGGCGCGCTACCGTCTGGTCAGCTTTACCCATGTACCGTACGCCTACGCGCTCGAACGCGGACGGGCGCAGGATGCGCTGCTGGAGCAGTTGCTGCGCCATGCATCGCGTGTTGCCGATATCGATCTTGATGCGGCGGCGGCGCTGTTCGAGTCCAGCCTGCCGCCCTTGCCGATACTGCGCCATGGATGAGTTCCTGCTCGAAGCCTTCCGCGCCACCGCCTACCACGTCAGTCTGGACACGGTGAGCTGGGCCACCATCCGCGTCGACCTGCCGTTGCCGACCGAGCTCGTGCCCCTGGTCGGATCGAGTCCATGGGCCTTCATCACGGCCT
>JAJXYE010000341.1 GCA_021780735.1 Pseudomonadota bacterium | reverse complement strand
CGCCGGGGAGTGGACTGGATCGGCGTCGCTGCACCAGTTTGGTGGCTACGGCGGCCTGATCACAGCGTTGCTGGCGTTCTACCTGTCGGCCGCCGAGGTCATCAACGAGACCCACGGCAGGGTCGTGCTGCCGATCGGCGCGCCCGCGCCGCGCTGAGCTTCATGCCGCCGCGCGTCGCAACGGCGCGTGGCGGCTGCGTTTGCCCTCATCCGCCGCGCGCGCCGTCGCGATGGCGGGATCAGGCTCCAGTGTCCGACGACGCACTGCGCGCCGGCGATTTCAGCGACGCCTTGAGCGTCGCGATCTGCTGATCTGAAAGCTGCTCGTCGCGCGCGCTGCTGCGGATGCGCGCCTGCGCGAAGGCGAACACCGACGCCAGCGCGCCCAGCAGCAGTAGCGCCAGAGCCAAGCCGAGCCGTCCCGGCGTGTGCGCGTGCAACGCCATCAGCAAGCCGAACACGGTCAGGGTGAGCAACAGCCAGCGCAAGGCGGCTCCGCAGGCATCGGATGTCGGCGCCAGAAATAAACCGCCCGTATGTCATATGCAAGTCATCTGGAACACCACTGTCATGACGGTCGCCGAAGCTCACGGGGATATCAACCGGGGGTTCACAACCATGTCCGTTCCACAGCGTTCCTTGCACCGCCACCCGCTGGCGCTGATGATCGTTGCCGCGCTCGCCAGTGCTCAGGCTCGCGCCGCCCTGCAGCCCATGCCGCAGGAAGGCAAGGTCCAGAAGCTGAGCACTGTCAAGGTCAATCGAGAAGTTCCGCAAGGCATCGGGGTGCAAAGCCTCAGCCAGAAAGCGATCTTCGACTCGGCGCTGGGCGACAAGGTGCTGACCAAGGAGCAGGTTCAGGCAGCGGGCCCCCTCGCGGGCGCGGCGCAGGCACTGTCCTTTGCGCCCGGCGTGAACATCAGCAGTTATGGCGCGACGGGCTCGACCAAATACTCGATCAGCATCAACGGCATCAAACAAGGCTGGGGAGGTTTCTCCGGCGGCAACATAGACAACGGCGGCATCGCCGTGACCTTCGATGGCGTGCCGATGGTGAATGTGGCCACGGGCTTGTGGGAATCGCCACAGGTGCCGCAAAACGGCATCTTCGAGGGCATCCGACTGACCTACGGACCGGGCAACCCCGAGGATCGCTGGTACAACAACATCGGCGGCGCCATCCGCTTTGTGCCCGTGCAGCCCAGCGATCGCCCCGGTGGCGAGATCGCCCTGTCCTACGGCAGCGACAACAGCCGCAACGTCGTGTTCAACGTGCAGACCGGCACCATCAACGGCTGGTCGACGGTGATTGCCGGAGGTACCGGTTCAGCCGACAATTTCCGTCGTTCGCCCGACGGCTACGCCTGGCCGAGCAAGAATTTCGCCGGCTACTTCAAGACCCGCAAGACGTTCGACAATGGCGACGTCAGTTTCGGAGGCTACATCGCCGACGGTCATGGCTGGCGGCCGACGCCGCTCCCGATGACGCCGATCGCGGGCATCAGCGTCAACGGCCAGGACGCCAACGGCAACGCACTGCCCGGCGCAGCATTCAGCCAGCAAACTTCCGGGTACTACAGCGCACTGAATCAGAATGTCTGGGCCAAGAACGACTTCAACCGTACCTGGCTGGTGTATGCCAAGCAGAACATCCGCCTTGACGACCATGTCACCTTGCACAACATGGCCTGGTACCGTCGCGGCGACCGCCTGCACATCCACTACAACGACTACGTTCCCAACGCCGGCAATCTGTACGAGCGCAACAATCCGTTTTCACACATGTACGGCGACAAATTCTGGGCAGACCTCGCCCTGCCCTACAACCGTGTCGCGGTGGGCGGCTACTTCATCAACAGCGAGTACAACTCGCGCAATGCTTTCTACAACCCCAACGCGCCTTACTTCGGCTCCTATCTCGTGCCGAATGCCAACTTTCGCAGTGACTACTGGTACAACACGGACCTCGCGGCGTTCGCGCAGGACACGATCCGGCCGCTGCCAAGCCTGAGCCTGACCCCGGGCGTGCGTCTGGTCGGCTATCACACCGACTACTATCCCCGCGGCAACGTCGATTTCGCCCAGGCCTACGCGCTGTATCCGCAAGACAACCAGGCGCAGCTTCCCGCCGCCAGCACCAGCTACAACAAGACCGAGCCGTCACTGAGCGTGCGCTGGCAGCCGCTCGGATGGCTGGCGCTGTACGGCAACTGGGGCACGACCTACCGATTGCCAGGAGTCGGCGGTGGCGGCGGTCTCTACCAGAAGCAGCCAGTAGGCGGCGACATCTTGGAAAGAGCCGTCGAATACCAGCTAGGCGCCAAGGCGCACTGGCTGCAGGTCGGCGGATTCAGCAACGTGCTGTTTAACGTCAATTACTACCATCTACATTTCTCCAACCAGTTCATCGGTGTCAGCAGCCAGAACGGCACGTTCCTCGGTCTCGGAACCGGTGACTCGGTTTATCACGGATTCAATCTGTACGGCGAAGGCATGCTGTCCAGGACGCATCTGTTCAGCAATCTCAACCTCGAACAGGCACGCTTCAACAATTACAGCTTTCAGGGCTCCACTTACAACGGCTTGCCGGTGTCCTACGTGCCCAAGACCACGTTCAACGTCGGCGCGTATTTCCGCCTGCCGGTGGGCAGCGCAATGCTGAAGCCGCGCGCGTGGTACCAGTATGTCGGCAGCCAGCACTTGTTCGACAACAACCTGGGTGCGCCCAGCCAGCAGACGATGCCTGCCTACGGAGTCGTGAACCTGAGCCTCGCCGTAGACTTGCCCGCGGGCCTGTTCGGCCCGGCTGTGCATTCGGTCGAATTGAAGTTCGAGGTGCTGAACGCACTCGGCAAGCGCTACAACGCTTTCGAGTACATCTCCAGCGGAGGTGTCTACAACACCGCCCCCAACGTGGTGGGCTACACCCTTGCCTACCCCGGCGCTCCGCGCTCGCTCTACGGCACGCTGGACGTCAAGTTCTGAGGTCCCAACTCGTTACGATCACCGTTCCGGCCGGATCGATGCGCACGGATGCGCATCGATCCCATTTTTGGATCACGCGCGCTGCGCACTGGCGCGCCGCAGAGCCGGGGGTGTCTTCTGCTCCGGTGCACCCGTTGTCCTTCGGATCGGCATGATGAATTCCCGTTTCCGTAGCGCGGTGCGACGCGCGACCCGGCTTCTCGCGCTGTGGCCGATGCTGGCCGGCGCCACTCCACTGCAAGGCGCGGTGCGACATGTGATGCTGGTCAGCGTAGACGGCCTGCACGCAATTGATGTGGCGCGCTATGTCGCGGCACATCCGCGCTCGACGCTGGCAAAGATGAGCGCACAGGGCATCACCTACAGCGATGCGCGCACGCCAGCGCCGGCGGATTCGCTTCCCGGCCTGCTGGCGTTGATCACCGGCGGCACGCCTGCGGCGACCGGCGTGTACTACGATGTCACTTGGGACCGACACCTCGCGCCGTCGACAGGTCCCTGCATCGCTACAGGCGCACGCGTTGTCTTGAACGAAGCCATCGACCGCGCTGACGGCCGCGGGATCGACCCGGCCAAACTGCCGCGCGATCCCGCCCGCGGTTGCGCTCGGGTCTGGCCGTGGCAATACCTTCGCGTCAACACGGTTTTTGACGTGGTACATGCGGCGGGAGGTGCCACCGCCTGGGCCGACAAGCATCCCGCCTATGCCATCGTGCGGGGGCCCTTCGGTCACGGGGTGGATGATCTCTACACGCCAGAGATCGGCGCCAATGCCGAGGGATCCGCACCGACGGCCGACCGCGTTACCGCTTCGATCGAGCGTACCGAGGCCTACGATGCGATGAAATCGCGCGCAGTGCTGCGCGAGATCGCCGGCCTCCGCCACGACGGCGCTACTCACGCTCCAGTGCCGACCGTGTTCGGCCTCAACCTACAGGCGGTCAACGTCGCCGAGAAGCTGACCGGGTACGCCGATGCCGGCGGCGTGCCCATGCCGGCGCTGAGCGACGCGCTGGACCACGTCGATGCGCTGCTCGGCACGCTGCGTGCAGCTCTGGCCGCGCACGGGCTCGCCGATTCGACCCTGATCATCATCACCGCCAAGCACGGCAACGGCCCGATCGACCCGAGCCGTCTGCACCTGATTGACGCCCGACATCTGCGCGTCGCGATCGAGAGCGCCGCACCGGGCGAGCTGGCCCAGCTGACGCCGGACCAGGGTGCGCTGATCTGGCTGAACCACGGCGCCGCCGCAGCGATCGTAGCCCGCGCACTCGATGCGCAGCGCGCGGCGCTGGGCATCCGCCGCGTGCTGTGGGGTGCACGGCTGGCGCTGCGCTTCCCGTCGCCCGCCCATGACAGCCGCACACCGGACCTGATCGTGATTCCCGACGACGGCGTGATTTACGCCAAGCCGAATGCGAGCAAGCGCGCGGAGCATGGCGGCTTTCTCGCCGACGATCGCCATGTCGCCATGCTGCTCAGCGGGCCGATGCTGCCCGATCCCGGCCGCGTGCTGCGCGAGCCGGTCGCGACGACGGAGGTCGCGCCAACCCTCCTCGCCGCGCTCGGACTCGACCCCGACGATCTCCAGTCTGTGCGCGAGCAGGGCACGCCCGAATTGCCGGGCGTGAATTGGGCGAAGCTGTCGCCGCATTGACCCGATTGCGCCGTTCAAAGGGTGCGGGCTAGGCGCTTGCCCGCGGGATCGCCCGCCTGCCAGACTTCGAAGGTCTCGCGGACCAGGCGCTGTTCGGAGGCGTGCCAGCAGCGTGTGCTGCGCGCGAGTGCGTCCGCATCGCCCCGGCGCGAGAGGACGCTGGTTACCGCCTGGGCGTACCAATCCACGGTCAGATCCATGCGGACAGCGGCAGCCTGGCCAATCGCCGCGATTCACGGCAGCCAGAACGGTCGTCTGCGATGCTGCACTGGTACCGAATGCCGCCGATCGCATGAACGCCCCGCAGCTCACCATCAACGATGCCCGGGCGGTGCGCTCAATTGGCAGAGCGCGCGACGGGCGCACCATCGTTGGCGAGCGATTCAGCCCGAAGGGTCGGCTTGCAGGCGGCAACAGGGGCGTTCGGGTTCGCGCAGTGCGGGAAGCGGCCCTGCTCTTTCGCTGGCATCGCGAGTTGGCCGCATTGCCTCTTGCATGATCGAGTCGTCGCTTACAAGATCAATCCATGCCCGCCGAACTTCACCGCGCGCAGGATCACGCCGTCATCGCCTTCCATGACTTGGTGCCGCGCGCGGGCGCCATCGCCGCCAACCAGTACCTGATTATCCACGGACACGAGGCCGCGCTGGTCGATCCCGGCGGCGATCTGCTGTTTGCCGTGCTGCTAAACCAGGTGCTGGATTTCATCCGCACCGATCAGCTGCGCTATGTGCTCGCTACGCACCAGGATCCGGATGTCGCTGGCAGCATCGCGCGCTGGTTCATGTCGGCCCCGATTACCGTGGTCGTCTCGCGCCTGTGGGGGCGCTTCCTGCAGCACAGCGTGCCCGGGTACCAGGTCGACAGTGGCGAGATCCGCTATCAACTGCTGCCGGACGAAGGCAGCCGGATCCGGTTCGCAGACGGCTACGCGATCGAAGCCGTGCCGGCGCATTTTCTGCACAGCCCAGGCAATTTCCATTTTTACGATCCAATCAGCCAGATTCTGTTCTGCGGTGACATCGGTGCCTCGAACTCCGCGCAGGCGTTCGGACCGGTGGCCGATTTCGATGCGCACGTGCCGACGATGCGCGCTTTCCATCAGCGCTACATGGCCAGCCGGATCGCCGGGCAGGTGTGGGCCGAGCGCGTGCGCCGCAAGGACATCCGCATGCTGGCTCCGCAGCATGGCCCCTACTTCGAGGGCGCAGACGTGTCGCGGCTGATCGAGTGGGTAGCGCGAGAGCGCTGCGGCGTGGATCTGCTCCAACCCGCGGATGGCGCGGCGGACGCCGCCCCGTGACGGCAGCATCCGCAATCAGCGCCTGCAGGCGTCCGCTGGTTCTGCCATCTGCCAACGCAGGCGCTCAGTCGTACGACAGCGCTTGGATTGGATCGAGGCTGGCCGCGCGCGCCGCAGGCGCGATGCCGAAGACGATGCCGGTGGCGCCCGAGAACCCCACCGCCAGCAGCGCCACCCACAGGGGGATGTGCGCGCCGGCGAAGCCGCTGACGGTGTGCAGCACGATCTGGCCGATGCCGTAACCCAGCGCCAGCCCAAGCAGGCCGCCCAGCAGCGCCAGCATCGCTGCCTCGATCAGGAACTGCAGCAGGATGTCGGCGCGCGTCGCGCCGAGGCTCTTGAGGATGCCGATCTCGCGGGTGCGCTCGGTCACCGACACCAGCATG
>JAJXYE010000182.1 GCA_021780735.1 Pseudomonadota bacterium | reverse complement strand
CCCCACGCCGACCATGCCGTAGCAGTGGGTCAGCCACTCCCTTCCGATGGCCGGGTCGCGCGCCGCCGGGAAGCCTTCGGAAAAGCCCACCTCAGGCGCGTAGATGTCGCCATCGGGCAGGGCTGTCCACGGCAGCCTGGGGTCGATCGGCCGGGTGTACTCCGGTGGCAGCGTGGCGTGTGCCTTGCCGAGTGAGCGCGGCTTGCTGTTGTCGCCCGGATCGTCGCTGGCCGGGTCGCCCCATTGCGTGACGAAGTTGTCCTGCACCCGCACGATCGCCAGCCCGTCGAAGTAGTGCTGGCGCACCAGCGTGCGGATATTCGCCGCATGCAGTGGCGTGAAGTCCGGCGCCAGCTCGATCAGCACGCGCCCGGTCGGCAACTGCATCACCAGCAGGTTGCGCGGATCGGGCGTGCGCCACTCGGCCGGGCTGGATCGCGCCAGCAGTTGCGCGGCCGACGGGGTCGCCGCAGCGGTATCCGTGGCGGCAAGCACCGGCAGCGCCAGCAGACTGGCGAGCAGGGCGGCAGCGGCTGTGGCGCGGCATGAGAGCATCGGATTCCCCTTGGGTGCGACGGTGACAGAACTGGCAAGTTAGCAGAGTGCGGGTGGTGTGGGCATGGCGGCAAGCGCGGTGCAGGTCCGGGCGCCCAAGTCCGTGACAATGACGCATGCAACGCCTGTACTTTGCTGGAGGCTGCCGAGCTGAAGCCGGTGCTGGGTTGAGCTGCTTGTTGGCGCTCTGATCCATTTGGCGACGAAGTTCGGAACCGGCCAGTAGCGGTCACTCAAAAGTTCACTCCGACCACGAGGTCGCCTGTGGGAGCGCACCCTGTGCGCGATGCCCTCGTTCGACCATCGCGATCATCTGGACTTCAGCGCAAGAGCAAGAAAAAGTAACCAAAGAGGAGGCCACCCCGCTTGGCATTTGTCGCCCATTCGGCAACGGCTCCTGCGTTGCTCCACCTCGGGCATCCATGCGCTCGTCATGGCGCGCACCCGGTGCGCCACCGCTGCGCGGTGGCGAAAGACCAAGGGCCAAGAGCAGGAAAGTCCCGCTGCGAGCGGGACTTTCCAATGCTTGAGTTTGGCCAGGAGCTGCCGGTCATCAGCAAGCGGGTACCATCGGGTGCGCCAAGTCCATCGCTCACCGCCGCCTGTCCTCTCGTCATCGCCTGATCAAGTGGGTCTGACCCCGTTCGTTCCGGGGAATGCCAACCCGGTCTGCGGGATTCATGGCCCAGCATGTACTCGCAGGGTGGCCGGTCTGCGACGCGCAGAAGGGGTTGCCTTTCAGCGAGCGCCAACAGTAAAAAGTGCACAAACATTGGCGTCATGCCCAATGGCTGTGCTACCCGCAACTCTGGCACCTTTCCCGCGCGGGCGATCGTCACCACTCCCGGCTACTGACAGGTCGGATGCTGCCGTACGAGGTATGACGCGCCGCCCGAGAGTGAACGCGCGGGTAGCGTGTGAAAGGTGGCCCGCTCCTCGCGCACGCCGGGTTTCTTGCCGTGCGGTGGCTCCAATTGCTGGTCATCATGGATGTCGCCGATGATGTCGTGCAGCTTCTGCGCGTCGCGGACGATGGCATCCCCCATGATCGACAAAGTGACATCTTTCAACTCGGCGTGATCGCTGCAGGTCACCACATTGCCATGGGCCAGTAGGTTGGCGAGCAGCAGGTTGATTTCGTCTATCTGATTCAGGCTGACGCCGAAGAGGTAGCGCTTTCCCGCCTCATCCATCACCGGCTCGGCGACATCCGGTGCCGCGGCGTCGGTGTGCACAGCCTCTGCTTCCGTGTCGGTCTCGCCTGCATCCTTTTTCTCGCCACGCTCTGCCGGCCAGGAGAGCTCGTCCAGCACCCGCCCGATCTGCTCCGCCAACAATTCCAGGCAGATTGCCACTTCGCCCACGCGAATCTCGGGAACTCCTTCCCGCTCCCCGTTCGCTATCTGCGGTTGCGCCAGATGCGAAAGGAACTCCACGCACTCGCGCAGCTTCTTCAGCCGGAATTGGCTGTCTTTCGGCAGGAAATGGCCCTTTGTTTCCAGATCACCCGAATCGAATGTCGACATGGTCGCCTCCTAATCCATGAAGTGCCCGCCCACGATTGGCGACGGACGGGAAGTCGGGAGGTTGGAAACCGCATACAGACGGCGGGCGTATTCCTCTTGCGGGTGTTGTATTAGCCGCCCTCCCGACGTGAGTTTCACGTCGGAATGCACCTGCGAGCAGGCGCAAAAAAACCACCGGTTTGTCGGAGGTGGGTGCCGCTGTATGAGGAGTTTCTACGCTCTTTGCAACCAGGACTGCTACTGCCGTGGTCGGGCGTCAAGGCTGGCTTGCAGCTGTCGGATGTTGTCCAAGTAACCGAATGGGCGGGTCTACTTCCTCGTGCGAGATAAACGAACCAGACCCCGATGGTTTCACGTGGGAGACAAATGAACCTGACCCCGATAGTTTCCAAGACTTCCGCATCGGGTGCCAGGCGCCGCTGGCTCCAGTCGGTGAGCGAGGCGTTGTCGAAGCTGCGCTCCGGTTCGTTGACGACGAAGGCTGGGTGCTCCAAGGTCTCGTCGGTGGCAATGGCCACCACGAATGGCTGCTTGTTTTCCGATCCACGCCCCGGCTTGCCGCCGTTGCGTTCGCCACCCAAGTAGGCATCGTGGATCCGCACGAAACCCGCGATCTGGCGTGGTTCCTCACGCTCGGTCATGGTCTGCATGATCTTGTGATTGAGCTTCCAGGCCGTGTCGTAGCACACGCCAAGGTGTCGCTTCAGTTCGAGCACAGCCATATGGGCCTTGCTGCCGGTCAACAGGTGCATTGCCAGAAACCACGTTGTCAACGGCAGTTTGCTGCCGTCGAACACCGTGCCGCTGGTCAGCACGGTCTGGTGCCGGCAGGCACGGCACTGGCAGTACACCGGGCCCGCGCGGCGAAACCGCGAGCGTGGCCGACTGTTGCACTTCGGGCAGTGAACCCCCCGCGGCCAGCCTGCCTGGTACAGCGCGCGGAAGCACTTCGCTTCGCTGCCGAACTGCTGGACGAACTGGACCATCGACAATCCCGCCTGGAACTGCACATGATTCATGGCCATGTCGACTCCTCACCTCGTAACATGGCTCCAAGGCTGCGCCGCCCACGTCTCACAGCACGCGACGGCTGGCTGAGCGTCGTCGCCAATCAGGTAACAGGATGGAGAGCCGGGTTCATGCACGGCAGCTTTGAGTCGCTCAGCCACCATCGTCGCGACAGTGTTTGGCCACCTAAACAGCGACAGACGACGGACGGTCGCTGACCGGCCCGAAGCCTTCGTTCGAAAGTGCGCCCTGACCGGATTGTGGCTCAGGTGGAAGGGCTGTCGGCGACTATGCATCCTTGATGTCACCCGACAACTCAGGCCCTGGCCAGGTCTTCGCATGCAGATAGACCGGCGGGTGCACATCGTGACTCAAAGCGGGCAAACAAGCTCAACCGCTGGATACGTCTCGCTGTACGATTCGCCGAGGCTCCCAAAATAGGTTACGACGCGATCGAGCAGATCGACATCGTAAGTGACCACCCCAGCTTTCCATGCTGCTGCGATAAATTCGGGGAAGCTGCTCTCTCCGGCTTGGTCTGTCCGCAATGCAGCGATCAGGGCATCTTCATCGAAACTTGGTACGTCAACGGTACCGCTGACCAGCGGTGTACCTTGTTGAACCACGGCGCCGTGCTCTGTCAGGTAGAGACTCGCGCAAGCCGGTAGTTGCCACACGTTGCGTGTTATGCCAGCACAACGGAGCGTCTCGGCCAGGAAGGGGAATCCTCCAACTCGGGGCCGCGCCGCCATGGCGCGCGTCTGTGCTGCTTGCAGATTGCAAATAGCGTCGTTCATTCGATCTCTCCCAGGCCTCCAAAATGGAAGGCCGCAGTAAAACCAGTGGCTGTCAGTCAATGGGGGGCGCATGCATCTGATGCGCTCTGGCCAGCTTCTCCATCAGCGATCGAAGCAACGCGCGCTCCTCAGGATCGAGTGGGGCAAAGAAGTACCGATCGTTATTGTCGGCCAGGCTTTTCAGATCAGGAAGGGAACGCTGTCCTGAAGGAGTAAGCGAAAGAAGGGATACTCGACTGTCCTCCCGACTCGTTTTCCGTCGAACCAGCTTCTTGGACTCGAGCTTGTCCAGCACCTTCGATATCGCCCCCCGCGTCATCCCCATGAGATCCGCGAGGTCGACGGCTGTGATGTCTGCGCGATGCTGGATCTGATTCAGTGCAACCCACTCGGCAACCGAGAGTTGCTTTTTCTGAAGAGCTCGAGCGAAAGCGCCGGAAATCTGATTCGAAACGAGACGAAGCCAGTACCCGATATGGGATTCCAGCAACGGCGCACACGTTTTTTGCGACGGACTTTTCATTGGTGAGCTCGGCATCAGGTTCCATGGAACCATATATTGGTTCCATGGAACTAAAGTGTCAATGGATGCCATTGAGAAGGCTTGCCGGATATGTCTGATCCGGGCCGCCTCCTGTCGGTCGACTTTCCCAGGCATCGGCTCGGCAGCGAGGGCCATGATCAGGTGGATTCGGCCACGCGGCGACATGTAGTGAGGCGACGGCGGCCGCGTGGCGTCGCGAAGAAACTTCTTTGTCAGCCGTCGCTCGAGTTTCCGGGTGATGGGGCCTTGAGACCAGACTGCGGCCGTCTGACACCAATTTCTGTACACATCCCATGACACAAATGCTTGTACAACGCGCATGAACATTGGTGTCATGCCCACAGGGATGGGCCAGCCACACGCATGACTACCGGCACACGCACTATTCATAACTCAACACTATGATTCACCTAACGCCATAGGGCAGTGCAGGCAAGTCAGGTGGACGAGAGCGGCAGCCAGCTGAAGAAATTCCAGAAGGAGCTGTCCAGCGGCACGGTGTCGCTGGTGCTGCTGGCGGTGCTTGGCCAATCCCGCCAGCCCATGTACGGCTACCAGATCGCCCGGCGGCTGGAGGAGGTCGGCGAGGGGGTGCTGGCCGGCAAGCAGAGTGCGCTGTACCCGGTGCTGCGCAATCTCGAGGCGGCCGGGTTGCTGGCCAGCGAGGTGGAGCCTTCGGTCAGCGGGCCGCCGCGGCGCTATTACCGCATTACAAAACCCGGGCGCGAAGCACTGCGCGAGTGGGTGGCGGCGTGGACCGCCACTCGCGATTCCGTCGATAACGTCTTGCAAGGAGGGGTGTGATGAACGCGCCACGCACGATTGCCCAATACCTGGATCAGCTGCGCGCGGCCTTGCGCGGCGCCGATCCGGCACTGATCCAGGACGCGTTGTACGACGCGGAGGAACACCTGCGCGCCGAGCTGGCCGAGCAGCCCGGTCGCGACGAGGCGGCGATGCTCGAACACGTGGTCAACAGCTACGGCGCGCCGGACGAGGTGGCCGAGATCTACCGCGACCAGGAGATCCGCATCCAGCGGGCGATCCGTCCGCCGCCGCCGCCGCGGCGGCGTTCGCTGGCCGGGCGCTTCTTCGGCGTGGCGGCCGACCCGCGCGCCTACTCTGCGCTGTTCTACATGCTGTTGTCGCTGGCCACCGGCATCTTCTACTTCACCTGGGCGGTGACCGGGCTGTCGCTGTCGGCCGGCCTTTCGATCCTGATCATCGGCTTGCCGTTCATCGTGCTGTTCTTCGGCAGCGTGCGCGTGCTGTCGCTGGTCGAGGGGCGCATGGTGGAGGCGATGCTCGGCATGCGCATGCCACGCCGTCCGGTCTATCCGACCCAGGGCATGAGCCTGATGCAACGCATTGGCCACATGTTCACCGACGTGCATACCTGGACCACGCTTTGCTACATGTGGCTGATGCTGCCGCTGGGCATCGCGTATTTCACCCTCGCCGTGACCCTGCTCAGCGTGTCGGTGGCCTTGATCGGCGCGCCGTTGGCGATGGCGTTTCGCGCTGACTGGTTTTCCGGGCTTTATGTGGATCACCAGACGACGGTGGATTGGGGTTTCGGAGCGCATGTGCCGGGCTGGGGCGACGCGATCGCCATGCTGGTGATCGGCATCGCGCTGCTGTTCGCCACCTTGCATCTGGCCCGTGCCGTGGGCCGCCTGCACGGATACATCGCCAAGCACATGCTGGTGCCGCGCGAGTCCAGTTGAGTACGAGGCAGATCAGACCAGCCGCAGATCCCGCGGCTGCGCCTGCGGAAACACCGACTGCAGGCGCTCGTCGGACAAGCCCCAGATCCGCCCGAACAACCCGCCCAGCAGGTCGCGATAGTTGCTCAGTACCGGGTAGTCGCGATTCTGCAGCAGGCTGGCGGCGTTCACCGCGACCTGTTCGCCTGCGATACGGCCGCCGTTGACCTTG
>JAJXYE010000350.1 GCA_021780735.1 Pseudomonadota bacterium | reverse complement strand
GGTCATTTCGGTGCAGAGCGACTGGGGCGACCGGGTCGAACGCAAGCACGCGCGGCTGAAGTACACCATCGACCGCCGCGGCCTGGATGTGTTCAAGGCCGAAGTTGAGCAGCGACTCGGCGTGGCGCTGGAGCCGGCGCGCGATTTCCGCTTCGACCACAACGGCGATCGCTACGGCTGGATCCGGGGTCATGCCGGCCGCTGGCACCTTACCCTGCAGGTGGAGTCCGGGCGCCTGCTCGATCGGCCCGGACAGCGCTGGCTCAGCGGCATGCGCGAGCTGGCCGGCGTGCATACTGGCGATATCCGGCTCACCTGCAACCAGAACCTGATCATTGCCAACGTCGACGCTGCCGACCGCGCCCGCATCGACGAGATCGTCGCGCGCCACGGCCTGGACGGCTACCTCAAGCACAGCGCGATCCGCCAGCATGCGATCGCCTGCGTGGCGCTGCCCACCTGCGGCCTGGCCATGGCCGAGAGCGAGCGCTACCTGCCACAGCTGCTGCCGAAACTGGAGGCGCTGCTCGATCGCCACGGCCTGATCGACGCACCGATCCTGCTGCGCCTGTCCGGTTGCCCGAACGGCTGCTCGCGGCCCTACCTGGGCGAGATCGCCCTGGTCGGCCGCGCACCGGGTCGCTACGACCTGCGTCTGGCCGCCGACTTTCGCGGCCAGCGCCTGAACCAGGTCTACCGCGAGAACATCGATGAAGCAGCGATCCTCGACGCGCTCGATCCGCTGTTCGCCGGTTATGCGGCCGAGCGCGAATCCGGCGAAGGCTTCGGTGACTTCCTGCTGCGCGTCGCGATCCTCGCGCCGCTGCCATCGCGGCGCATCGATGCGACGGTGCTGGCATGAAGGTTTCCTCGATCGACGCACTCGATGCGCTCGAAGCTGATCCGCAACGACTGGCGGCACTGAACACGTCGCTGCTCAAGCTAGGCGCCGAACAGCGCGTGGCCTGGGCGTTCGAGCACCTGCCTGGCGAGCATGTACTGTCGTCCAGTTTCGGTGCGCAGGCGGCGGTGTCGCTGCACCTGGTCACGCGCAAGCGCGCGGAAATTCCGGTGGTGCTTATCGATACCGGTTACCTGTTTCCCGAGACCTACCGCTTCGTCGATGAGCTGACCGAGCGGCTGGCGCTGAATCTCAAGGTCTACCAGGCACCGCTCAGTCCGGCCCGGATGGAGGCGCGGCATGGCCGCCTGTGGGAGCAGGGCGTGGCCGGCATCGATCGCTACAACCAGCTGCGCAAGGTGGAACCGATGCAGCGCGCACTGACCGAATTGAACGCCGCCAGCTGGATCGCCGGCCTGCGCCGGCAACAGTCGCGCAGCCGCGCGGTGATCGACGTGCTGGAACGCCACAACGGCCGCTGGAAGCTGCACCCGCTGGCCGACTGGACGGATCGCGACATCGGCCATTACCTCGGCCGTCATCGCCTGCCTTACCACCCGCTGTGGGAACAGGGCTACGTGTCGATCGGCGACCGCCATACCAGCCGCCGCTGGGAGCCGGGCATGGATCCCGAAGACACCCGTTTCTTCGGCCTCAAGCGCGAATGCGGGCTGCACGGCATCGCCTGAACCCGCCGTCGCCCGCGCAATCACTGCTGCAGAGCCATTCGCATCTCGATCGACGGGCGTGAATCCGGTCGCTGCCTTCACGCACGTTGTCCCCGGCGCTGGAGTGGATCGGCAAAGCAGGCGACACTATGACTTGTAGATTGTTCAGGCTGGCTGTCCTGGTCGTGGGCCTGCGTGGTTCGCCGGGCGACTTGCCATGCGACGATCAGGTTGAGTCGAACAGGCGAAACGCATGGATTCCACACGAATGTGCCCCGGTGACCTGCGCTGGCTGACACGGCTGGTTCTGATCGCCTTGCCTGCGGCGATGCTGGTGGTGGGCTGTGCACGGGTGAATCCGATCAAGTCGCGCACGGTGGTGCAGGTCAATAGCGCAAAGCCGGCACCCGTACCCGCCGCGGAACCTGGCGAGGATTACCCGTCCGTGGCCGCCATCGTCAGGCAACTGATTCAGCCGGGCCACTTCGCGGAGGCCGAAAAATCGCTGCGACGCTATCTGCAATTGCATCCGGGCGACCGGACGGCCCAGTTGATGCTGCGGCAGCTCAGCGCCGACCCGCAGGAAATGCTCGGTCGGCAGCGGCGCATCTACGTGGTGCAGTCGGGCGATTCGTACAGCGGCCTGGCTGAGCGCTATCTGGGCAATGCAGATCTGTTCGTGATCCTGGCCCGCTACAACCGCTCGACCGATCCGTCGGTACTGCGCGCGGGCGAGAAGCTGTTCCTGCCCGTTTCCGTCCCGCGCGGGCTGCGGGCCGATCGTGCAGCCAGCCCGGTGGCGGCCGCCGCGGGTGCGCAGCCGGCCGGATCCGGCCAGGGCAGGGAGCCGGCGGCCGCTTCTTCGGCCCGAGCGGCAAGTGGCGCATCGGCGGCGCTGAAGGCCAGCCAGCTGCAGGACGACAGCGTGGCGCTGCTCAAGCAGGGGCGGCAACCCGAGGCGCTGGCCCGACTGGATCAGGCGCTGACACTCGATCCGCGGTTGCAGCCCAATGGGCCGGCGTCGGTGCAGATGCGCAAGCAGCTGGTGGCGCAATACCACCAGCGCGCCATCGTGCTGTATCGCGACCAGCAACTGGAGCAGGCGATCACGCTGTGGAATCGCGTGCTGGCGATCGATCCGGGATTCGAGCCGGCGGTCATCTATCGTGCCCGCGCGCTCGAGCTCGAGCGGCGGTTGCGCCAGCTCTGACCGCTGTGGCGCGGCACGCCCCGGGATTCCTCAGTCGGGGATTTTCCGGGCGTCGTCCAGGTTGTCGGGGGGCGCCATGATCCGGGTCGGGCGTCCGATGTCTTCCGCGGGCGCGCCGGGCTCGCTGCGGCGGCTGCGGCTGTGGCGTGACTGCAGGGCGCCGTTCATCAGGTTGAAGGCCGCGAACACCCGGCCGAGTTCGTCGCGCCGGGCTAGTCGGATGCGATGACGGAAATCGCCCCGCGCCACCCGCAGCATCGCGCTGGTGAGCAGGTCGAACAGGGTCAGCAGCCGGCGCGACAGCCACCAGGCCGAGCCGACCACCGCGGCCAGCGTGACCAGCAGCACCGCGGCGATCACCCACAGCGTGGTTCTCTGCGCCGCGCGCAGCGGCGCGTCGCTGATGCCCAGCCGCAGCTCGCCCACCGTGGCGGCCTGGTAATGGATCGGCATGTCGAACAGCAACATCTCGCCCTGGTTCGGGTCGCCGGCGATCCGGCTGCGGTAGCTGGCGACCTGGCGCGCTGCGGACACGCGTTCATGCTCGTCCAGCACCGGCAGTTTGCCGCTGACCTGGTCCGGCTGCGTGCTGGCGATGATCTCGCCTTGGCGGTCGGCGATGGCGAGGTAGCGGATCTGCCGGTTGCGCGACATGTCCTCGACCAGGGCGCGCGTGGCGACATGATCGCCAAGGAGCAGGTCCTCCGCCGATTCGCTGACAATCATGCGTCCCAGTGAACTGCCGAAATCCAGCGCCAGTCCGGTCACTGCGGTGTTCTGCTTGGCATAGATCGCGGCCAGTCCCAGCAGCAGGGTCAGGCTGAGCACCACGCCGAGCAGGCCCGACCAGCGCAGTCGCAGCGAGATGATGCGACCACTGAGTGGCTTCTCGTAGAGGCGTTCGTATTCGCGCCGGGCCAGGCGCAGATCGTCGACGACCTCGCCACCTCGCTGGTAACGCGCTTCCGCTGCCGGCGCCAGCAAGGTGCGCACGATCTCGATCAGCATCGACGGCGTGGCCGCATCGCGTGGCTGGATTTTCGGGCGGCGCGCGCGCATCCGTTCACGCAGCAGTTGGCGCAGGTCGTCAGTCTCCGGCCATGGCAGCTTGCCGGTGACCAGCCAGTACAGCACCACGCCCAGTGAGAACAGGTCGCTGCGGGCATCGGTGGGTTCGCCGCGCAGGTGCTCCGGGGCCATGTAGGCCGGCGTACCGCCGATCTCCGTTCGCGGCCTGCTTGCTCCGCTCCGGTTGCGGCGCCGCTCGGCGATGCCGAAGTCGTTGACCTTGACCTGGCGCCAGCCTTCGCCAAGCAGGATGTTTTCCGGCTTGATGTCGTGATGGACGACGCCCTGCTCGTGGGCGTATTCCAGCGCGGCGGCCACCTGTTCGGCCAGGTCCAGAATCGCCGGGACGGGCGGCAATCCCTCGCGCGTGACGCGACTGGCCAGGGTCTCGCCCGAGAGCCGTTCCATCGCGATGTAGGAGTAGCCGTCGTCGCTTTCCCCGGCATCGAAGACGGTCAGGATATGCGGGTGGGTGAGGTGGCCGGCGGCGCGCGCCTCGGCCAGGAAGCGGCGGCGGTAGGCGGGGTCGGCGGCGACCTCGCGGTGCAGGCATTTGATCGCCACGGGGCGCTGGATGTCTGGATCGAAGCCGGCATAGACGACCGACATCGCGCCTTCGCCCAGCACACCCTCGATGCGGTATCGGCCGACCCGCTGCGGGATCTCGCGCTCGCTCATCGCGGCCGGATCAGATCAGCCACCAGGCCAGCGCGACCAGCCCGAGCAGCAGCAAGCCAGCCACGATCCAGGGCAGGGCTGGCCAGCGCCTCGCACCGCGTTCGCGGGTAAGGAACAGCAGCTCGGCCTGGCCCAGCCGGATGTGGTCACCGTGCTTGAGGGTAGCCTGGTGGATGCGCCGGTCGTTGACGAAGGTGCCATTGGTGGAGAGCGTATTCATGATCACGTAGCGCCGCTGCTGGCCGATGATCCAGCCATGCGAAGCCGACACGCTCGGGTCGTCCACCACGATATCGTTGTTGCTGCCCCTGCCGATGGATTGGCGGCCCGGGCGCAGCGAAAACCGGCGCTTTTCCAGCCCCGCGCTGATCCCTTCGAGCACCGGCTCGCGCGCGCTGGCCGGCCCGTCGGCAACGAAGTCAGCCTCACTGGCATAACGGCGCAGAGCCGCCGTGGAAAACACCCGGGTACCCTGCGGGCCGGCGGATTTTCCGGCGGCATGACCAGACGGCGTTTGACCAGGGCTGCTCATGAACGAACTCGGTTCTCGAATGGGGTTTTCACTATAGCCAACTGCGCAACCGCCGGAATGTGAAGTTAAGGTGGAAATCGTTCGATCGGATACCGGGTGAGTCGGCCACGCAAACCTGTCGCACTGTGGCCTTGTCTGCCGGCGCAAGGCGCTGTGTTAGGCAGCAATCAGGATATCCGGCAGCCGGCTGATGCGGTAGACCGCCGCCGGTGGCAGGTTGAGCAGGGCACTGCCCACGCGGTGGGCCTGCAGATTGAGCTGCTGCAACAGGGCGGCCGGCAGCGGGCAGCGCATGCCGTAGGTGAACTGGTAGAACATGCCACCGGCACTCAATTGCTGCTCGAACACGCCTTGCAAGATGGCTGCGACCTGGCCGGGGGGCATTGACAGCAGGGGCAGGCCGCTGACTACGGCACAGGCGCGCTCATGGCCGAACAGCGACTCGGTGTCACCCAGTCTCGCCGCATCCATCCGCAGGATCCTGGCCTGCGGGTAACGTCGACGCAGCGTCTCGGCAAAATGCGGGTCCGCTTCAATCAGCGCCAGCCGGTGTGGGGGAACGCCGCGCGCCAGCAGTGCGCGGGTCAGTGCCCCCGTACCCGGGCCCAGCTCGATCACAGGCCCATCCAACTGGCTGACATGCGATGTCATCAGCCGAGCCAGCGCTGCGCCCGATGGTGTTACCGCACCGATGCCACGCGGATCGCGCAGCCACGCACGCAGAAAATCCAGAGTGTCGTTCAATGCCATGCCGCAGGCTCCACAATCATCACGATGCAAGGCTACGGTAACCGACGCGGCTGAAGCGGATGTTGGCCCCGCATGCCGTGATGCTCATGGTGCAGCGTGGGGTGAGGTTCGCTCGCGCACCGGCACGTCGATGTCGCACACGCCGACCTTGCCCGCCGATACCTTGTAGAAGGCGTCGTGCCGATGGCGCTGGGCGTCGAGCAGGGCAGCGAAGGTGGCGCTGCGGGCGCGCAGCACCTCGACGGCGGGTCGCTGCGCCAGCGGCAGTGCCGAAGCCAGTCGCACCGATTCGATCATGGTGCGCTGCGAAGGTTTGACATAGAAGCCCATGGCGCCCTTGCCACGCGGCAACGCCGAGAGCAGCGGCATGCCTTCCAGCACGCGCCCGACGATCGCCAGGTTGCGGTCGAGCCGACGCGGAGCCTGACCGATCACTACATACAGCTCGCTGCCGTTGCCGGTCTCCGGCCCATTGTCGCGCCCCACGCCGACCATGCCGTAGCAGTGGGTCAGCCACTCCCTTCCGCTGGCCGGGTCGCGCGCCGCCGGGAAGCCTTCGGAAAAGCCCACCTCAGGCGCGTAGATGTCGCCATCGGGCAGGGCTGTCCACGGCAGCTTGGGGTCGATCGGCCGGGTG
>JAJXYE010000301.1 GCA_021780735.1 Pseudomonadota bacterium | reverse complement strand
GGCCGGCTGCTGCTGTTCGCCATCGATGAAAAGACCGCCGAGGCCGCGGCGGAGGCTGCGTCCAGGGGCAAGAGCAGTGCGGTCGACATGGTCGACGCCAATCCTTTCCGTGCCACCGAGACCAGCGTTGCCGCGCGCGAAGTGAGCCATTGGGAGTCTGGACAGACCGTTGACATCGACGCCGATCGGCTGGCGTTTCCCGCCGGCTGGTCACAGCTGCCGGCGGGCGACTACCTGGTGCAGGCGGTGCTCGACGTGAATCACGATTACAACTACGGCGGGCGCGGCGCCGGTGATCTGATCAGCGACGTGGTGAAGATCCACCTGCCCAGCACCAGCGTGCCCAGTCTGAGTCTGGTCAAACGCCTTCCGCTGGAGGATCCGTGGACGGTACCGCCCTCGGCACCGCAAGCGATTCGGGACGGCGTGGCGCTGGCGCACCGGCACGCGACCCTGGTGGATTTCGTCAGCCCGTCGCTGAGTGCCTTCTGGGGTCGCCCGATCCACATGCGCGGCTGGGTGCTGACCCCGCCCGGTTACGACGCGAAGGCAGCCGGCCGCTACCCCACGGTGTATTACACACAGGGTTTCGGCGGAAACAACGATCGCGTGATCGGACCGCTCTACAACGTCTACACCGCGATGGCCGCGGGCGAGATGCCGCCGATGATCTGGGTGTTCCTGGACGAGTCCAGCCCCACCGGCACGCATGAGTTCGCCGACTCGGTCAACAACGGTCCCTGGGGCCATGCGCTGACCACCGAACTGATCCCTCATCTGGAGGCGCAGTACCGGATGGATGCCGACGTGAACGGACGCTTTCTCAACGGGCATTCGTCCGGCGGCTGGGCCACCTTGTGGTTGCAGACGCGCTACCCGAAGGTCTTCGGCGGCACCTGGTCGACCTCGCCCGACCCCAGCGATTTTCATGACTTCACCGGCATCGACCTGTACGCGCCGCACGCCAACGTCTACCACCGGCCGGATGGCTCGGCGTATCCGCTGGTGCGCGATCATGCCAAGGTGCTCGGGACTTTCGAACAGTTTGCGAAGCTTGAGCGTGTGCTGGGCAGCTATGGCGGCCAGCTGGCTTCTTTCGACTGGGTGTTCTCCCCACGCGGCAGGGACGGCAGGCCAGAGCCGATGTTCGACCGCGATACCGGCGACGTCAATCCGGCGGTGGTGGCCTACTGGCGCGACCACTACGACATCGCCAGACGCCTGCAGCACGACTGGCCAAGGTTGAAGACGGACCTGGACGGCAAGATCCACCTTTATGTAGGCACCGCCGACACGTTCTACCTCGACGGCGCCGTGCACGAGCTGAAGGCGGTGCTCGATGGTCTGGGTGCGAAATCCGCGTTCCACTTCCTGCCGGATCGCACCCATTTCGACCTGTACCGGATAGGCAAGGACAGGAACGGCCTGCTCAAGCAGATCAGCTGGGAGATGTATGCCGTTGCACGGCCGCATTCGACCCTCAAGCCCCGTACCGCTGCTGCAGCGCCCTGAGCTTCGCCCGGCGGCTAATTCGCAAGTTCATTCGATACGGCTTTGCGTGCGATGAATGCCCTGTGTGATTCACCTTTTGCGAACATGATTTTGCGTCATAGTCCGGCGGCACCCATGCGCTTCGACGAAGCCTGGGTGCGTCTTGAATTCATCTGGAGGGAGTCCGCAATGAAATCATCAATCCTGGCTGCAGTGGCAATGGCCGGCCTGTTCCTTGGCTCGGCAGCATACGCACAACAGGCATCCGCACCTGCCGGTTCGACCGGTCAGTGCAAGGATGGCAGCTACACCAGCCACGCCGGCAAGCGTGGTGCCTGCAAGGGTCACAAGGGTGTGAAGGAATGGTACGCGGCAAGCAGCATGTCGGCGAAGCCGGCGAAGGCTGAAGCTGCCGCGCCAGCGGAGGCCGCCGCTCCTGCTGCCGCGTCGAAGAAGTCGATGGGATGGACCAAGCCCGCCGCTGCTGCGGCGCCGGGCGGCGGGCCGGGCATGGTCTGGCTCAACGGCAAGGTCTATCACTGCCCGAGCGACAAGTGGTACGGCAAGACCAAGCACGGCGAGTACGTGAGCGAAGCCGACGCCAAGGCAAAGGGTGCCCATGCGGCGCATGGCAAGGTCTGCAAGCCGTAACGCAAGCTGCGGCGCCATGGAACGGCTGGCTGGCGCACGCCAGCCAGCCGTTTTCGTGTGCAACCTCACGCAGCGCCGCCGCCCGCCTTCAGCAGTCCCGCGGATCGTGCCGGCCAGGTCCGGCGTCGCAGCGTGTCGTGTCGACTGCGCAGAGGTTCGGCGGCAATGAATGGCCGGGCTCCGTCAACCGGACGCCTGGTGGTACGCAGGCCGGGCGCCCGGCTCAGCCAGTGTGCTCGTCGCCCTCCGGCAACGGCGGCAGCGTGCGGATCAGTTGCGCACGAACCAGCGGCAGGCGCGCCACGCGCAGGCGCTCGAGGATCTCGAACAGCAGGTCGCTGCGGACCCCGGCGACCTCGCGCGGGCTGTTCACGTAGGCGATGCAGTTGAACGCCATCGAGCCCGCATCGAGACTGTCCAGCAGCACGTAGGGTGCCGGTGTGAGCAGTGTGTCGGGGTGGCCGCCGAGGGCGTCGAGCACCAGTTCGCGCACCTTGCCGGCATTCGTGTCCAGTGGCATCGGCAGAGTGATCTTGACCCGACCCAGCGCGTTGGGCTGGGTCACGTTGCGCACGTTTTCGGTGATCAACTGCGAGTTCGGCACGATCACCGTGGAGCGATCCCACAGCTGAATCTCGGTGGCGCGCACGTTGATCCGGCGGATGTCGCCCTCGACCGTGCCCAGGCTGACCCAGTCGCCCACCTTTACCGGCCGCTCGACCAGCAGGATCAGGCCGGAGATGAAGTTCTGCACGATCGCCTGCAGGCCGAAGCCGATGCCGACCGAGAGCGCGCTGACGATCCAGGTGATGCTGGTCAGGTTCACATGCAGCGCGGCGAGGGTGAGCACCAGCACCAGCATCCCACCGAGGTAGCCGAGCAGGGTGACGATGGAATCCTGCATGCCGGGTTCCATCGTCGACTTTGGCAGCAACTGTTCGCGCAACCAGCGCTTGAGCATGCGCAGCAGGAACACGCCGATGAGCAGCACCACAGTCGCGCTGAAAATGCTGCCCGGATCGATCGGCAGTTCGCCCAGCTTGAAGTTGCTGAACGTTTGCCTGGCGCTGGTCAGCAGGTCGCCGGGGCCAGCACCGAACGGAGTCAGCACCGTGGCCAGCGCCAGCGCGATCAGCAGCACGCGGATGACCCCGGCAAACAGGGTGGCGGCCTGATCCAGTGTATGCGGAGCCAGCTCGAACGCAGCCTGCAGCCGCTTCCCACTGCGCCCGTGCGGCGATAGCAGGGTATGGATCAGGTCGGTCAACAGATGGATCAGCAGGTACGCACTGACCACGATCACGCCGACCCACAGCATCTGCACGGCGACGAAAAAGGCCAGCGCGATGTAGCCGGTCACCACTCCCAGCCAGCTGATCAGCACACCCAGTACAGCCGCGGTGCCGAGCGCGCCGATCCACAACGGGCGACGCTCGATGGCGTCGCCCGCGGCGGCAAGTTCCGATCGCACGCGGCGCAGGCGCAACCAGGCCGCACCGATGAGGCCGCTGATCACCAGCGCCATCAGGCCGCGGGTGGCCACGGTGGCCGGCAGGCTGGAGCCGATGGTGCGGCTGACCCTCTCGATCAGGCCGAACAGCAGGGCAGCCGCACCGAGCAGCCAGGGAATCCGCTGCAGCCGGGCCGCCGCCAGATCCGCCAGCGCGGGCAGCCGCCACGACGGTCGCCGCACCGACAACAGGGCGCGGCCCAGTCCGTTCACATAGGCGGCGAAACAGACCAGCCGCACCACCGAGCTGGCCAGCGCATCGAGGTCGGGATCGAGGATGTCGTTCCAGTTCAGGCCCACGTACACCAGCTGTGCGGCCAGTCCGGTGGTGAGCACCGCAGTCAGTGCCACTGCGGTGGCCATGGCGCTGCGGCGAAGGTGGCCATCCGGTACTCGTCGCGTGGCCAGTCGCAGCAACAACCATTCCAGCAGCCAGCGACCAGCACCCAGCAACAGCGCGGCACCCACCAGACAAAACAGCAGCGGCCGGCGATTGGGCGGTCGCCAAGCTTCGTCCCAGGTGTTGGCAAGGCGCGTGCCGAGTTGCTTCAGCCGGTGCAGGTCGTCGGGAAAGCTGCGTGCGGGATCGGCCCAGAAGGCCTGGCTGAACGGCGTGGCCGTGCGCGATGCGAGGCGCGCCTGGAACTGGTCGTTGCGCAGGCCGGTGAGTTGCGCCGCCAGTTGCAGCGCGCCCTGGTTGAGCAATTGCGCCTGCTTGATCTGTGCATCGATGGCAGCCTGCGCCCTGTCCAGCTGCCGGCGCTGGGCGGCTACCTGCGGCGCCTCGGCGGGCATGCCCTTGGCCGGCGGCGGACCTAGCACGTTGAGTTGCGCCTGCAGCGCGGCCATCTGCGGAGTGAGGCTTGCGGCCAGTTGGCTGGCCTGATCCTGCACGGTCAGTGCGCCATTGCGCAGGTCGGCGATCGGTGTGTTCGCGTCCTTGTCGCCCAACTGTGCCTTGAGTGCATCGAGACGACTGCCCAGTTGGTTCAACGTCTGCGCCGGGGTCGCGGCGGAGGCAGCCGGAGCCGGCATGCTGTCGCTGCCCTGGGCATGGACGAAGGTGCTGCAGAAGGCGAGCAGAAGCAGCAGGAGACATCGAGTCGGGATAGGCATCCGGGCATGATCGGAGCGACGCCACAGGCGGTCAATCGCAACGGTGCCGAACCAGCAGCGCGGCTCGGCGGCCGTTCAGATTGGCCGCCGCCCCAGGCCTAGCGGGCCAGGCCTGCCAGCAACGCCTCGCGTCGGGCCAGACTGGCAGCCGGCCAGTAGCTGGCACGATCGTAATACTCGGGCACGCTGGGGATCTCTGGCGAAAGCAGCAGCCATGGCTGCCGGGTCGAGGTGAAGATGTGAATGTCCGGTGGCAGTCGGGCCGGTTCCCTCAGCGTGCCTGTGCGCACGAAGGCCAGCGCCTTGCCGGCACCGGCGTAGTGGCTCCACAACGCCACCCGGCAGCGCGGGCAGCGCGCCACAAGCTGCCCCTTGCCGCTGTTCGATGGCGTGTCGATCAGCTCCGGCTGGCCGTGCAGCACGATCAGCCGATCGCTCTCGATCATCGCATTGAGGGCGAACGCCGCACCGGACTCGCGCTGGCACCAGGTGCAATGACAGCAATGCACGAACAGCGGTGCGCTGGTCATGCGGTAACCAATCTCGCCGCAGGTGCAGGTGCCTTCGAACTCGGGCTCGGACATGCTGGAATTCCATTGACCACCGTGCCCCATGGTCACACCCGCTGCGACGGGCATCAAGCACAATGCCGGTTCCCGACAGGCTGGCTCACCCATGATCTTCCGCTGGTTCGAATCCCTCATCGATGCGTTCAAGGATCCGCGCGACGGCATGCCGCCGAAGTCGGTATCGGGTTTCTACCTGTTCTATCTGCGCCAGGTGTGGCCAGTGTTCGCCGCCACGATCGTGGTCGGCTTTGGCGTGGCCGTAGTGGAGGTGTCGCTGTTCGGCTTCATTGGCCGCATCGTCGACATGGCCCGCGGCGTACCCGCCGACATGTTCCGACTGCACGGCCATGCCCTGATCGGAATGGCGCTGGTCGCGCTGGTGGCGCGGCCGATCCTCGGCAGCCTGCACGACCTTCTGGTGAACCAGGCGATCCAGCCCAGCCTGACCAACCGCATCCGCTGGCAGAACCATCGCTACGTGATCCGCCAGAGCCTGGGCTTCTTCCAGAACGATTACGCCGGTCGCATCGCCAACCGCATCATCCAGACCGGCGCCAGCCTGCGCGACTCCGCGGTGCAGGTGGTCGACGCGATCTGGTACATCGTCATCTATACGGGCAGCGCGATCGTGCTGTTCGTGCATGCCGACGCGTGGCTGGCGTTGCCGCTGGTGGCGTGGGTGTTCTGCTATGGCGGCTTGCTGGCGTTCTTCATCCCGCGGGTGAAGCAGCGCTCGTGGAAGTCGTCGGAGGCCAAATCGAAACTGATGGGCCGCATCGTCGATGGCTACAGCAACGTGATGACCCTGAAACTGTTCGCGCATACCCGGCGCGAGGAGGCCTACGTTGCCGATGCGATGGGCGAGTTGATCGGCAAGCATCGTCTGATGACCCGCATCACGACCCTGATGGACGCCAGCATCACTACCCTCAATGGCTTCCTGATCACCGGCACCTCCGCGCTGGCGATCTGGTTGTGGAGCGAAGGCCGGGTGACGGTGGGCGCGATCGCGCTGTCGACCGGGCTGGTGATCCGCATCAACAACATGTCCGGCTGGATCATGTGGGTGGTCAACGGCATCTTCGAGAATATCGGCACGGTGCAGGACGGCATGA
>JAJXYE010000118.1 GCA_021780735.1 Pseudomonadota bacterium | reverse complement strand
AGCCTCGCCGACTGCGGCGCCGCAGCGTTCCTGTTCAACGCCGACTGGACACATCGGATCGATCCGACCTTCGTCCGCGTCATCGCCTGCCGCCAACGTCTGCAGGCTCGTCCCTCGTTCGCCCGCGCCGTCGTGGAGGCGCGGCCGTACCGTTCACTGTTCCCACCTGGAGCACCCGATCGCGATTGACCCGCCCTGACGAAGAGGCTTCCAATCAAGCAGCCCCTGTCGTCGTGCCCGCCGCCGAGCTGAGCAGGCGCGCACACCGTGACCTGCCGCTCGATGAGACGCGCTTCACGCGTCGCCGAACCGACCCGCACGCCATGGGAAGGCGGCACAACGATCGGCGACTGGCAACCGAAGCCGGGTTGGCCCCGCGGCGCACGATGGGTCGCCGGTGTCGATTCAGATGATGTGGAAAATCCAGTGCAAGGTGACGCCGACCAGCACTTCGGCAACAACGAATATGCAGAAATAGACGACAAATCGTGGCGCCGGCTTCTCGAACCAGAACCGGCGTTGCTCGCGCAGCGCCTGTATCGCCGCCGCGCGCTGTGCGCTATCGGCGTCCCCGGAAATTACTGCCTGCGTGCCATCCATGCTGTCGTCGATGCTGCTCATCAGGTATCTCCCTGGAAAAATTGACGACGCAGCATGCGACATGCCGTCGGTCTGGCCGACCGAGATGTCGGCATCGGTCTTCAGCCCGCCAGCAGGCGTGTTCGGGTGATCGCATCCGCATGATCACGATGATAGACATAGGTACGTTCGCGCAACCGCCGCTGACGAATTCCGTTGGCGCGCAGACGCTTGATCAGCTCCGACTCCTCAGCGTAGTCCAGATCGGGGAAGCCGCCGACGGCGAGCAGCGACGTGCGCCTGATCGCCAGCATGCCCACACCGATACAGCGATCGATATGCACCCACTCGCCGGGGCGGCGCGCGCACGGCACCATCGGGTGGCCCACAACGCGCATCGGCGAAATCCACAGCTCGACCGCCGGAGAGCTTTCGATCGCCCTGCGGTGACGCGCCAGGTGGTCCGGCGCGAATTCGTCGTCGCTGTCGAGAAAGACAATCCATGGCGCCCGTGCGTGTTCGGTCATCCGGTTGCGGCTGCCCGACTGGCCACGGTTCGCATGGCGCCAGCAGCGGATCCGCGGGTCGCTGCGACCCCAGTCGCAAAGCGAGGCCCAGGTACCGTCGATCGAGCCATCGTCGGTCACCAGCAGCTCCCAGTCCTGTTCGGTCTGCGCGAGCACCGACATCAGCGCACGATCCAGCATGCGGGCGCGGTTGTAGGTCGGCAACAGGATCGAGAAAAATGGCGATGACATTTTCTCGATACTAACCAAAATCGCCCGGCAACCGAAGCGCCCTTGCGGCCGCTGCCACCCCGCCTCAGTCCTCCAGCGCGATACCCGATCCACGCAGCAACTCGCGCAGCTCGACGACCTGCCCGGCATAGCGCCGCCAGCGTCCGATCGAGCTGTGGTAGATCGGCTGGCGTACCTGCACCGCGCTGGCGGTGGCGATCGGCGCGGGATTGTCCTCGAAGCGCAGGCATGCGTCGTCCCACGGCAAGCCGCAATATTCCAGCAGTCGGCGCGTGCCCGCCTCCTGTGCCTGCACCAGGGTCTCGTACTGCACTTCCAGGATGCGCCCGGGAAAAAGCCGCTGCCAGTGCGCCATCAGGCGATCGAACAGTAGGTAGTAGCGACCGGTGTCGAGCAGGTCGAACGAGTAGTCGTGGATGCGCGAGTCCAGCGCGAACAACTGGCGGAAATTGCTCAGACAGGTATCCATCGGATCGCGCCGCAGGCAGATGATCTTGGCTTGCGGCAAGGCGTTGGCGATGAAACCCGCGTAGAGGAAATTGTGCGGCAGCTTGTCGACGAAGCGAGGCGTGCTGCCCGTGGCCGGCCGGGTGCTGGCGAGATAGAGTTCGCCCAGCCGTTGCCAGTCCATGTCAGGGACCCGATCGATGATCTGCGGATCGAACAGTGGCCGCTCGTGGCGCCCGGACACCTGCTTGAAAGCCACCGGAAAATTCTGCAGCTCGCCGGCGGAGTGCACCTGCGGATGGCTGGAGATGATCCGCTCGACCAGGGTCGTGCCTGAGCGCGGCATGCCGATCACGAAGATCGGCTCGTCGCTGGCGAAACCTGGCGCAGGCTTGAGCGGCGCGTGCAGCAACGCGGTGAACAGATCCTCGTCACGCTCCGTCGATGCACCACGCAGGGACCGACCTGCCATCTTGGCCCGCGTGAGATGGTCGAAGGCCTGCGGATAGTCCGCCAGATCCTCGTGCTCCTTGAACAGTGCCATGTGCAGATGAATCTGCGCTGGCAGATCAACTGCCTCCTGCAGCAGGGCCTGCAGTCGCTGCAGGTGGTTGTTTGCGGCAGTCTGCCGGCGCAGTTGGGTCAGGGTGAGGTGAACCTCCCACGACCTTGGCGCCAGTTCCAGGCACGCCTCGATTTCGCTCTCGGCCTGCGCCACCCGGCCGAGGCAAATCAGCGACTTGGCCAGGTTGTGGCGGAACCCGGCTGCGCCGGGCGCCAGTGCCACGGCACGCTCGTACAGCGCGCAGGCGCGCTCATGCTCATTCGCACGGGAGAGCACCACGCCGAGCGTATCCAGGGTCGCGGCATCCAGTGGTGGCGAGTCAAGGGCGCGCTCGACCACCGCCAAGGCGACCGCCGACTGGTTGACCAGGGACAGCACCCTGGCGAACTGGGCAGCGTAGTCGGCACGCCGCGGTTCCAGCTTCAACGCGCGTTGCAGATGCCGGATCGAAAGCGGCATCTGCTTCAGACCCAGCGCTGCGATCCCGAGCAGGTGGTGCAGGGCCGCATGCTCGGGCGCCAGCGCCAGCAGCGGGCTGGCCAGGTCGAACGCGCGCCGCCACTCGCCCTGATTGCAGGCAGCCGTAGCTTGGTCAAAGAGCGTGTTGGGGTCAGCCATGGCATTCCAGGTGAATCATCGGGCGCGGTCGCGAGACTAACGGCAAACCGGGGGTCTGTGTGGCGGCATCGGCGCCCTGGCGCCAGCGGGCATCGTCACCGCCGTCGTGTTTTCGCGTGATCGAAGAGTCTGCCGAGCACGCGCACACGCTCGAAACGCAATTCGGTACCGGCGCGCAAACGCGCCAGATTCGCGCGATGGGTAAACACCAGCAGCAGCGCAGCGCAGGCGGAAAAAACCAGCCGCACGGGCTGCCCGGGAATGAGCAGTCCCAGCGCAAGCAGGCTGAGCCCGGCGAGCACAGTGGACAAGCCGACGTAACCACTGAAGGACAGACTGAGCAGCCACACCACCAGCACGATGGGCAGCGCCGCCGGCCACAAGACGGTGAGCGTACCGACCAGGGTGGCGGCGCCCTTGCCGCCGCGAAAGCCATGGAACAGTGGCCAGATGTGCCCCGCCACCGCCGCCAGCGCGCAGACATAGGCTGCTGCCGGATGCGTCGACACAGGCAACCAGCGCCAGGCCAGCCATGCCGCCAGGGCACCTTTGCCGATGTCCACCAGCACCGTACCAAGCGCGAACCAGACGCCCTGGGTACGCAAGGCATTGGTGCCGCCGGCGTTGCCGCTGCCAAGCTGGCGAATGTCGACTCCGCGCAGCTTGCCCAGCAACAGGCTGCCCGACAGCGAGCCGAGCAGATAGGCCGCGCCGATCAGGATCAGGGTCATGCGCATGCCGTTGCCTTGCGCAACCAGGCTGCGGTGTCAGGCGGCATCGACTAGGCCTCCACCGGCTGCAGGCTGATCACCAGCGTGCCCGGCCCGGCATGCGCGCCGATCGCCGGGCCGGTTTCCACCAGCCACGCATCCTGGCAATTCAGCAGCTGACGCATGCTGCCCAGCAGCGTCTCACCTGCAGCGGCGGCATCGCAATGGCCGACGATCAGCCGCCAGCGCAGGCGACGATCCACGCGCCGCGCCACGTGCCGCGCAAAGCGCTCCGGCAGGCGCTGCTGCCCGAACAGGCCGGCAACCACACCGAGCTTGCCGCCGGGCTTGATCCGCGCGATCGGCGTCAGGCCCAGCGCCTCGACCACGGCCTTGCTCCACGCCGGCAAGCGGCCGCCGCGCACCGCCATGCCGAGATCGGCAGTCATCGCCCAGGTCAGCGTGCGCGAACGCAGCGATTGCAATTGTTCCAGGATGGCACTGGCCTGGTCTCCACGACGTGCCGCCTCGGCCGCAGCGATCGCCAGCAAGGCCTGGCCACCTGCGGCGTTGGCACTGTCGACGATGAAAGTGCGTTCCGTGGCGCCGCGTTGCGCCGCTGATTCGGCTGACTGGATGGTGCCGGACATCGCCCGCGCCACGCCGACATAGATCAACGCCGGATGGTGCGAGAGCAGGAACTCGAACTGCCGCCGGAAGTCTCCCGGCGGCGGCTGGCTGGTTCGCGGCAGCACGTCCAGTTCGCGCAGCTTGCGGTAGAACTGCCGCGGACTGAGCCCGACCTTGTCCAGATAATCCTGCTCGCCGAAATTGAGCCGCAACGGCACCACATGAATATTGAGCGCCGCGGCGATGCCCTCGGGCAGATCAGCCGAACTGTCGGTGATCACCGCCACTGCAGCGGAGTCGGCCGCGGTGCGCGCCTGCGCATGCATGTCGTCGGCCTTGCTCGATTCGACCCGGCCAAACCGGGCCGCCAGCTCGAACAATGCCTGCGGTGCGGCAAGATGGGCGTGCACGCGAACTCGCGTGCACGATCCGGCGACCACCACGCTGGATGCACCCAGGCCGGCAACCCCGGCGCGCAACGCCGACATATCCAGCGCCTCCCCCAATACCAGGCATTCGCTGCACCAGCGATGCGCGGGATCGGCATCTGCCGCATCTCCATCGCCGTGCGCCAACAGCGGCTCGACCTGATCGGCCGGGTGCAGGCGACGCACACCGGACTCACCGGCGAGGAATGCCGCAATGCCTTCGAGCAGATCCAGAAACCCCTGCGCACCGGCATCGACCACACCGGCCTTGAGCAACACCGGCAATTGCTGCGGCGTGTACGCCAGCGCCTTGCGCGCCACCTCCAGCGCATGCGCGAACCAGGCCTTCAGATCCTGCACCTCATCGCGATGCTCAAGCGCTTCGGCAAACGCCGAAATCACGCTGAGCATGGTTCCTTCGCGGGGCTCGGACACCGCTTCACGCGCCGATTGCGCGCCGGCGCGCACCGCCAGGGCGAGTTGCCCAGGTGCCACCGCCACGCGGTCACCGATGCCAGCGGCCATGCCGGTGAGGAACTGCGCCAGGATCGCGCCGGAATTGCCGCGGCCACCGTCGATGGCATCCTCGCCGACCCGGCGCATCAACTCGCCGACGCCAGTCACGCGCCGACTCAGTGCACCACTCAACACGCTGCCAAGGGTCAATGCCAGGTTGCTGCCGGTATCGCCATCGGCCACCGGAAACACGTTGATCCGGTTCAGTGTTTCGCGATCCGCGATCACATGGCGGGCGCCGCCGATCAAGGCCCGGCGCAGACCGGGGCCGCGGATGGATCGCATGGCTCGCTCACGAACGACAGTATTCATGCGCACCGAGTCTGCCGGATCCGCGCGCCGCACATAAGGCGCGGTGCAGCAAGGCGGATACACCCGCGGCGCCCGGTCGTCAGCCAGTGGCCGTATCCGGATGTCGCTCCATCTGAGGTACTGCGCTCTCGCTCTGCCAACCCTCGCCGTGCGCCTCCAGCACGCACCGGGTGAGCGGCAGCCCCTGCTCCATCGACGGCACCTGCACGATCGCCCAGCTGCCGATCGTTTCGGCGAGCAATGCGGAGCATCGAAGGGAAGTGCATGGCGCGTCGCAGGATGCCGCCGCTGACGCTACGCCGCCGGTCGCGCTCCGCTTGCCCGAAGCAGCGCATGGACTGCTGCCAGGTCGGCAGATGGCCGACATCGCCCACCGAGATGACCTTGTAGCGACCATCCGCCTCGACCCGGATCTTGGTGATGCTGGCATGGCCGACCGACATCTCCAGCCATCTCGCGCTGTCGACGCCCAGTGCGCGGATCACGATGAGATCCGCGGGCCTTTCGTTGACCGTGACTCCATGGCGGCGCGCTCGATGCCAGCAATGGCAAGGGCAACTTCTTCATCGTTCTCCCGGATGGAAAGTCTGCCCACCATCACTACCAGCTGCTCAACGAGGAAGTCTCCGCCCAGACTGCGATTGTCAACCCGCTTTTCGCCGATGGCGCCAGCCGCTCCGAATCCGAAGTGATCTCGGCCGACGGCCAGAAGCTCACGGTCGGCACCCTGATCGCCGACGACTACAGCACGAAAACGCTCAAGCGTGTCGACGGCACGACCGTACCGCCGAAGTCCTGTTACATGGCTGGTGTCAGTGACACACCGACCCGCCCCGAAGTCGCCGAAGCAACGGCACCGCACTGGACTCCCCCGGCGAGAAGCTTGCTTGAGCGCAAAATG
>JAJXYE010000058.1 GCA_021780735.1 Pseudomonadota bacterium | reverse complement strand
GCTGCGCGCCTCGGCCCTGCTGCGCGATTACGACGGCAAGCCGATGAAGGCGCAGTCGCTGTTCGTGCGGGTGAAGCAGCCGGACGGGCGCACCCTGGTCGAGAAGCAGCTCAAGCCGCAGCAGCTGAACTATTTCGAATTGAGCCAGGTGATTCCGGCCGATGCGCCGACCGGCCTGTGGCAGCTGGAGTTCCGCCTCGACCCGGCCAGCAGGGAAACCGTGCAGGCATTCCCGTTCCACGTCGAGGAGTTCCTGCCGGAGCGACTCAAGGTCGATCTGTCGAGCCCGCAGGCGCGACTGGCGCCGGGCGAGCCGCTCAAGCTGAAGGTCGCCTCCAGTTATCTCTACGGTGCGCCGGCCGGTGGCAACCGCTTCACCGCCAAGCTGCTGGTGGCGCCGCAGGTGCATCCGATTGCCGCGATGAAGGACACCTTCTTCGGCAACCCGCTGGTCGATCTGCCGAAGAGCGCCGACAACGTGGTCGACGCCAAGCTCGATGCCCAGGGCGTGCTGCAACAGGATGTGCCTTTGCCCGATGACGTCAAGCCGGTCGCGCCGCTGGCGGTGACGCTGTCCGGCAGTGTCTACGAAAGTGGTGGTCGCGCGGTCACCCGCCTGCTCCAGCGCACTTACTGGCCGGCCGATGCGCTGGTCGGCGTGCGCCCGCTGTTCGATCCGAAGCAGGGCGCCGAGAGCGAGAGCCCGGTCGGCTTCGAAATCGTGCGCGTGAATGCCGACGGCAAGCGGGTTGCCGGCGCGCACCTGAAGGTGCGCCTGCAGCGCGAGCTGCGCGATTTCTACTGGTTGTACGAGCAGAACGGCGGCTGGAAATCGGACGCCAACCAGCGCCTGCAACTGATCGACGAGAAGGACGTCGACGTGGCCGCCGGCCAGTCCGCGCATGTGGAGTTTCCGGTGCAGTGGGGCAGCTACCGGATCGAGGTGTATGACCCGGCGACCCAGCTCACCACGGTGTTCCCGTTCTTTGCCGGCTGGAGCTGGGAAGACGAGAACCTGGGCAAGGAGGCGCGCCCGGACAAGGTCAAGCTGCAACTGGACAAGGCACGCTACCGCGCCGGCGACACCATGAAGGTCACCGTGACGCCGCCGCACGATGGCCCGGGCGTGCTGCTGGTGGAATCGGACCACCTTCTGTACACGAAGGACATCGAGGCCAGGGCCGGTGCCACGTTCGAGATCCCGGTGACCAAGGACTGGGAGCGTCACGATGTCTACGTCACCGCGCTGGTATTCCGCGGCGGCGAGGCCGACGAGCACACCACGCCGGCCCGCGCGATGGGCATCGAGTACGTGGCGATGGACCGCAACGACCGGCGCATCCCGCTCAAGCTCGACGCACCGGCGCTGATGCGTCCGGGCAATCCGCTCGACGTCAGCGTGCAGGCCACGGGGCTCGCCGGCAGGCAGGCTTACGTCACGCTGTCGGCGGTCGACCAGGGCGTGCTCAACATCACCGATTACCCGGTGCCCGACGCCTGGTCCTGGTTGTTCGCCAAGCGCGCACTCGGCGTCGACGCCTATGACCTGTACAGCCGCATCATCGAGGCGATGGACGGCGAGCAGGCCAGGCTGCGCTACGGTGGCGACATGAGCGGCAAGGCGCTGCCCAGGGCGGCCCGGCTCAACCCGAAGGTGCGGATCGTCGACCTGTTCGCCGGCCCGGTGGCCTTCGATGCGCAAGGTCGGGCGAAACTGCATGTGGACGTGCCCGATTTCAACGGCAGCCTGCGTCTGGCCGCGCTGGCGTATACCGACAGCCGCTACGGCAATGCCGAGGGCAACGTCACCGTGCGCGCGCCGCTGGTGGTCGAGCCGAGCACGCCGCGGGTGATGGCGGCCGGCGACAAGGCGATGATCAGCCTCGACCTGAAGAACCTTTCGGGCAAGGACGGCACGGCCCGGGTCAGCGTCACCGGCAGCGGCCTGATCAAGCTCGAGCATGCCAGTCAGAGCGTGGCGCTGAAGGACGGCGCCGGCACCACCGTGCACATGCCGGTGACAGCTGCCGCCGGTGCAGGAGTGGCGACGATCGACATTCATGCGTCGCTGAACGACTACCAGGTCGACCGCCACTTCGAATTCGCGGTGCGTCCGGCCTGGCCGGAAGTGGTTCGCACCACGCCGCTGGCGCTGCAGGCGGGCAAGCCCGAACACTTCGGCGCGGCGGCGATCGCCGGCCTGCTGCCGGCCACGGTGCGGGCGCGGATCACCCTCAGCACCCTGCCGCCATTGCCGTACGCGGCGGCGCTGCGCGGCATCCTGGATTATCCGTACGGCTGCATCGAGCAGACCACCAGCAAGGGCTACGCCGCCCTGATCCTGGACGGCCAGACGGCCAGGGCGCTGGGCGCGCCGGTGATGAGCGACGCGGTGCGCCAGGCCGCGGTCGAGGGTGCGCTGTCACGCATCGCCTCGTTCCAGACCAGCAGCGGCCACTTCAGTTTCTGGGGTGGCAGCAGCCCGATCGAGACCTTCATGACACCGTACGTGGTCGACTTCATGCTGGATGCCCGCGATGCCGGTTTCGCGGTGCCGCAGGACGTGCTGCAGAAGGCGCTGCAGCGGCTCAACGACGACCTGCTCGCCGGCGGCCATCCGTATTACGGCTATGAGCATCACGACCACCTGCGCATCGCCGACGAGGCTTACTCCGGCTTCGTGCTGGCGCGGGTCAACCGGGCGCCGCTGGGCACGCTGCGCGCGATCTTCGACAACGAACGGCAGAAGCTGGTGGCGCCGCTGCCACTGGTGCATCTCGGCATCGCGCTGAAGCTGATGGGCGACAACGAACGCGCGCAGCAGGCGATTGCCGAGGCGTTCGCCTGGAGCAAGGAGCGCCCCTGGTATGTCGGCGACTACGGCTCGGAGCTGCGCGACCTCGCGCTGATGGTCGCGCTCACCCATACCTACGGCATGAACAAGCCCGAGTACGACGCCAAGCTGGTGGACTGGGCGCGCAACGCCAGCGTCAACGTGCGCCAGCGCCAGCAGCAGGACAAGAACTACCGCTGGTCGTGGTCGTACCTGAGCACGCAGGAGCAGGCGGCGATCGCCCGCGTGGCGGCGGCCTTCGGCGCGAAGAGCAACGCACCGCTGGCCGCGTCGATGAGCGTGGCCGGCAAGACCGAAACGGCACCGGATCGCCGCGTGTGGAGCCGCGAGCTGACCGCCGCCGATCTCGACGCCGGGGTCGGCGTGCAGCCGACCAGCGCGGCGGCGATCTTCGCCACCCTCGACGTGGCCGGCATCCCGAAGGCCGCGCCCGCCCCCGACGACAGCCAGATCGACGTGCGCCGCAGCTACTTCAGCACCGACGGCAAGCCGTGGAGCGGCGACACGCTGAAGGAGGGCGATACGCTGATCGTCGAACTCAGCATCGAGGCGCGCATGAACATCCCCGACGCCCTGGTCACCGACCTGCTCCCCGGCGGGCTGGAAGTGGAGAACCTCAACCTGGGCGGCGCGCAGCAATGGTCCGGCGTGGTGATCGACGGCATCAATCTCGACCAGCACGACTCCGCCGCCCAGGTGGTGCACGAGGAATACCGCGACGACCGCTATGCCGCCGCACTCAACCTCAGTCGCGGCGACGCCGCCCACGTGTTCTACCTGGTGCGGGCGGTGACACCGGGCACCTACACCGTGCCGCCGCCGCTGGTGGAGGACATGTATCGCCCGGCCGTGCGCGGCATCGGCAAGGCGATGCCCGCCCGGATCAATGTGGTCGAGCCATGATGACCCTGTAGGAGCGCACCCTGTGCGCGAACGCTCTTGTGCGAAAGGCATCGCGCACAGGGTGCGCTCCTACAAAAAGCTGTGAGCCGAGCATGATCGATTCCGCCATTGTTGCCGCATCGCCACGCCGCCCGCGGCTGTGGCGCCTGATGCGCGCGAGCGCTATCGGCGTGCTGGCCTTGCTGCTAGGCGCCGTGCTGCTCGACCGTCTGTTCCCATTGCGACTGCCCGCGCCCGACAGCGGCAGCACGGTGGTGCTGGCGCGGGATGGCACGCCGCTGCGCGCGTTTGCCGACAGCGACGGTGTGTGGCGTTACCCGACCACGGCGGACAAGGTCTCGCCGCTGTATCTGAGCGCGCTGCTGCATTACGAGGATCGCTGGTTCTACCGTCATCCCGGCATCAACCCGTATGCCCTGTTGCGTGGTCTTGTCGGCGGCATCGTGCATGGGCACATCGTGTCGGGCGGTTCGACCCTGACCATGCAGGTGGCGCGGATCATCCATCCGATCCCGCACACGTTCCGCGGCAAGCTGGTGCAGATCTTCCGCGCGCTGCAGCTGGAGGCGCATCTGAGCAAGGCGCAGATCCTCGACCTGTACCTCAACCACGCGCCGTTCGGCGGGCCGATCGAAGGCGTCGAGGCGGCATCGTGGGCCTACCTGGGCAAGCCGGCCAGCCGGCTGTCGCGGGCCGAGGCGGCGTTGCTGGCGGTGTTGCCGCAGTCGCCCAGCCGGCTGCGCCCGGATCGTCACCCGGTCGCGGCGCGCGCCGCGCGCGACAAGGTGCTGCGGCGCATGCGCGATCTCGGCGTGTGGAGCGCCGCGCAGATCCGCGACGCGGAGATCGAGCCGGTGGTCGCGCGCTCCCTGCACGCGCCGCTGTCCGCGGCCTTGCTGGCCGAACGGCTGCACCGGCAGCAGCCGGCAGCGCGACGCATCGTCAGCACGATCGACGCCAACCTGCAGCGTGCCGCCGAGGATCGCGTCAGCGATTATCTGTCACGCCTGCCGGCGCACAGCAGCGCCGCCTTGCTGGTGGTCGACAACGCCACCCTGGAGACGCGGGTCTACCTGGGCACCAGCGATTTCGGCGACCGGGAGCGGCATGGCTATGTCGACATGGTCAGCGCGCCGCGTTCTCCCGGTTCCACCCTCAAGCCGTTCCTGTACGGGCTGGCGCTGGACGACGGCCTGATCACGTCGCAGAGCCTGCTTGTCGATGCGCCGCAGGACTTCGGCGGCTACGCACCGGGCAATTTCGACGAGGCGTTCAGCGGACCGGTCAGCGCGGCGCAGGCCTTGCAGCGCTCGCTCAACGTGCCGGCCGTGGACGTGCTGGATCGGGTCGGCCCGACCCGTTTCGTGGCGCGTCTGGCCGCTGGCGGCGTCGACCTGGGTCTGCCCTCTGGCGCGAAACCGAACCTGTCGATCATCCTCGGCGGCGCCGCCACCCGGCTGGAGAATCTGGTGGGCGCCTATACCGCGTTCGCCAATGGCGGCATCGCCGGCACGCCGCGCTACACCGCCGAGCAACCCGCACAACCGCGCCGGCTGTTGTCGCCGGGGGCGGCATGGATCATCCGCGACATCCTCGGCAGCAACCCCGCCGATGTCGAAGGCGCGCCACTGGAAGGCGTGATCAACCGCCACGCCAACGTGGCCTGGAAGACCGGCACCAGCTATGGCTACCGTGATGCCTGGGCGATCGGCGTCACCGACCGCTGGACCATCGGCGTCTGGATCGGTCGTCCGGACGGTACTCCCTCGCCCGGTCAGTACGGCGCGGTGACCGCGCTGCCGCTGCTGTTCCAGGTCGCCGACATGCTGCCGCAGCGCGGCGGCCGCACGCACGCCGCGGCACCGGCCAGCGTGCGTTCCGTCGCTATCTGCTGGCCGCTCGGCGGCGCGGTCGCCAGCACGCCGGCCGCGCTGTGCCGGCAACGGCGCACGGCCTGGGTGCTGGACGATGCGATACCGCCGACGTTCGCCGAACGCGAGCTGGGTGCGTGGGCATCGGGCCTGCTCACGTTGCGCGTCAATGCCCGCGGCCAGCGCCTCAGCGGCAGCTGCCACGCCACGCCTGAACACATCGTGCAACTGGCGCGATGGCCGGCACTGGCCACGCCATGGCTTGGCGTCGACGACCGGCGCGCGTCGACGCTGCCGCCGCTGGCGCCGGGCTGCGCCGGCGATTCACTCGATCAGGCCAGTCCGATCCGCATTGCCGGCCTCAACGACGGCGTCACCCTGCGCCGTGCACCGAACAGCGACCGCCCGCTGCAGGCAAGCCTGCAGGTTCTGGGTGCGCAAGGCCCGGTGCAATGGTTGCTCAATGGCCGCCTGCAAGGCAGCAGCGCGGCAGATGCACGCTGGCTGCAAACTCTGCCCGCAGCAGGTGACTATCGGATCACCGCGCTGGCGCGCAACGGTGCATTTGCCACGCTGACCCTGCATGTGGCCGGTGCACGCCAGTAGACGCATGCCGCAGCGGATGCCGCCGGCTACTGCGCCGGTATCTCGAAGACGACGCGCAGGCCCCGGCCGCTCTTGCCCGGCTCGGCGTGGATGCGGCCGTTGTGCAACTGGATGATGCTGCGACTTATGGCGAGGCCGAGGCCGCTGCCGCGATCGTCGGCGCCGGCGGGGTTGAACCGCACGAAGCGCTCGAAGGCACGCTCGCACTGCTCGGGGCTCAGTCCGGCACCTTCGTC
>JAJXYE010000088.1 GCA_021780735.1 Pseudomonadota bacterium | reverse complement strand
AAGGCTGGCGGCGGCCCCTCAATGAAACTGATCGCTGGCTGGCACCCAGGAACTGGATGCCGATGCAGGTGCGCGGACCGGCTTCAGCGGCAGCATGTCATCGGCTTCGCAACCGGGCGGCGGCGGGCCGCCGGCGAGGCGGGCGGCGGCGCATTCGGCGCTGTTGTCGACCTTGATCATCGGCGCCGGTGCGGCGGCGCTGCTCGCCGCTGCGGCCGGTGGCGCCAGCGGGCTGGCCGGTGCCAGATGCAGCGGGTCGTAGACCTTGGCAGCGACCGGCTGCGGCGGGGGATCGGGGTTGTGGCACGCGAACAGCGCGATGGGCAGCAAGGGCTTCACCGCGCACTCGACACGCACGCCGCGCGGCAGGTGGAAGGTGTGCTTCATGGTGGTTTTCTCGACCGCGTGACGCAGCGCGGTATCGACCGAGCTCTCGCCTTCGGGTGTCCAGTCCTTGTCGAAGCGGGTGGCCTGATAGCCGATGTTCGGCGCGCCATGGCGCATGATCTCGGTATCGCCCTGCGGCTTCAGCTGCACGTAGGCGCCGAGGTCGCCTTGCTTGACACCCTGCCCCGCACCGGGCTGGTCGCCGCCAGGCTTGCCGGCGCCCTGCCGCTTGCCATGGCTGCCATCGGCCTTGCCCGTCCCCGTTACCGCAGGCACCCGCGCCGGGTTGCCCGAATCAGGCGCCGCGGTGGCACTGACCACGCCTTCGGGTTTGCCGACGATGGCATGGTCGCTGCCCTGGGGTATGGCATCGGGCGCACGGCTGACATCGGGCGGCCCGCTCGGCTCACCCGGTTGCGGCGCCGGCTTCGCTGCGCTCGCCGACTCGACGCTGGCTGACTTGGGCGGCGTGGCCGGCTCGCTGGCCTCGGTCGGGTTGGCTGGCGCCACGCTCGCCACCGTGGTCGGCACGCTCAGCGCCGAGGGCAGTTTCACCGGCTGGACGGCCGGCTTGCTGGCGACAGGAGCCAGCTCGACCTGCGCCAGTGGAAGCGGTGTTGGCGCAGGGGCGGCCGTACTCGGCGGCGCCGCCTGCACTTCGGTGGCGGCAACGGCGATCGCCGGCGTCTGCAGCTGCGGCTGGTCCTGCGGCGTGATGAGTACCGGCGTGATCGCCACCGGCTTCAGGTTGACTCGGGGCGACGGCTGCGCCGGCAACGGAACCGGCTGCAGTTTCGGCACCTCGGGCGCGGCGGGCGGCTGGGGCGTGGCGGGCGCCACGCTGACCGGCGCCGTGACCTTGGGCACATCGATATGCAGCGCCATGCTTGGCAGGGCGACCGGGGTGGGCACCGGCGCGGGCAATTTCGGCAGGGTCAGCGAAGTCGGCGGCAACAGCGGGCGATTGCCCTCGGCCTGCGGCGGGCGCACGGGCTCGGGCTGCAGTTTCGGCAACACCGGCGGCAGTGGCTTCGGCGTCGGCAGGGCCAACGCGGGCGGCTCACCGGCTGGCGGAGTCGGCTTGGGGTGGGGCGGTGGCGCCGGCTGCTTGAGGCTGGCCGGTGCGGGTGGTGCCGCCGCCGGCCTGGGCTTGATGGCCGCAGCCTTCGGCGCCGCAGCGACCACCGGCGGGGCCGACCTGGGCGGTGCCGGCTGCGGCTTCGGCCGCGGTTGCATCACGGCGACGGCCTCGGTGTTGGCACTGCGCTCGCTGACCACGACCGGTGCACTGCGCCGGCCCTGGTGGCGCGGACCGCGTTCCTTCGGCGGCGTGCCACGAACCGGCGGCGGGGGTGGCGGGGGCGGTGGTTCGATCAGGCGGATCTGCAGCACTAGTTCCTTCGGCGGTGGCGGCAGGGTCGGCTCGAATGCCGGGCCGAGGATGAAGCCGAACAGAAAGATCAGGTGCACCAGCAAGGCACCGACGATGCCCAGCACGCGCAAACCCCGCTCCGGTGGTCGCGGCCGGGTGCGCTGGTGGTAGACCCGTGCGCGGGTAGCCGCAGCCAGCGGCGAGTTCAGCATCACCCGCGCCGGGTTGACGGAACGGCCGGCGCTGCTGGGATCCGGGGGTGGCAAGGGCATGTGCCGAGTGTAACGGCCGTGGCCGCGGTTCCGCATGACGCTCAGGGCTGCTTCGCCGCCGCTGGCCGGTGGGCCTGTGCTTCGGCATCGACCGAACGATTCGGGGTGTCCACGGGACAGCCATGGGCCAGCGGCTTGCCAGCCCGATACATGGCGATGCATTGCTCGACGCTGGGCGGTGCGGGCCCATGCGGTCGACCGTCCAGCGAGGCCGCCGGCGCCATGTTGAGGCGCTCGTCACCGTCCTTGGCCGAAGGCGGCGGCGGTGGATCGCCGCCACAGCCGCCGGCAAGCATGGCGATCGACACCGCACAATGAATGCGAACGCCGCGGGGCAGGTGAATGGTCTTTTTCAACGTGGTCTTGTCGACCAGTTTCTGCAGCGCGCTGTCGAAGGCGTTGCCGCCACTGTGCCAGTCCTTCTCGAAGCGCGTCGACTGGTAGGTGACCGGGCTGTCATGACGCATGATCCGGCGGTCGCCTTGCGGCAAGGGCTGCACGTAGCCCGGAACCGGCGCGCTGCCGGAAGCGGCAGGCAGGATGGGCTGGCCGTTCTTGTCGTACAACGGCGGCGGCGTCGGCGGCGTCGGCGTCGGGCTGAGCACCAGCGCGCCCTTGGCCGGTGCCTCGACCACTGGCGGCGGCCTCGGCGATGCGGGTGGCGGCGGCACCTGCAGCGCCGGTGGCGGCGGCACCACGGTAGGCGGCGACAGGCTGATGAAACGCACCTGCATGAACTCGCCCGGCGTGGTGGCCGGTGCCGGCCGCGTGGTGGGCGGACGCATGCTGTACCAGGCCACCAGCACGAACAGCACATGCAGCAGCATGGCCAGCAACAGCGCCAGCCGGTGCTGCCGGACTCCGATCAGCGGATCGCGCCCACGTCGCGGCGGCCGCGGCACGCGCGCTGGCCACGTCACGGCGGCCAGCCGTTGGCCGGACGGAGCCGGCAGCTCACCGCTCGAGGGTGGCTGGCTCGAGGTGGGTTGCCGCTGAAGGTCGGATCGCGCAGGTGCGATGACGATGCCTCGTAGATGCCAAGGACGATGGTCAGCATGCCGCAGACCGCTTGAACCACGATCGACCGGAGGTCGCCGCTCGGTGCCTGTCCCACTCAGACCGCGTCCCGGCGGGCACGTTCCCCGCAGTGCAGCTTGACCGCACCATCGGTTGGCACAAGGCTAGATCATTGGCGCCCTGCGCCGATTCCGCCATGACCGCCCTGACCTGCTTCATCCGCAGGACGACCATGACGGCCCGTCATCGTCAGCTGCCACGCGCGGCCTCATGCGGCGCCGTTCATGCCACGAGGCCACGCCCTGCCAAGAGGAGGGTCGCATCGTGTTCGAGCCTGTCTGGACAGTCATCGCAATCCACGTTGCCCCGTCAGGGCTGTCAGGTGATCGTGCGTGGCGCAGGTCGTGGTGGCGCCATGACCACGCTGCGCGCTGCCGCATGGCGGCACTGACGGGGCGACTCTTCGGGCCGAAACCTTTCGCCCACATGGCGGCATCGCTCGGTCGCGTATCGGCCTACGCTTCCTCTGCCTTCCTTGCCCTGCGGGCGAACAGCTTTCGGCGGAGATCGTGATGACTGTCCAGACAGGCTCCCACACGGAAAGCATCCGCAATATCGCCCTGGTCGGCCACGCCGGCGCGGGCAAGACCACACTGTTCGAAGCACTGCTGCAGGCCACTGGCGTGATCCAGACCCAGGGCACGGTGGAGCGCGGCAGCACGGTGTCCGATACCGACAGCCAGGAAAAGGCGCGCGTGCATTCCATCGACAGCTGCGTGGCCCGGCTCGAGCACGGCGACTGCCAGATCAACCTGATCGACACTGCCGGCTACGCCGACTTCCGCGGCGCCACGCTGGCCGCGCTGGCCGCGGTGGAGACCGCCGCGATCGTGGTCAACGCGATCAACGGCATCGAGCACAGCACCCGGCGCATGATGATGCATGCACGCGAACGCGGCCTGGCGCGGGTGCTGGTGGTCAACAAGATCGATTTCGACGGCGCCAACCTGGCGGCCCTGGTCGATGCCCTGCGCGACGAATTCGGCAGTGAATGCCTGCCGGTGAACCTGCCCGCCCAGCGCGGCACCCGGGTGCTGGACTGCTTTTTCCACAGCGAAGGCGCCACCGATTTCTCCTCACTGGCCGAGGCGCACCAGCGCATCCTCGACCAGGTGGTGGAGATCAACGAGACGGTGATGGGTCGCTATCTGGACGACGGCGAGGACGCGCTGACCCCGCAGCAATTGCACGACGCGTTCGAGCAATGCCTGCGCGAGGGGCACCTGGTGCCGATCTGCTTCGTCAGTGCGCGCACCGGCGCCGGCGTGAAGGAGCTGCTCGATGTCGCCGCGCGGCTGCTGCCCAATCCCGCCGAGGGCAACCCGCCGCCGTTCGTGCGCGGCGACGGCATGCCGCTGCAGGTCAGCAACGACCCGGGTGCGCACGTGATCGCCGACGTGTTCAAGATCGTCAACGACCCGTTTGTCGGCAAGCTCGGCGTGTTCCGCGTGTGGCAGGGCACGATTCGTCGCGACAGCCAGCTGCTGGTCGACGACGGCCGCAAGCCGTTCAAGGTCGGCCATCTGTTCCGGCTGCAGGGCAAGAACCACGTCGAGATCGAGGAGGCATTCCCCGGCGAACTTGCCGCGGTGGCCAAGGTCGAGGAAATCCATTTCGACGCGGTGTTGCACGATTCGCACGACGAGGACTCGATCTCGCTGGCCCCGCTGGCGTTTCCCGAGCCGATGTACGGCCTGGCGCTGGAGCCACGGCACAAGGGCCAGGAGCAGAAGCTGTCCAATGCGCTGGCGCGGCTGGCCGAGGAGGATCCCTGCTTTCGCGTCGAGCATCACAAGGAGCTCAACGAAACGGTGGTGCGCGGCCTGTCCGACCTGCACCTGAAGGTGATGCTGGAACGCATGCGCGAGCGCTACGGCGTGGAGGTGGAAACCCATCCGCCACGCATCGCCTACCGCGAAACCATCGCCGGCCATGCCGAGGGTCATCACCGGCACAAGAAGCAGACCGGCGGCGCCGGCCAGTTCGGCGAGGTGTTCCTGCGCATCGAGCCGCTCGACCGCGGCGCCGGCTTCGAATTCGTCGACGAGGTGAAGGGCGGCGTGATTCCCGGCCAGTACCTGCCGGCGATCGAGAAGGGCGTGCGCCAGGCGATGGAACACGGCGCGATCGCCGGTTATCCGCTGCAGGATCTGCGCGTGACCGTGTACGACGGCAAGCACCATTCGGTCGACTCCAAGGAAGTCGCCTTCATCAGCGCCGGCAAGAAGGCCTTCCTCGACGCGGTGGTCAAGGCACGGCCGATCGTGCTGGAGCCGATCGTCAACGTCGAGGTGGCGATTCCCGAGCACAACGTCGGCGACGTCACCGGCGGCCTGGCCAGCAAGCGCGCGCGCATCCTGGGCACCGACATCCAGCGCGGTGGCGAGCTGGTGATCAAGGCTCAGGCACCGCTGGCCGAGCTGATCGACTACCCCACCGAGCTGAAGTCGATGACCGGCGGGCGCGGTCGCTACAGCCTCGATCTGAGCCACTACGAAGCGGTTCCTCCGACCGTGCAGAAACAGCTCAGCGACGAATGGAAGCCGCACGCGGAGGAGGATTGACGCAGACACCGTAGCGGAGCCCGCTCGCGAGCCATGCCGTTGCCCCGTCGCCAGACCAGTCGTGAAAACCGGTCTTCGCTACAGCCGGTTGCTGCGCTTGACGCTGAGATAGCGCTCGATCAGGGCACCGGACAATTCGCTGCAGCTGACATCGAGCGTGTTGACGCCCTCGCGGCGCAATGCTTCGTGCACACGCTCGCGCTCGGCCAGGTAATGCATCGCCGAGGCGCTGCGGATGCTCGTTTCCAGCTCGTCGCCGGGTTCACCCGCGGCGCGGTCCAGCGCCAGCTCGCGCAGGCTGACCAGCATCACCAGGTGCCGCCGAGCCAGCATCGACACCGCCATGCGCAACTCGGCATCGTCCTCGTCGCGCACGTTGCTGATCAGCACCACCAGCGCGCGGCGCCGTTGATGTGCCTGCAGTGCGCTGGCGGCGGCGAGGTAGTCGGTGGCCAGCGGCAGCGCCTGCAGGTCGTAGCCGGCACCGAGCAGCATGTCCATGCCGCCACTGCCCTGCTGTGGCGGCAGCCAGCGCTGCTGCTGGCCGCTGCAGGCCAGCATGCCGACCGCATCGCCCTCGCGCAGTGCAATGCTGGCCAGCGCCAGCGAGGCGTTGAGCACGTGATCGAAATGCGCCAGCTGGTCGTCCTGCGCCAGCATGCGCCGACCGCAGTCGAGCATCAGCACCACCTGCTGGTTGCGCTCCTCGCGATACTCCCGCGAGATCAGCCGGCTGTTGCGCGCGGTGGCCTTCCAGTCGATCTTGCGCAGGCTGTCGCCGACCCGGTAGTCGCGTAATT